>CANNMD010000072.1 GCA_947505655.1 Acidimicrobiaceae bacterium | reverse complement strand
GTTGAGAACGTCGCTACGAGAATCCGCTCTGGATCGTGGCCCTCGAAATCGACAAGCCGATCGATCTCGTCGCCCACAAGCTCAGCAACCGAATCGACATCGCTCGCTTCTGCAAACGAAACTCCGATCGACTCGGGTCCGCCAGTAGGAGCAGGCGCACCACCGAGTTGCTTACGCAGTATCGAGGCGATGCTGTACGTGTTGCGGCAGTTGTTCACCAGCTCGCATCGGGTCCAGCCGTCATCAACCGACGGCATCGCAAAGCCACGGTTGTGCACCACTTGCGCATAGTCGCCCACCATCAGCAATCGGCGCGGTCCCTTGGGGTCGAGCAGCGTCTCGAGTAACGCGATCCATGCTGGGCTGAAGTCCTGTGCTTCGTCGATCACAATCGTGTCGAATCGTTGTGTGACCCGATGCCAATTCGCAACGAGGTGGCCCACCACCTTGTTCTCCCAAAACTCGCGACCAGCCTTGTCAGGTGTCCGCAGCTCGGGCATGCCCTGCATTTTCCTTGCGATGTCTAAGAACGGCCCAACTGCAAGTCGATCTTCTTGCGGGAGGCGCTCGCGCATCATTCCCCCAAGCGGATCGTTGTAACAGGTAAGCAACACACGCTCGCCGCGCGTATACGCCCGAAGCGCCCATGCCATCGCGAGTCGGGTCTTGCCACTGCCAGCGCCCCCAGTAACCATCACCTTGCGGTTGGCGTCGAGTCGTTCAAGGGCTCGCACCTGATTGCCGCAGATTTTTTCAAGGCGCGTCTGCGCGAGTTTCATCCGAGCGGCGGGGTCCCACTCAAGATCGGCATCAGGGCGCAGCATCTCGACCAACGCCTTGAGGCCAGCAGGCCCAATCGGCTGATTACCCCAACGGTGCGTCATCAGTCGATCGATCGCGTCTTGGATTTCCTGAAGGTCGCTCCCGACAATGATCTGGGATGCATGTGTTTCTGGCGGCAAAGCACCAGCGACCTTCGACGCGTTTGGAAACGCCACCGCATATTCGATCGCTACACGTGCAAGGTCCGACGAATGATCGCGTAAGCGACGACGCAACTCGTGAGCATTGTCGCTGGCCTGCCTAAACGGTTGCGGCTCAAGCGGAGTATGTCCGCTGACCCACTGGTTACTACGAATCGAGACGCCACTGTGGCCCTTCACCTCGATGACAGCAATGCCGTCCTTTTCGTGGGCGATGACGATGTCCATCTGATAGTCACGGTGACCGGAGAGCCCGACATCGGGAAGCACATACCACCCATCGGACAATCCGTCGCAGAGCGCGTTGACCACATCGCGTTCGGCATCGTTGCGTAGCGACGACATTGGAAAATCTTGCGGAATGAGCAAACCCATGGGCGTGAGTCTGACACGGCCACAACGTCGCCGGAGTCGCTTGGTCACACCGAAACCATGTCACACGCTTGCGTCCTCACCGCCCAGGCAGCCCGCCCAAGCACGTGAGGCTTCACGTCGCCACGTACTGTCTACGTCTATGCAACAAACCGGCCGACAACGAAGCTTTTCAACCACGGGTGTAGACACCGTTACGGCCCCCAACGGTGGTGTCGCCCATCGCGATCATCTCCAGCAGTCGCAGTTGCTTGCCCGCACCTTCGCAACAGTGCGCCCTGGAGTGTGGTCGCTGATGGGCAACGGCCTGTCGAACCAAACCTTCATCGACGCACCCGAAGGCATCATCGCCATCGACACCGGTGAGTCAATCGAAGAGATGGCCGAAGCACTTGGCGAACTGCGCAAGCACACCGATCGCCCGATTGCGGCAGTGCTCTACACGCACTTTCATTACGTGTCGGGTACCGCTGCAGTACTCAGCGACAATCACCTCGAGCCATTGCCCATTTGGGCTCACGAGCGAGTCGCCGTCAATCGGGCCCGCGCTGCAACCGAAATCGCCCCGGCTTACGGGCGCGGTCTCGCCGAGCAGTTCGCCACAAGCCTTCCCTCAGTTGGCGAAGACGCAATTGTCAACGTGGGCCTCGGCCACTTCTATCGCAATCCCGCGCACGCTCCGTTTCGCTACGGCCACATTCCCGCAACCCACACCTTCGCTGGTGATACCGCCATCACCGTGGCGGGCCTCACCATCGAGGTCACCCACGCACCCTCCGACGCCGACGATTCGGTCACCTACTGGTTCCCGTCGCTTGGCGTGTGCGTAAACAACCTCGTGTGGCCATTGCTGTTCAACATCTTCGCCATCCGCGGCGAGGAGTACCGCGACCCACGCGTGTTGCTGCGTGGTCTCGATCACCTGTTGTCGCTCAATGCCGACTACCTCGTTGCCGCACACGGCCCGGTCATCTACGGGCGCGACGAAATCAAGACACGGGTCACCAAATACCGCGACTCAATCCAATACCTGTGGGATCAGACCGTTCGCCACATCAACATGGGGGCCACCAGTCGCGAGCTCGCACACACGGTCACCCTTCCGAGTTTCTACGACGACGATTACCTCACCTCCGAGTTCTACGGGGTCGCCGAACACCACACTCGCCAAATCCAGATCGGCCTGTTCGGCTTCTTCGACGGCGACGAGTCAAACCTGTTTCCGCTGCCACCGGCCGATCGCTGCAATCGGCTCATCGCCGGATTCGGCGGGCGCGACACCGTGCGTTCGCAAGCAACCGCAGCCATCGATTCCGACGACCTGCGCTGGGCGCTCGAACTCTGTAGCTGGTTGGTCCGCAGCGACGACGCATCCGACACCGATCGCCACCTCTTGGCACGGGTGTTGCGCACCATTGCGCAACGCACGCCAGCGGCGAACATCCGCAACTGGTGCCTCGCCCGAGCCCGCGGCCTCGACGGCAGCGAAGACCGAGCGCGCTTTTATGTGCACCGCTTACACAAGCGTCAGTTCGCAGCATCGCCGCCAAGCGATGGGGTGCACATTCTGCGAGTGCTGCTCGAGCCCACGCGTGCGCTCGGCGTCGACACCCACATTGCATGGAACTTCGACGACGGCTCCACATGCGGTCTGCACATTCGCAACTGTGTTGCGTGTCCTACTGACGGCACCGGGGCGTCGGTCACCATCTCATCGGCGCCAGCAATGTGGATCGACATCGTCACCGGCGCCACCACCATCACTGACGCGATCAAGGCAGGCGGCGTGCGCGTGGCCGGCAATACCGCCGAGTTACTCGCTGCTCTCGATTCGTTTGAGGTAGCCGGGCTGCGTACCAGCGCGTGAGCCTCCCCCGTCCAACACCGCCGTTCACCGGTTCGGCCCAGCGGCTCATCGCCGACTCAACGCCACGACGGCTCAGTAATCCGAGCACCGTCGACGCGGCGCCCAACATCTTGCTGGTGCTGCTCGACGATGTGGGCTTTGGTTCATTCGGAACCTTCGGAGGTCCGGTCAACACACCAGGCCTCGACGCAGTAGCTGCGCGCGGCCTGCGCTACAACCAGTTCCACACCACCGCTCTGTGCTCGCCCACCCGCGCCGCCATGCTCACCGGCCGCAACCATCACTCGGTACACATGGGCGGCATCACTGAGATCGCCAACTCATTCCCTGGTTACGACAGCGCCATTCCACCCGAGTCGGCAACGGTCGCCCAGGTCTTGCGCATGTCCGGATACAGCACTGCATGTTTCGGCAAGTGGCACCTCACGCCATCGTGGGAACAAAGCCCTGCGGGGCCATTCGACCGTTGGCCAACGGGCATGGGCTTCGACCGTTTCTACGGCATCATCGGCGCCGAGTCGTCGCAATGGGAACCGCCGGTCTACGACCAGACCACAGCCATTTCTCCGCACGTGGGCAAAGAGAACTACCACCTCACTGAAGACCTCGCCGATCAGGCAATCACCTGGATCCAACGTCAAAAAGCTTCCACTCCGAACCGTCCGTTCTTTTGCTACTTCTCAACGCCAGCGGTACACGCGCCGCATCACGTAGCGCCCGAGTGGAGCGACAAGTACCGCGGGGCATTCGATGGCGGATGGGACGAACTGCGCCAACACATCTACGACCGCCAGATTGCCCTCGGAGTCATTCCCCCAAACACTGCGCTCACAGCGCGCCCCGAACAGATTCCTGCGTGGGAGGACTACCCCGAGAAGTACCGCCCTGTTGCTCGGCGTCTGATGGAGGTCTTCGCTGGCTTCCTCGAGCACACCGATGCGCAGATCAAGCGCGTGATTGATGCTGTCGACGCAATGGGCCTCAGCGACGACACCGTCGTTATCTACATCACGGGCGACAACGGGGCATCGGCCGAAGGAACCATCCACGGCGCGTGGAGCGCGCCATCGTTCCAAAACGGCGTACCAGAGGATCCCGATTGGCTGCTCGAGCACATCGACGACTTCGGCACCGAGCGTTGCGAGAACCATTTCAACATTGCGTGGGCGTGGGCGCTCGATTCACCGTTCCAGTGGATGAAACAGGTGGCCTCACACTTTGGTGGCACGCGCAATGCAATGGCCATCTCGTGGCCAAAACGAATCACCGATGCTGGCGCGCTGCGCCAACAGTTTCATCATGTCATCGACATCGCCCCCACCATTTACGAAATTGCCGGCATCACAGCGCCAGCTGCGGTGAATGGAATTGAGCAGATGCCGATCCACGGAACCTCGATGACCTACACCTTCGACAATCCAGACAAAGCCAGCCATCGCACCAGTCAATATTTCGAGATTCTGGGTAATCGGGCCATCTATAACGATGGGTGGATGGCCTCGTGTTTCCACGGACGGCTGCCCTGGATTCGTTTACAGGGATTCGAGTTTGACGGCCCACAAGAAAAGTGGGAGTTGTACAACATCGACAACGACTTCTCCCAAGCTGTCGATCTCGCGGCCACGTATCCCGACAAGCTTCGCGAACTTCAAGAGATCTTTCATCAAAGCGCTATCGACTACGGCGTCTATCCGCTGCGCGACCCGGGCTCGCCCCGGCATGGCGACTTCGCAGTGCCACATGTGCTCGATGGCATCGACTCGATGACCTACACCACCGCACACACTCGTATGCCCGAGTCATCGGTGCTCAACTTGAAGAACTGCTCGTGGCGGATGACCGCCGAGATCGTGGTGCCCGCCGCAGGCGCCACCGGTGTCATTGCATGTCAAGGCGGCAATATGGCCGGCTGGTCGATCTATCTCGATACCGACGGCCATGCCACCTACCTCTATAACTGGTTTGGTCACGAGCACTACGTGGTGCGGGACCCATCGGTGCTGTCGCCCGGCGAACACACCATCACCGTCGAGTTCGCATACGACGGCGGCTTTGGTCAGGGCGGCCACGCAGCACTCATTGTCGACGATGCAATCGTTGCCAGCGCACGGGTCGATAAGACCGTGCCCCTCGTCTTCTCGATGAGCGGCGAAACCTTCGATATCGGCATCGACACCGGTGCACCCGTGGGCCCATACCCGCATCAGTTTCCATGCACGGCCCGAATCATCGGCGTCACCCTCACCCGACTCGATCGCCCATCAGAGGCCACCCGCGCAGCGATGCGCGAGGGCGAGTTCAGGGCCAGCATCAGCACCCAGTAAGCCCGGTGGCCGCGGCCAGCACGGGCCGTCGTGAACCGACCGCAAACGGCCTACGTGTACCTAGGTACATGACATTGCGAGGGGGCTTCGTGTTACCTTCACGCTGCGTGAGTTGCACCTTTGATTTCATGCAAAACGAAGGTTGTTTTTCACATTTGAACGAAGGAATAGGGGTGAGCGTCGTTCATTGTTTGACAGGTTCTCAGATAGGTCACACTCAGCGACCAATCGCGCGTTGTACCGATGTGACAGACATCCCTGAAGGAAAACTATTGATGACTTCCAATTTCCTCTCTTTTAACCTCAACCAACGCAGCGGTATCGCGCGCGGAGTGCACTCGTGATCGAGTTTGAACACGAGGGTTCAACTGTGAACCAGCCACCGACGTTTGTCAGCCGTGGGCGTAGTTCATTTTGGGCGCGCACGTTTGATCAAGCCCGCGCCGAGCGCGCCTGGGTCCGAGTCGAACGGCTCTACACCCGCACCACCGCAGCGCAAATTTCATCCGATATTGCGTGCAGCCATCGTCGCGATGTCAACTCTCATCGCATGCGCGGCATGCAGCCCGGCGAACGCTGGGACTCGTTCTGGGGCGCCGCCGACAACGGCCCTTCCGGCGACCATGTCGTGTGGATTCGCCTCGCCACCGACGAGTGACCACTACGCCCGAAACGTTGTGACACCCCTGCCTCATACTCGCCTCAACAGACCAACAAGCCGCTGCCATGGCGGTAACTGTGAGCGAAGAGGCACCGTTCCAAACAAGCACACCACTACTACCCCCGGCCGTCAGCCCGGCAACGTCGACGAATACGCCACGGCGGTATTTCGTGAGGCAATCCGATTCTGTCGGCGTCACGGCCAGCATGATGCGAGCGACATCGCTCAAGCGGTTACTGAGAGTTTTCTCACTGATGCAGACAGCATCATGGCTCGCTTCCCAAACCCGGCTCAGTTCGCTCGCGGCACCGCTCGGTACACCGCTCTCTCATTCGCTCGACGCGAACGAGTTCAGCGAGGCGAAGGTATCCAACTCGCAGACCTCGGTGGCGGCTCATTTGCCCCGCGACGCCGTTACCTCTCGGGTAACGCCACCGTTGCCGGTTCAGAATTCGAACTCTTCGACACGTTGGTCGACACCGGTGAGTCAGTCGCAGACATCGTGGCGCGCCAGTGCGACATTGGCGCACTGCTGGCTCGGTGTCTGGCAGGCATCTCGCCCATCGACTGCGAGCTACTCATGTTGGTCGATGGCATGGGCTACAGCGTCAAAGAGGTAGCGCAGCTTGTCGGTCAGCGACGCGAAACGGTGAGCCGCCGCGTGGCCCGTACTCGCCAGCAAGTGGCCCGTAACGGGGCCGGCATGCTGACGCTGTGAGCTACTGTCCATGTCAGGTCGTCGCGCCCTGCGCCCCGGCCCGCACCCACAACTCTGTTGGAGATCTACGTGTCTGACTCATTCCCACCACCACCACCGCCGCCGCCACCGCCGCCAAGCGACTACTTCGGCAACTCTTCAAGCTCGGCGACAGTGGTGCCCTGTAGCAACGGCGTCCGCTTCGGCGCCTTCATGCTCGACGCGTTGCTCGCCATCGTCACGCTTGGCATCGGCTGGCTCATTTGGGACATCGTGCTCTGGCAACAGTCCACCTCGCCAGCAAAGAAGATGCTCAACCTACGCATCGTCGATACAAAGACTGGGGCGCCTGCCTCGATGACCCAGATGCTGCTCCGCGAAGGCCTTGGCAAGCTGGTGCTCGGATCGGTAACCAGCGGCATTCTTTGGCTTGTCAGCGCTGTGCTCATTCTGGCCGACCCAACCCGCAAGGCCGTATGGGATTACCTTGGCACCACCACGGTGGTACGCGAAGGCTGAACTGAATAGTTCGGCGATCTCGCTAGCCGAGATCGACAAGCACACGGCCGTCAACAACCTTGGCCGGATAGGTGCGCAAGTTCTCGCGAATCGGCACACCCCGACCCTCGCCAGTTGTGTAATCGAAACGGCCATTGTGCTTGGGGCATTCAATGATGTGGCCCATCACGAGGCCCTCGCACAAGCGAACCTGTTGGTGGGTACACAGCCCATCGGTGGCGTAATAGACGTCGTCAAGAGATCGATAGATCGCATACGCCCGACCACCGATCTCAACACCAACCACATCTTCTTGCTCGATGTCGCCAGCCGCGCCCATGTCGGTCCATGTGCTCATGCGCCAAGCGTCCCGTCGGCAAGCCGTGGGGCCGGCAACTGCGGGTGAATGCAAACGCTGGGATCCGTGCGCTGTGCGAACATCACCGGCACGAACTGGCGATACGCCGCCGCGATGCTCGGTATGGCTGGGGGCAAATCGTGCTTGATCTCATCGTGCAACTCGCGCAGGTGATGAAACGGCACCAACGGATACATGTGGTGCTCTAGGTGATAGTTCATGTTCCAATAGATGAAGCGACTCACTGGATTCATGTACACCGTTCGACTGTTGAGTCGATGATCGGTGACATCTTCGTCGAGACCGCAGTGCTGGGTGAGCCCCGTGAGCACATGATGCCAAGCGCCATACATGCGCGGTAGCCCAACGAGCAGCGCCGGAAGCCACGAGTCCCGCACAACGCAAGCGGCCACAATCGCAATGTAGAGAACCGTCCAGATTCGTGCGTCGCGAAATACCTTGCGATGCTCGGACTCGGGGGTGTAGCTGGCCTCATCGGCAGAGATGCGCCCGAGTGCGTGACGCACCATTGTTCGAAGGCCGCGCGGCAGATCGAAGACTCCAAAGAAGTAGAGCGCTATCGAACCGAGCTTGGGCGGCCGCATTCCGACGATCTCTGGGTCACGCCCAACGATGATGGTGTCGGAGTGATGCCTCGTGTGACTCCATCGCCATGTGGTGGGGTTACGCACGATCATGAAGCACGCGATCTGATACACCGCCGTGTTCATCCATCGTGTCTTGAATGCGGTGCCATGGCCAGCCTCGTGCCAGCGCGAATCGCTGGCCGAACCGTAGAGAACTCCGTAGGCGGCAAAGAACGGAACGCACCACCAGGACGGCCACAACGCGATCGCAGCCGTAGCGAAGGCGACCATCAGCCCCAGCCACAGCACGGTGTCCCGAATAGCTGGGCCATCGCTGCGCTGCATCAGTTCTTTCAAGCGTTTGCGCGCCACTGGGGTTTGATACCACTGCGCGTCGGCAAGGCCACGCGCAACAGCAGCACGACCATCGTCGCCCGTCATCGAATAGTCGCGCGGTTGGCTCATGTGCACCTCGTCCCCCAGATCTGCACGCGCAATCACCCAACCGCAATGGGCGGGTCAGCGCAGCCATAGTGCCATACTCGTTTGATGCCGAACCACATTTTGACCCTCACGTGCCCCGACAGAGCGGGCATCGTGCACGCCGTCTGTAGCGCTTTGCTCGACATCGGCGGAAACATCTTGGAGAACTCCCAGTTCGGCGAGCCGATCACCCAAACCTTCTGCATGCGCACCGTGTTCTCAACACCCGAGGTTGACGCCGTCAAGATTCGTGACGCAATCGCAGCTCACCTCGTAGACCCCGACGCTGTCATCCACGTGAGGGCCGAGTCGTATCGTCCGCGCGTGATGGTGATGGTCTCAAAGTTCGATCACTGCTTGGTCGATCTGCTCTACCGCTGGCGCAGCGGCGCACTGCCCATCGACATTCCGCTCGTCGTTTCGAACCACCCCGACTGCGGACCAATCGTTGAGGCGCACGGCATTCCGTTCGTGCACCTTCCGGTGACCGCAGCCACGAAACCCGACCAAGAGGCACAACTCAAGAACCTGATTGTTGACCATGAGATCGAGCTGGTGGTGTTGGCTCGATACATGCAAGTGCTGAGTAACGACCTGTGTCGCTACCTCAACGGCCGAGCTATCAATATCCATCATTCGTTCTTGCCCGGGTTCAAAGGCGCCAAGCCGTATCACCAAGCGCACGAGCGCGGCGTGAAGTTGGTTGGCGCCACCGCGCACTTTGTGACGCCCGACCTCGACGAGGGACCAATCATCGAACAAGACGTTGCGCGCGTGAACCACGCTCACACCATCGAGCAGTTGGTCAGCCTTGGTCAGGACACCGAACGTCAAGTGCTATCGCGCGCTGTGCGCTATTGGGCCGAAGACCGCGTGCTGCTCGTGGGCGCGACCACGGTGGTGTTCGCCTAGAGCCGGCGGCTTAGGCCGTCACACCAATCGCGGCATACGCGGCACGCACCAAACTCTCGCCGCGCACGTCGCCAACCAGGCCCGCATCCATGCGGTTCATCATGTAGGCAACGGTCATCCGGCGATCGGTGTCGACGATGATGACCGAGCCGCCCCACCCACCCCAGAAGCAAATCTTGCCCGATGGGAAGTACGGGTACGACGCGTTGGGCAGGCCGTAGCCGATGCCAAACGTGCTGTCGATGCCGAGCACGAGATCGATGCCCGACGACTGCACTTGGAAGATCAAATCGATGGTGGCGGGCGACAACAGCTTCACGCCATCGAGTTCGCCACCGCAGGCAATGATCGATTGCGCACGCGCAACCGAGCGAGCGTTGCCGTGGCCATTGGCGGCGCCGATGTCGGCTTGGCGCCAGTCGGTGGTCCACGCAACCGATGCATCGGGAGCAGGGCCCATAAAGGTCTTCACCAACACGCTGTTCATGTCGAGGGTGGCGAAATCGATCTCCATCGGAGGTGGCGGGATCACGTTCGCGATGCGGTGGTACTCGCTTGGGTCGAGGCCGATATGGAAATCGATGCCGAGCGGGCCAGCGATTTCGCTCGCGAAGAACTCACCGGGCTTTTGACCGCTGATGCGACGGATGACCTCGCCAACGAGGTGGCCCTGGTTCAGCGCGTGATAGCCAGACTGCGTGCCGGGCTCCCACCATGGCTCTTGTGCTGCGAGCATCGAGGTGGATTTTTCCCAGTCGTAGATGTCGTCGACGATCACTGGCTGCGCCCATGCCGACACGCCCGAAGTGTGCGACATGAGGTGGCGCACTTCGACTGCTTCCTTGCCGTTGGCTGCGAACTCGGGCCAGTACTTCGAGACCGGAGCAAACACATCGAGTTCGCCACGATCAACGAGCACCAAAGCGGCCAGCGAGGTCATGGTCTTGGTGGTGGACCACACGTTGGTGATGGTGTCTGCCTGCCACGGTGTGGTCTTTTCGGCGTCGGCCCAACCACCCCAAATGTCGACCACAGGAGCACCGTCGATGGTGACCGCAACCGATGCGCCAACGTCGGTGCCGGCATCGATGCTTGCGCTCAACAGGTCGCGCATCGCGACGAATCGGTCGTCGAACTTGCCATGAATCTCAGCCATGATGGCCCTCCATTCCCCGGGCCCGGACATCGAGCCAACCGTATGGTCGAAGACTAGAACGCTTTTCTAGGGACAGCCGAGTCCGTGCAACGTGGCGCATTCGCGACATAGCCAAGCCGGACCTTCCGACGTTCCCCACTGCGTAGCCAAATGCGATCCACACGATGCGCACGACGGCTTCTCTTGCCGTGCCGCGCCAGCGGCCGAATCGCTGATGTCGCTGATGTCGCCGTTGCTCATCTGCCAAACGTAGCCGCCTCAAGCGGGCGGCCTAAGGTGGCGTGATGTTCGTGGTGACCCTCGCCGTTGTGAAACACCGATGAACGACGCCCCATACGAAGCCTTCGCACAAGGCGACCTGCGCGTTCTGCTGAT
>CANNMD010000071.1 GCA_947505655.1 Acidimicrobiaceae bacterium | reverse complement strand
CGCGTATCAGGGCCCGGGCAACGATTTCGATGTGGCCTTGCGCGAGAACGCAGAGGCAACGGGGTTCGTATTGCAGCGCTGCCGCGGCGCTCGCGCTGCGCTCGTGATGTCGACCCACTCGGTGTACAAGCCGCACAGTGATCCGTGGTTCGCGTATCGCGAGACCGACCCAATGGGCGACGTGAACCCTCAACACTCGCCAACGTATTCAGTGGCCAAGATTGGTCAAGAAGCGGTGGCACGATTCTGCGCACGGGCGTTCAACTTGCCCATCACCATTGCGCGAATGAACGCTGCCTACGGTCCGGCCGGTGGCCTGCCCGCGCTACACGCCGATGCAATCGCCGCTGGTAGCGCAGTATCTACGCGCTGGGATCCGTGTTTGTATGCCCCCATTTACCAAGACGACATCAACGCTCAAGCCTCGGCACTGATTGGTGCGGCGAGCACTCCGGCCAACATTGTGAACTGGTCAGGCGACGAAGCCGTCAGCGTGCAGCAATGGTGCGCCTATGCGGGTGAGCTGCTGGGCAAGGACGCCGAAGTTGTGGTGCGACCCATCGATGGCACCTTGCGAGGTTCGGTTGCCGACGTCACCAAGCGCACGGCAATCACCGGGCCGTGCACGATTGGCTGGCAAGAAGGAATCCGCCGCACCGTGCACGCACGGCACGGCGGAAACGCGTCTTAGCTACGAGGAACGCTGATCCACGGAACGTCTTTGTCGATGCGTGGCTCGCCCGGAAGTCCGAGCACCTGCTCGCCAAGAATGTTACGCATGATCTCGCTGGTGCCGCCCTCAATCGAGTTTGCGCGAACACGCATGAACGCGTGGCGAACGCCGTTCTCGAGGCCCTCGGTTGACAACGACTCCGGACGACGGAAGGTGTAGTCGTAACCAACCATCGCGTCGGCGCCGAGCATGTCGATGCACAACTCGAACAACGCCTTATTGAATTCGGCCATCGCCAGTTTGGCGACTGAGCCTTCGGGACCAGGGTTACCGGCCTTGCGGTTTTCGCTGCCACGCATGTTGGTCAGGCGCAAACATTCGGCGCGTACCCACATCTTCATCAGTTGATCTTTTTGGGCGGCCATGCGCTTGTCGGCAGGAAGCGCCTGCCAGATTTTCACGGCTTCGCCAATGCCGCCCGAGCCACGCTTGGGCGAGCCGCCGCCTCCGCCGCCGATGGTGCTGCGCTCGTTCATCAACGTGGTGAGCGAGACGCGCCAGCCTTCGCCCTCGGCACCGATGCGGTTGTCGTCGGGGATGCGAACGTCGGTGAGGTAGACCTCGTTGAACTCGGCCTCGCCAGTGATCTGACGCAGTGGGCGAACCTCAAGGCCGGGGGTGTGCATGTCGACGGCGAAGTAGGTCATGCCCTTGTGCTTAGGCATGTCAGGGTTCGAGCGGGTGACGAGCATTCCCCAGTCGGCGAGGTGGGCAATGGTGTTCCACACCTTTTGGCCGTTGACGATCCACTCGTCGCCGTCGCGAACTGCCTTGGCGGCGAGACCTGCAAAGTCGCTTCCGGCACCGGGCTCGCTGAACAACTGGCACCAACGCTCTTCGCCGGTGAACATCGGACGCAGGAAGCGGGCGCGCTGTTCGTCGGTGCCGTGGGTGACGATGGTTGGACCCGCAAGTGCAAGGAAGAACGACGCCGGATCGGCACCCTTGGCGCCAGCCGCACGAAGTCGCTGCTCGACGATGCGCTGCAGATCGGGACGAACACCCAAGCCACCAAATCCGGTGGGGAAGTGCACCCACGCGAGGCCGGCATCGAATTGCAGCCCACGGAATTCGGCGTGAGGAACGTGCTTGGGGTCGTGGGTGGCGAGCAGCGCAGTGAGCGCTTTCTCAACGCGCTGCGTCTCAGAATCGGTGGTCTTGTCATCGGTCATGACACAAGCTTGTCGTACACCACTGCTTGGAGTCAAAGTCCTCTAGTGTGACCGAGTTGATTCGCCCCGTTCGGCGAGTGATCTTGTGGTCGCGCATGGTGTGTGGCCCAACGTTGAATGGGGATTTCATTGAGTGCCAAGGCAGCCTCCCGCCGCAGCCCACTGCTGGCCATTTTCACCACGGTGTTCATCGACCTTCTCGGTTTCGGCATTCTGATCCCCGTATTCCCACTGCTGATCGATCAGCAATCGAAGTTCAGGGTCACGCCCGAGGGGTGGAGTTTTAGTCAGGGCCTCATCATGCTCGGCTGGCTGCAGGCGATCTATCCGCTGTGCATTTTCTTGGCAGCGCCGGTGCTTGGGCAGCTCTCCGATCGTTTGGGTCGGCGGCCTGTACTTGCGATATCGATCTTCGGCACCTCAATTGGTTACGTGCTGTTTGCGGTCGGCATCGTCACCAAAAACATCCCACTCATGTTCGCTGCGCGTGCGCTCGACGGCATCACCGGCGGCAACCTTGCCGTTGCTCAGGCAGCCATTGGCGACATCAGCACCAACGAAAACCGAGCCAAGAACTTCGGCTTACTCGGTGCAGCGTTCGGCATGGGCTTTGTTATCGGGCCGTACCTTGGCGGTCGCCTCAGCGCGCCGAACACGAGCTTCTATGGTCTGTTCCACACGCCGAGTTGGTTCGGTGCGGCAACCCCATTTTGGTTCGCCGCGATTTTGGCGCTGTTGAACTGCTTGCTCATCGTCACGATGCTCCCTGAAACGCTGAAGGAGAAGTTCCACTCCGGCCGCATTCAGTTCGGCAAGTCGTTCGCCAACGTGATCTCCGGATTCGCATCGCCACGGCTGCGCATCCCACTCCTGACGGCCTTCTTGTTCAACGGAGGCTTCACGTTCTTCACCACGTTCTTCGGTGTGTACCTGCGCAACAAGTTCAACTTCTCGCCCGGCCAAACCGGCGACTACTTCGCGCTTGTCGGCATCTTCATCGCCCTGTCGCAGGGCGTTGTTGTGGGCCTGGTCGCCAAGAAGTTGGTCGACTACAAGGTGCTGCGCTTCTCGCTGTTCGGCAACGCTGCAGTTTTGGCCATCTACTTCTTGGCCACCACCAAAACTCCGCTCTATCTCACCGTGCCGATCTTCACCGTGTTCAACGGTTTGTCGATGGCCAACATCACCAGCCTCGTCAGTAGGTCGGCCGAGCCGGGTCGCCAAGGCGAAGCGATGGGTATCTACAGCAGCGTGCAAAGCCTTGCATCGGTGCCAGCGTCAATCTTGGTCGGATACATCGCCGGAAGCATTACGTCGAATACGCCACTGGTCGTTGCTTGCATCACCATGTTCACGGGTGGGCTTGTGTTCATCGCTCTGTTCCGTCCGCGCTACGTATCCGACACGGTGAATGCTGCGCCCCAAGGCGCCCCAGCGGCGCACTAGCCGAGCGGTTACCCGCGGCCTCGGGCTGCGGGGTGATTGTGCGCGCTGTTTGCCAGCGGATCGAGCTCTTGGGCTGGTGATCGGGCTAGCTCGAGGGTTGCTGCCAATGTGATCGCAATGCCCACAATGGCCGGGATGCCCCAGCCTCGGCGCACATGGTCGCCTAAGGCAACGGCGCCGATGATCGAGGCCACCAACACCTCGGTTGACCACATCGCGGCCGTCACTGCACCCACACGGCCGCGCATCAGCGCAGAGGCGTGAAGCCCGAGCGCGAGTACGGCGTAGATCAGCACGGCCCAGAGCAGCGGCTCTGAAGCGAGGCCTGAGATGCTTTCGTCCTTGAAGTGAACTGATCGAGCAGCGAGCGCGCTGCCCGTAAATGCGGCGCCCGAGAGCACCGAGAGCACGATCGATTTCTTGAGCTCAAGCGCCAAGATGCCGAGCGCGATGATCGCCGGTATGCCGATCAGGATGCAGATCTTGAGCCAGTGGGTGATTTCTTGGGTTGGCTCGCCACCCGCCGAAATGCCCACCAGGGTGAGCCCTACCATGGTCGCCAAAATTGCTAAACGGTCGGGGCCCCGAAGATCGGTGTTCAGCACCAGGCGGGCGAGCAGCACAGTGACCGCCAGACTTCCGGCGAGGATGGTCTGCACGGCGAACAATGGCAAGGTGTGCAGCGCGAAACGCGAGATCAGCCAACTGGCTAAATCGACGAGGATTCCAAGCAGAAAAACTGGCTGCTTCACGATGACGGTCAGGCCGCGCTGGCCTGCTGCGTCGGCGCGCCGAGCGCCGAGCGCTTGCATGACGGCTCCGGCGCCATAGCCAACGGCGGCGAGGAGGCAAAGCAAAAGCGCTGTCTTCACGTAGCCGCCGATCGCACGGCGCAACGTTACCTTGCTCAGTGGCGTCGTTGCCCTGCATCGGCATTGCCTTTTTTGCCCGGTTTGGAGCCACGCGAGTGGGCTCACCGGCCATCTTTGGATACTGCGGTGGCCACGGCGCATCACCGAGCCCCGATGCCGCGTCGCTGGCCGCCATCTGCAACAAGGGTTGCAAACTGTTCGGATTGTTGTCCATCGGCAGCCACGGGTCGCCCTGCGCTGCGCTGCGCTGCGAGGCGGGCCGGCACGGTGGTGATGCCGAGTTCGTCGGTGACGTTTGGTCGATAAGCGCCGATTGGCTAGGACTGAAAACCTAGGCAGCCGAGGTTTACCGCCCAGGTGAGCTGCACTGGTTCGCCAGACATGGGCTCGGCGCTACCGCTGCACTGTCAAACGCTCGGGCGTTTGCCGATCACCGAGGCGCGTTCCATCACTCGCTTCTCGGGCCAGTAATCGCTGGCCGCGTAATGCTGCACGGCTCGGTTATCCCAGAAGGCCACCGAATCGTTTTGCCACCGGTATCGACATTGATATTCGGGATAGTCGGCTTGGCGCGACAGCATCTCGATGAGTTCGATGCTTTCGGCGTCAGAGACACCAAGGATGCGGCTCGTGAAATAACGGTTCACATAGAGATAGCGGCGACCGGTGGCTTCGTGGCGAGGTGCCACAGGGTGCTCGACCAACGGGTAGCGCTCGCGCATCTCGTCGCGCTCGCCCTTGGGAAGCAGGCGCCCGAAGGCGCTCATGAAATCGTGCTCGGCGGTCATCGTGCTCACGCGCTCACGAACGTCGTCGGGGAGTCCGTCGTAGGCCGCATACATGTCGGCGAACAAGGTGTCGCCACCCACCGCGGGCACAGTGATCGCATGCAGCACGGCGCCCATTGAGGGTTCGGCGCGCCAAGTGACATCGTGATGCCAGCCGTTTTCGTAGCCCGACGTGTTCACGTTCTTAGCGAACCGCACGAGCTCGGGCTGATTGGTATTGGGCGGCAAAAAGGGGTGGGTCTCGAGGCTGCCGAAGCGAGTGGCGAAGGCCACGTGTTGATCGGTGGTGAGGGGCTGGTTGCGCCAGAAGATCACCTTGTAGTCATGCAGCGCTTTGCGAATCTCGGCGATGACTTCGTCGCTGAGTGGACCGGTGAGATCGAGGCCTTGGATCTCGCCGCCGATGGTGGCGCTGAGTTGGGTGACCTCGAAGTGTTCGTACTTCAGTGCTGCCAAGCGACGACGTTCGGTGGCCAAGTAGGCGCACGGGCCGTTCATCACGGTGGTGTTGGGCAGCATGCGGCGCGACTTCGTGACGGTCGCAATCTGCTCTTGGGTTGGCTCAACGATGATGGCGTCGGTGGTGGTCACGGTGCCTCCTTGGCGAGCAGATTACCGGATCGAGTCTGATCATCGTGACTTGGGCGGCCGCCTGTTGACGACTTTCTTATTAGTTGCAGAATATGGCATCAACAATGGAATCATTCGACAAACCTGCATTGAGCAATCGAAAAGATGGTTTTCTTGTGTGGCGGCAAGCTACCTTGTGGCAGTGATGTTGGACCGAACGAGATTGACGAACCTGCTCGAAGCCGAAGAACGGTTGTTCATCGAGCAGCACCCAAAATCGGCCGAGTTAGCGCATGCCGCAGGAGAGAACCTCCTCGGCGGCGTTCCGATGCCGTGGATGAGTCGTTGGCCTGGAGCCTTTCCGCTCTTCTTTCGCGAGGCGTACGGCGCTCACTTCACTGATGTCGATGGCATCGAGTATCACGACTTCTGCCTCGGCGACACGGGAGCAATGGTGGGGCACGGGCTTGTGGCCGTTGCCGAGGCGCTCTATCACCAAGCGCTGCGCGGCATCACCACGATGTTGCCCAACGACGACGCGGCGTGGGTCGGCGCCGAACTCGCTCGCCGGTTCGGGTTGCCTTCGTGGCAGATGGCGATGACCGCAACCGATGCGAATCGATTTGTGCTGCGTTTCGCGCGGCACCTCACTGGTCGCAGCAAGGTTGTCGTCATGGACTGGTGCTACCACGGCACAGTCGACGAAGCGTTTGCTGTGCTCGACGAATCGGGCGCTGTCATCGCGCGCCCCGGCTCGCTTGGTCCTCAGGTAGATCCATCGCTCACTACTCGTGTGGTTCAGTTCAACGACATCGATGCGCTCGAGCAGGCGCTTGCGTGTGGCGATGTTGCCTGTGTTCTCATGGAGCCAGCGCTCACCAACATTGGCATCGTGTTGCCGCAGCCGGGCTATCTGCCCGCGGTACGCGAACTCACGCGCAAGTACGGCGTGTTGCTGATCATCGATGAGACGCACACCATCTGCGTGGGCCCCGGCGGCGCCGCGCGCGCGTGGGATATCGATGCCGACTTCATCGTGGTCGGCAAGACCATTGGCGGGGGAATGCCGGCTGCGGCATACGGCATGAGCGCTGAGATCGCGCACAGGCTCGGGCTCGCTCTCGGATCTGATTCGATCGATACGTCTGGTGTCGGCGGAACGCTGACCGGCAATGCTCTCGCAGTCGCCGCAGTTCGGGCCACGCTGACCACATGCTTACGCGAGGAAGATTTTGCCGTTGCTATCCCGCTGGCTACGTCGTGGGCCAACGGCGTCGCCAAGGTCATCGCCGACTTTGAGTTGCCGTGGCATGTGCAGCAGCTCGGCTGTCGATCCGAATACTGGTTCTGCCCACCCCCAACGAATGGTGCGCAAGCGGCAGCGGGGGTCGACCGCGACCTCGATTTGTTTATGCATCTGTGGGCTGTGAACCGCGGCATCTTGCTCACGCCGTTTCACAACATGGCGCTGATGTCGCCTCACCATGATCAGTCCGATGTCGATGTACACACGATGGTGTTTCGTGATGCCGTCACCACCCTCGTAGGGTAGGCGGCCGTGACCCTCGACGCCATCGACAAGCGAATCATCGACGAACTGCAGCGCGATGGCCGGATGAGCTACGCCGACCTCGCACCGTTGGTCGGGCTGTCGGCCGCAGCGACGCGCCAGCGCGTGCAGCGACTCACCGATTCAGGCGTTTTGCAGATTGTCGCCGTCACCGATCCGCTTGCACTGGGCTACAACTCGATGGCCATGTTCTGCATCACCGTCGAGCATGATGCTCAGGCTGTGGCCGATGCCGTCGGCGCGCTGCCGTCGGTGATCTACGCAGTACTCAGCGCTGGTGGCTACGACGTGCTGGCCGAAGTGTTGTGCGAATCAAATGACGAGATGTTCGACGTGTTGAATCATCAGGTGCGCACGATTCCAGGCGTCCGCGAAGTGCAGGCGTTTCCATACTTCCGTATCCACACCCACCGCTTTCGTTGGGCTGCTCGTTGATCGCGCTCTCGTACACCGCAGCGCAATACGCGGTGGTGTTCGTGGTTGTGTTCTTCTCGGCAATCGTGAGCGCCGTTGCCGGCTTCGGCTTCGGGCTCATGGCGGTGCCGTTCGTCAGCATGGCAATCCCGCTGCACCCCACCGTGATTGTTGCGTCGTTGCTCGGTTTCATCACCAATGTGATTCAGATCTATCGCTACCGACGCAGCGCAGATCTGGCGATAGCGAAACGTCTGTGCGTCGGTGCAATGGTCGGGATGCCGTTTGGCTTTGCGGTATTCAGCGTTGTGAGCGACCGGGCACTTCGCTTGATGCTTGGTGTTGCAGTGCTCGTTGCTGTTGTCGTGCTTGCCCGAGGACTCGACCTCACCAGAGTGGGGCCGTCATTCGATTTCGGCACAGGTTTTCTCAGCGGTGTGTTGAATACCTCGATCTCCACGAACGGTCCGCCGCTCGTGTTCGGATTGCAAGCGCGCAAGCTTGAGCCCGAACCCTTTCGGGCGACCTTGGCGCTGGTGTTTTCAATCAGCGGCGTCGTTGGGCTCTCGATGTTTGCGGCCGGCGGCAAGGTGCATGCCGACGAACTTGTGGTCTCAGCCGTTGCTTTGCCCGCACTGGCGCTGGGATTACTCGCAGGCTTTCCGTTGCGTCATCGGTTCTCCCCAGAGCGCTTCAGGGTGCTGGTGTTTGTGTTGCTCGTTGTGGCCGCGCTCGCAGCGATTGCGAAAGCGTTCACCTGACGGTTGCGCGCCGAGCAGGGTCATCGTCGGCCGAGCGTGGGCATGTGAAACTTGCGCATGCTTACGTTGTCTTTGATCTGCACGGCCATTGCCGCCGTCACCAACTGGTCCACGCGCCTGTGGCCCAATCGCACCCTTGAGACCATCTCGAAGCCCGTTACCACGCTGCTGGTGATCTGGGTGGCCATCGCCGCCGATGGCCCCAAGACGGCCACCATTCTTGCCGTGGTTGGTTTGGTGTTTTGTCTCATCGGCGACATCGCGTTGCTTGAGGTGGTCGACAAGTTCATCATTGGGCTTGCTTCGTTTTTGATCGGGCATCTTGTCTTCGTAGCGATGTTCGTCAACATGCATTTGCACCGGCCGATGTGGGGCGTCGTTGCCGTGGTGCTGTTGGTGGTTCATGGTGCGCTCATCGGGCGCAAGATCCTCAGCGGGGCAGCAACCAACAAGCCCGAACTCAAAGCTCCAGTGATGGCGTATCTGCTGATTATCTCGAGCATGGCGGTGGTTGCGGCGATGACTGGCAGCTGGTGGGCCATCGCTGGCGCGGTGGCGTTCGTGATCAGCGACACATTGTTGGGGTGGCGCGAGTTCGTGGCCCACAAGCGGTGGCTGCCCATCGCAGTGATGGTCACGTACCACGCCGCGCTCGTGGGTTTGGCGCTCGGACTCCACTGATAACTGTCACTCAGGCTGCCACCTTCTAAGGTGATCGCTTCACCGCCTTGGAGGTCATGATGGAAGTCACGAACGCCGTCTATCCCGCACACGAGCAGCTTCAGGAGTTCTTCGGTTCACCTGACGATGGCCCGTTCGTGATGGTCAACTTGATCAAGTTCAAAGATCGTGCCGAGTACGCCGACGACCCGTCCATCGACATCTCCGGTCGTGAGGCATATGCCTTGTACGGCCAGGCAGTGTCGAAGGTGGTCGAGGGTCGTGGCGGTCGGGTCATTTATAGCGGTGACGTCACCGGGCTGCTCTTGGGCGAAGTCGGCGATCTTTGGGACATGGTTGCGCTGGTTGAGTACGCGTCGCAGGCGGCGTTTATGGAACAGATGTCGTCGCCCGACCGAGCGTCAATCGAGCGTCATCGTCATGCCGGCCTCGCTGGTCAGCTGAACATCCGCACCAAGCTCCGCCCAGCCTGACCCCGGCCCGCCCGGCCCACTCCATTCGCCCAAACCTGTTGCATGGGCGCGATTTGGGACAACAGCTGTCCCAAATCGCGCCCATGCGGGCAGTTTGAGCTAGTTCTTGCCGCCGAAGTACTGCATCCAAGCGTCGCAGGTTTTGGGCTTGAAGATGTAGTTGTCTTCGCGGAGTTCAACCATCGGCGCATTGGGCGCTGCCGAGTACATGTGGCCCGGGTACACCACCGTGTCGTCGGGCAGGGCAGACAGCATCTGCAGGCTTGAGTACATCAGCTCGGGATCGCTACCGGGAAGGTCGGTGCGCCCGCAGCCCTCGAGGAACAGTGTGTCGCCAGAGACGAGCTTGCCCTCTACCAAGAAGCACTGGCTGCCTGGGGTGTGCCCGGGTGTGTGTAGCAATGCGATCTCGATGCCGCCCACAATCACGACATCGCCGGCGTCGTGCTGCTTGAGATCGTTCGCGCCCACGCCCGTGGTGCGCATCACCCACGGGGCTTCGTCGGCCTGCACATGGATGGGGCAATGGCATCGGTTGAGTAGGTCGGTGACGCCTTCGATTGGGTAGCCCATCATTGCGCCGCCCACATGGTCGGGGTGATAGTGGGTTGCGAGTACGCCGGTGACCTTCATGCCGTCGGCCTCGACAATGTCGACAATGTCGTTCACGGCGTAGGCGGGATCGACTAACAGCGTTTCGCCGGTGACGCGATCGCCGATGGCGTAGACGAAGTTGAGCATCTGGCGGGCAACAGGATTGTCCCTGGCGAAGTCGCGGCCGGACAAGAGTTGGCGAAAATACAACTGGGGCTGAATCACGTGTCCAAAGCTATTCGCTGAGTTGGCGACTTTGCTGCCACGAGGTCAGTCTTCGCGTGGAACTGAACACCTACGCTGTGAGCCGATGGACAACATTCAGTCGCTCGTAGGTCTCGTCGCCGGTCAAGTCGTGCCGTTCGGCGGCGACCGCCTGGCCACGGTGAGCCAATCGCTTGCCGATGCCTTCCGCCCCGGTGACCGACTCGTGGTGGTTCAGGACTCGGGTGCGTTGTTGCACATTCCTGCGGCCGAGTTCGCTCTGGTCCGCTCTGCTGTTGATCGAGCAGTTGAGGCGTTCGCATCGCTGGCCGCCGTCTCTGAACAGCAGGTTTCTGCGTTCTTCGATTCGTTTGCCGCAGCGCTTGAAGACGACAACGTGTTCGCGCTCGTGGCCGCTGCCAACGACCTCGATGTCCAGTCGGCCGCAGCTCGCGGCAGATCTACCACTCGCTTGCAATTGTCGCAGCGCATGCGTGCCGACATGATCGACGGGCTTCGGGTGTGGCGAGACACCGCAACGCCTCGCCAACAGGTTGTTGAAGAGGTGCACCACGCCGGCTGGAGCGTTACTGCAGAGCGCGCCCCGCTGGGTGTGGTGGGCTTTGTGTTCGAGGGCCGTCCGAATGTGTTTGCAGATGCAACAGGTGTGCTTCGCACGGGCAACACGGCGGTGCTGCGCATTGGTAGCGATGCCCTCGGTACGGCCGAAGCGATCATGCGCCATGCGTTGGCTCCAGCGCTCGCCAAGGCGGGCCTGCCAGCCGGTTCTGTCTCGCTGGTTGCCTCGCCGGCGCGCGCCGCTGGCTGGGCGCTGTTCAACGATCACAGGCTCTCGTTAGCCATTGCTCGCGGCTCAGGCGAGGCGGTAGCTCAGCTGGGTGCCGTGGCTCGCCAAGCGGGTGTTCCGGTGAGCCTGCACGGCACGGGTGGTGCATGGATGATGGCCGCCACCACGGCCGACGCAGACCGCTTTCGCGATTCGGTGCTGTATTCGCTCGATCGCAAAGTGTGCAACACGCTCAACGTTTGCTGCATCGTGGCCGACCGAGCGGCCGATCTGGTGCCGCTGTTTATCG
>CANNMD010000070.1 GCA_947505655.1 Acidimicrobiaceae bacterium | reverse complement strand
GTGACGCCACGAATATGCGCCTTCGGGAAAGCCATGGCTCAAGATCACGGTGGGGTCCGCTGGGTTACCAGCTTCGAGCACCTGCAGATCGACGCCGTTTACGTGCAGCGTACGTTGGCGAATCTCTGGCGAAAGCGTCATGCCTGCAGTATTGACTACGGGTCGACCGTTGGCCTACTTGGCGGCGCTAGGGATGGCGGTCTCGCTGATGGCGCAGAGCTCGCCCCAAGTGAGTCCGTCGCTGCCCCAGATCTTCTCGAAGGCGCCGTCGGTTGCGTCGGTGAAGCCGAGGCGATTACGGAAGTTGTAGCGCCAGCGCTGTTGGTTGGTGGGCACGCCGAGGCGGTCGAGTCGACCAAGCGAATACGTCTCCCACGCAGCCACCTGGGCCAAGCTGAGATCGTTGTCGGCCGGTGCCTCGCCGAAGCCGCCAACGAGTCGGTCGCGTGCCCGCAGCAACACTCGACCAATCGAGGTAGCCGTCGCGGTTTCGCTTTGCTGGCGAGGCTTGCGGGTGTCTTCGAACGCTCCGCTACACGCACGGATGCGAATGGTGTCGCCGATTTCGCACGAGATGCCTGACAACGGAGTGGTTTCATCGACTTCGATGATGACGTCGTAGTCGTTCATGCCCAGCGCGTCGACCAAACCAGTGGCGATGCTGCGAATGACTTCGGCATCGAACCACACGTAGTTGAACACCTCAGGAGTAACGGTGATGGTCATGTGCGCCCGTCTCTACTTGTGTGCCGATTGATCGGCGAGGCGCTTGGCTTCGCGGATCTGGCCAACTGCAACCTTGCGTTCGTTGAGTGCTTGCATGCTGACCTCGGCGATGACTTCGACCTCGTCGTCGGTGAAGCCGGCGAGTTCGCGGAACCTGCGGGCGAGACCAATCGGTGACTCTTGGCTGTCGCTGCGAGTGCCGCCGTAGCTGAACAACTTGTCGACCACGTTCTGAAACTCGAGCGCCTTCTTGCGCCGCTCAGGGTCGTTCTCGGTGATCTTGCGCAACCAGTCGGAACCCATCTTCACGTGGGTGACTTCGTCGGCCAGCATCCAGTCTTCGCAGAACTCGAGGTACTGATCGCCGGCCAGATCGCCGAACTCTTTCATCGTGGTGAACACGTCGATGGCCAAGCCTTCGAGAGCGCGGTTCACGCCAGCGAGACGCAGCACCGGATCGGAGCTGCACGCCGCTTCGAACAGCACGGTGTTCTCGGCGTATTGGCCGATCTCACTGCCCATCCAATCGCTGAGCTTCACGCTGATTTCTACGTGACGAGCTTCGTCCCAACACTGGCGGGCCATGTCGAGCTTCAGCGCAAACGGAGCCTCGGTGCCGGTTTCGAAATCCCAGCAGGTGCGCCCGGCGCCTTCGAGCGCCTGGATCTCGCCCACAAAAATGCCGTGCATCAGGCCGCGTGCACCATCGCTGGCGTCGCGCCGTGAGGGCGTGAGGCGCATGTTGTTGGTGCGCTTGCTCGGGCCATCGGCGTCGACGTTCACGTTGAGCGCGGTGCGCTGATCGGCCATACGGTCGGCAATGGTGATCTTGCTGAAGCGGCTATCGCGAGCCAAATCTTCGACGGGGAAGAACTTGCGCATGAGTGAGTCCTTTTCGCTTAGAGCGCGCCGAGTGTGCCGATGCCGGCGATGCCGCCAGCCTCGATCATGATGGCTTCGAGCTTTTGCATGTGCGCCGCGGCGCGAGCAGCTTCTTCGGGAGTCTCGATGAGGCTCTGCAGAATCATTTCGCCATCGCGCCAGTCTTCGAACTCATCTTGCAGGATGAACTTGAGCGAGCGGATCGTTGGCGCATCGGTGATTTCGCTGGTGCCGTTGAGGTGATACGTGTAGGCCGCGATGAACCGTGGAATGAGCACGCGATACACACCAACAAGCTTTTCGATGGTGAGCTCAGGTGCTTCGGGCTCGGTCATTGCCTCGATGAAACGCACCATGGCGTCGTTGGCCGGCGCGGTGAGGCGCTCGGGGTTCATCTCGCGCAGCTCGGGCAGGCGCTTGTGCCACAGCTCGGCGTGCCACGCGTGCTTGTAGCAGTGGGTGCCGAGGCGCATCTTCACGTCGAGCTCGGGCACGGTGGCAACCCATCCGCCCAGTGCTTCGAAGAGCTTCATTTCGGTCCACTTGTAGTTGCCGACGCGGCGAGCGGACTCTTCGACATCGAAGATGCCTGGCAGCGTGCGACGGTCCCAAGGGGCAAACGGTGCTCGTGGCTTGTACGGATCGGCCATGGTGAAATCCCCCAACGTGGAAACGAAACTCCGTGCAGGTTACCCCACCGCCTTGGTGGCTGGGCAAGGGAGCCGAGGGGGTGTGACTAGGGCTGGGGTGTTTGCGACTGCGGATTCTGCGGAGTCTGTGGGGTCTGGGGCGAGCGGCGAGCGGTTGGGCGCTCTGCCAACAGTTCGTCGGGCAACGGCTGACCCGAGATTTCGTCGGTCCAGTAGGTGCCGGCTTCGAGACGAGCGAGCGCCGTTTCGACATCGGCCAAATCGGTTTCGATGGCGTCGAGGTCGATCTCGGTCGTAGCGATGGCAGGGTCTTGCATGCGCAGCAGGTTAGCGCCCTCGCGGGTTGCGCGACCGCCCCAAGAAAGTGGCGTACCGTACGGCGTGGCACAAGTTCGATTGAAGAACATCACTAAGCAGTTCGATGGCGTCACCGCTGTCGAAGACATCAACCTCGATATCGCTGATCGCGAGTTCATGATCCTGCTCGGCCCATCGGGCTGCGGCAAGAGCACGTTGCTGCGCATCATCGCCGGCCTCGAGGACCCAACCGAGGGCGAGGTCTACATCGGCGACACGATGGTCAACAACGTCATGCCCAAACAGCGCGACGTTGCCATGGTGTTCCAGAGTTATGCGCTGTATCCGCATAAGTCGGTGCAGGACAACATCGAGTTCCCGCTCAAGGTGCGCAAGATTCCCAAGGCGCAGCGCGCTGCCGCTGCGATTGAAGCAGCGACGTCACTCGGCCTCGGTGAGTATCTCGATCGCAAGCCCGGCGCACTCAGCGGCGGTCAGCGCCAGCGAGTCGCTTTGGCTCGCGCCATTGTTCGTAATCCGGCGGTGTTCTGCATGGACGAACCGCTGAGCAACCTCGATGCCAAGCTTCGTGGCGAAACTCGTGCCGAGCTCATCGCACTACATCGGCGCCTCAACTCCACCTTCGTCTACGTGACCCACGATCAGGTCGAAGCAATGACCATGGGCTCGCGCATCGCCGTGATGTCTCGTGGCCATCTCGAGCAAATCGGTACGCCGCAAGAGGTGTACGACAAGCCGTCGTCGGTGTTCGTGGCTCAGTTCGTTGGCATGCCACCGATGAACATCTTGCCTGCGGGTTCGCTCGAGACCGGCACACACCTCGTGGGCGTGCGGCCCGAGCATCTGCGCATCTCGCCAGATCAACCGTTGTCGTTGCATGTGCAACTTGTCGAGCAACTCGGTCACGAGGTGCACATCACCGGCAGCGTGGGCGATCGGCGTGTGGTGATTCGCCAAGATTCAGCCGCGGTCATGCCCGCCGTGGGCAGCGTCGTGCAGGTTGGCGCCGCCGAGAACGTGCGTCATCGATTCGATGCGGTCACCGAGCAGAGGATCGCTGAATGAAAAGAAAACGGCGCGACTCTGGGCTGGCGGCGCTGATGCTTGTGCCGTCGGGTGTGATCTTGCTGTTGTTCGTTGTGTACCCACTGATCAAAGCGGTGTGGTTGGGGCAACAACGATGCGGCGTCACGAAGTGCACAAACAATGGGTTCGATCAGTATCTCGATGCGTTCCGCAGCAACGAGTTTCAAGACGCACTTATCGTGACCGCGAAGTACGCGCTCATCACGGTGCCCATCGGCTTGGTGCTCGGTGTGGCGTTGGCCGTGCTGGCCGACAAATACATGCGCGGTGTCGGAATCTTCCGCACCATTTTCTCGAGCACCGTTGCCACCAGCGTGGCCGTTGCTTCGGTGATGTGGTTCTTCTTGCTCAACCCAAACGTGGGCGTGCTTTCCGAATGGATTGGTGGCATTGCTAAGACGCCAGGTCTGCTGCAGGACCCTCGGTCGGCGCTGTGGGCGGTGTCGGCGAGTTCCATCTGGGCCAACCTCGGGTTCACCTTCATCGTGGTGACCGCTGGATTGCAGGGCGTGCCGAAAGATCTCTACGAAAGCGCGTATGTCGATGGTGCTGGCGGCTTCAGTCGGTTCACCAACGTGACACTGCCGATGATCTCGCCCACGCTGCTGTTCGCAACGGTGGTGCTGACCACTCGTGCGTTCCAGTCGTTCGGCGAGGTCGACCTACTCACCGAAGGCGGACCACTGGGCAAGACCACCACGCTCACGTACCTCGCATACGGTTCGGGCTTGCCCACTTCTAACGACGACGGACTTCGGGCAACGGTCTCGGTGTTGCTGTTCGCAGTGCTGTTGGCGTTGGCGTTGGTGCAGTTCCGCGGTCTCGAAAAGAGGGTGCACTATGGCAATTGATCAGGTCTACGGCGCCCGCAAAGTGGGCCGCTACTTGCTGCTTACGTTCATGGCGTTCGTCGTCATCTTCCCCATCTACATGATGGTCGTGGGTGCGTTGAAGCCTGGCAACAAGGTGTTGGTCAATCCGTTGCTACCCACCGATTTCACCACCGGCACCCTCACCGAGGCGTGGCGTACTGGCCACTTGGGTCGGGCGTTGTGGAACTCGGCATACGTGTCGGTGCTCATCACGCTCGCGCAGGTGGTCACGTCGATTTTGGCTGCATACGCCTTTGCCTTCCTGCGCTTCCCGGGCAAGACATTTGTGTTCGTTGCGTTCTTGGCCACCTTGCTCGTGCCGCTTGAAGCCACGCTTACGGTGAACCGCCGCACGATGCAGAGCCTCAGCTGGATCAACAGTTACAAGGCGCTCACCATCCCATTTCTTGCGACGGCGTTTGGCATCTTCATGATCCGCCAAGTGTTTCTCACCATCCCCAAAGAGATGCATGAGGCCGCATCCATGGACGGTCTCGGGCGACTCGGATTTCTGTGGCAGGTGGCGGTGCCGTTGTCGCGGCCCACTATTGGCGCGCTCACGTTGTTCAGCTTTCTCACGTCGTGGAACCAGTATCTGTGGCCCACGTTGGTCACCACCAACCAGAAGTTCAACACGGTTCAGACCGGATTAAAAACGCTCAAACTGGCCGCCATCGACAAACCCAACTTGGTGATTGCCGGCACGGTGATTGTGGCGCTTCCGATCTTTGTGGTGCTGATTGCATTCCAGCGCCAACTCATTCGTGGTCTCACCGCTGGCGCGGTAAAGGGGTAGTGATGTCACGTCGAGTTGTGGTGTGCATGGTGGTCGTCGGTGGCGTGTTCGCCGCGTCGTGTCGATCGGGGCAGAGTCTCACCAATGCCGGAATCGATAGGGCGCCAACGCCTGTCACCGCGTCGACAGTGCCCGGCCAAACGACGGTGCCGCCAACGACGTTGCCGCGCAAGCTCGACTCGTTGCCGCCGTGCGATGTCGCCGCGCTCGATACAGCCGCAGCCACGGCCCCCGTTGAGATCACGTTCTGGCATGGGCTCTCGAACGAGCTGGGTCGCGAACTCGAACGTCTCACCGGTGTGTACAACGCCTCGCAGAACAAAGTAAAGGTCACCCTTCAGTTCCAGGGCGGTTACGAAGAGACCATCGACAAGTACCTGCAGAGCAATACCGACAGCCGCCCCGACATGGTGCAGATGCCCGAGTACATGGTGCAGCAGATGATCGACACCAAGAGCATCGTGCCCACCCAGGCGTGTGCCGAGTCAGCGAAGTACGACACGTCGGCGTTCTTGCCGCAGGCGCTTGGTGCGTATGCCACCGAAGGCGTGCAGTGGTCGATGCCGTTCAACATGAGCGTGCCGGTGCTCTATTACTTGAAGCCACGGTTTACGGCCGCTGGTCTCGACCCCGAGGTGTCGCCTCGCTCGCTCGAGGAGTTGCTCGCCACGAGCAAGCAGCTTGTGTCGTCGGGTGCATCGGCCTACAGCCTTGCTCTCGACAGCGATTTCGATGGTGGCGGCGGTTGGTACATCGAGCAGTGGCTGGCCAAGAGCGGCGAGTTCTACGCCGACAACGAAAACGGTCGCGCGGCGCCAGCAACCCATGTGCTCTACGACGGAGCCGGTGGTGTGAAGTTGCTCACCGCTCTGCAGTCAATGGTCACCGAGGGCGGCGCCGTATATGTGGGCGACAACGCCAGCGGGCAGGACACATTCTTGAAGCTGGCCGACGCAACAAAGCCTGCCGCAATGACCATCGGAACGTCGGCTGCGCTGGGCCCGGTGCTTGCGATCGTTCGCGGCGGCATCATCCCCGGTGTGCTCGAAAGCGAAGTTGGCGTTGGCCCGATGCCCGGCCCGAACGACGGCAAGGGCGCCCTGG
Source organism: Acidimicrobiaceae bacterium (assembly GCA_947505655.1). Taxonomy (GTDB): domain Bacteria; phylum Actinomycetota; class Acidimicrobiia; order Acidimicrobiales; family Ilumatobacteraceae; genus WLMZ01. Next base: position 5,134 of record CANNMD010000070.1, on the reverse strand, counting down.
TTGGCGGTGCGTCGCTGTACATCGTCGATGGCAAGGGTGGCGCCAAAGCCGCTGCCTCGTGGGACTACATGGCGTTCCTCGAGAGTGCGTCGAGTCAGTCGCAATGGGCTGCCGCCACGGGCTACATCCCGGTGCGCAACGATGCGCTCACGCTCGATCCGATCAAGAGCCTCTATGTGACCGACCCACGGTTCAAGGTTGCCTACGACCAACTCACGTCGTCGCTGCCGGGTCCAACATCGCAAGGCCCAGTGATCGGCCCGCACAAGGCGGTTCGTCGGGTGACGGCCCTTGCTGTTGCCGAGGTGCTCTCGGGCGGCGATGTGCAGACTGCGCTCACCAAAGCGGCCCAAGCCGCCAACGACCTGATCACCAACTACAACGCCCAAAACAAGTAACCCACCGCCTCGCTCCCCGCCCTGTTCGCGCCACCCCGCCCGCCACCGCCCGTTTTCCTTCCCTTTCCGCGGTTTGTTGAAGACATCAGGTCGGGGGTTGACCAATTGTCTTCAACAAACGCTTTGTTGGCGGGTTGACGAGGAAACTGCGCAGCACGTCGATGGTCCCCGATGGGTTCTGGGCGATGTCGGCGTAGGTGAACTGGATCACGATAAATCCGGCCAACTGCAGACGGTTCATCCGTTCGGCGTCGTTCTGCATCTGCTGCTTGGTGCGATGCCAGCGGTAACCGAGCAGTTCGACGATGAACGGCGTTCCCGCGAAATGACAATCGACACGGATCGTGCGATTGCGCTGGCGCGACAGCACCGCTTGCGTGTCGGGGAGGGCGATGTTCGCCTGACCAACCAGTTCGAGAAAGCGACGTTCGAGCCAACTGTGCCCGCCCCGAGAAAGCTCGGACCCTTCGATGACATCGAGCAACGCTGGGATGCCGTAACGCCCACTGGTGCGTAAGTCGGAGATACGCCGATGCAGAAAGTCTTCGGCGCTTCCCCCATCGCGCAGTGCAGAGTCGAGTGCAGCAGTGAGACGTTGCGGAGTCTCAATGCGAGCGAGGTCGATGAGCGTTCGGGTGGGGCTTGTGGTTGCGAGCCCGTTCACCGTGGATTGATCGATCAGCGGCAGCTCGAGCGAGCGATGAAACACGTGCCCCAGGCGTTGGATGTGGCGATGGTGGGGCAGCGTGAGATGAAACGGCGGCGCGAGTCGGAACCCATCGAACCCGTGCAGGGCCGCAGCGGTTGGACCGCTGACCCAGACCGGATCGCCCACGTCGAGCATCAGCGCATGTAACGCGCCGATGGGCGTCTTGGGTGCAAATGGGCTAGTGAAGGTGCGGACCCCAGTCCGCTCGAGGTCGCCGCTCTGGACTCGGCTACGAAGCGTGGCGCGAGTAGCGCCACCGGCATTGGCTTGCCGACGGGAGATGATCCCGTGCTGACCTGTCGCGTTCGCCGCAAAGTGGCGACCGTTCGTGGTCATTGCTGTGCAGTCAAGCAGGCTCACATCGAAAAGCGGGCACTCCCGAGTTTGTTGAAGACAACAGGTTGGGGGTTGACCAATTGTCTTCAACAAACCGTTTGTTGAAGCGAAATGGTTGTTGGCGGGGGACGTGTTGGCGGGGGACGGGGGGACGGGGGGCGGGGGACGGGGGCGGGGTGAAAACGAAAGAAGCCCCGGGCGCGTGGCCCGGGGCTTCTTCAGATCGAATCAGGAAGATCAGTAGTCTTCCATGCCTCCGCCGCCGCCCATCGAGCCGCCGTCGTCTGGCTTGTCGGCCACGACTGCTTCGGTGGTGAGGAAGAGCGCAGCGATTGATGCTGCGTTCTGCAGTGCCGACCGGGTCACCTTGGCAGCGTCGATGACGCCGAGCTTGACGAGGTCTTCGTAGACGCCGGTTGCTGCGTTGAGGCCTTCGTTGCCGGTCATGTTCTTGACCTTCTCGACGACGACACCGCCTTCCATGCCAGCGTTTTCGGCGATCTGCTTGAGTGGGGCCTCGAGAGCCTTGGCGACCAAACGGGCACCAGTGGCTTCGTCACCCGAGAGCAGCGCAACCGTTTCGAGAACAGCGGCCTGTGCACGAAGCAAGGCAACGCCGCCGCCAGGAACAACGCCTTCTTCGATGGCGGCCTTGGTGGTGCTCACTGCGTCTTCGATGCGGTGCTTCTTCTCTTTGAGCTCAACTTCGGTTGCGGCGCCGACCTTCAGCACGGCAACGCCGCCGCTGAGCTTGGCGAGACGCTCTTGGAGCTTCTCACGGTCGTAGTCGGAATCGGTGTTGTCGATCTCGGCCTTGATCTGGTTGATGCGACCCTTGATGTCGTCTTCGTCGCCAGCACCCTCGACGATGGTTGTCTCGTCCTTGGTGATGATGATCTTCTTGGCGGTGCCGAGCAGATCCATCGTGGCGTTCTCAAGCTTGAGGCCGACTTCTTCGCTGATGACCTGACCACCGGTGAGGATGGCGATGTCTTGCAGCATGGCCTTGCGGCGCTCGCCGAAGCCAGGAGCCTTGACGGCTGCCGACTTGAACGTGCCACGAATCTTGTTGACGACGAGCGTGGCGAGAGCCTCGCCCTCGACATCTTCGGCCAAGATGAGCAATGGGCGTCCGCCCTGCATGACCTTCTCGAGCACGGGGAGCATGTCGCGCACCGACGAGATCTTCGAGGACACGATGAGGATGTATGGATCGTCGAGTGAGACTTCCATGCGCTCGGTGTCGGTCACGAAGTATGGCGAGATGTAGCCCTTGTCGAAGCGCATGCCCTCGACGAGATCCATCTCCATGCCGAAGGTCTGGCTTTCTTCGACGGTGATAACGCCGTCTTTGCCGACCTTGTCGATGGCGTCAGAAATCATGGTGCCGATTTCGTTGTCGGCTGCCGAGATCGAGGCGACCTGAGCGATCTGCTCTTTCGAGTCGACTTCTTTTGCGAGTGCCTTGATGCTGCCAACGGCTGCAATGACGGCCGCCTCGATGCCCTTCTTGAGGCTCATTGGGTTGGCGCCGGCTGCGACGTTGCGCAGACCTTCGCGAACCATGGCCCAAGCGAGAACCGTGGCGGTGGTGGTGCCGTCACCGGCAACATCGTCGGTCTTCTTGGCGACTTCTTTGACCAGTTCGGCGCCGATGCGCTCGTACGGATCTTCGAGTTCGATTTCCTTGGCAATTGAGACGCCGTCGTTGGTAATGGTGGGTGCGCCCCACTTCTTGTCCAATACGACGTTGCGGCCCTTTGGCCCGAGCGTTACTCGCACTGCATCGGCGAGCTTGTTCATGCCCGCTTCAAGCCCACGACGAGCTTGCTCGTCAAACGCGATCATCTTCGACATCTGGTGTCCTCCATTGGACGAACTGATGGATTTCGCTCGCCGTTGCGAGTTGTTAGCACTCTAATGGCGCGAGTGCTAATGCGACAACCGCAGCGCGAGCGAGACTGCATTTGCCTGTGCGGGCGCACGCAGACAGTGGCGACGCCGAGCCGGATCCTGCGCTGCGCGGTGTGCTGATCTAGCTTGCATACCTATGAAGACCTCGTCAGCAAGCGTCATTGTGGTCGGCGGAGGCGTTTCGGGACTCGGCCTGGCGCTCATTTTGGCCCGGCGTGGCCACGACGTGACCGTGATCGAACGGGATCACACTCCCATGCCGCAGTCGGCCGATGAAGCATTCGATTGGGACCGCCGCGGTGCGCCCCAGGTGCGCCACAGCCACGCCTTCTTGGCTCGGCTGCGCAACTTGTTGCTGAACGATTACCCCGATGTCTACGCCGACTTGCTGCATGAAGGCGCCACCGAGATGCGCTTCGGCGACGATCTGCCGCCCGAGATGACCGGGTTTGTGCGCCAAGCCGACGACGACGAACTGGTCATGCTGGCGTGTCGTCGCACCACGTTCGAGTGGGTGCTGCGCCGCGCCGCACTCGCCGAGGGCCGGGTCACGTTCCGCACCGGCGTTGGTGTCGAAGGTGTCGTGTCCGCGCAGTCCGCCGATGGCGCGGTCGTGGTCTCAGGTGTGCGTCTTGCCGACGGTGAAGAGCTGTTGGCCGACTTGGTCATTGCCGCGAACGGCCGTCGCAGCGCAGTGAACGAATGGCTCACCGAAGCCGGCGCGGCTGAGATCCCCGAAGAGGTTGAAGACACCGGCATCGTGTACTTCAGCCGCTTTTACCGACTGCGCGAAGGCTTCGACTATCCACCTCGCTCGGGCCCTATCGGCGGCGATCTTGGCTACGTGAAGTACGGCGTGTTTGTGGGCGACAACCGCACATTCAGCGTCACCTTGGCCACGCCAACGGCCGACGATGAGTTGCGCAAGATCCTCACCGACTCCACGGTCTTCGACAGCGCAGCGCGTCAGTTGGTCGCCACAGCACCATGGCTCGATGGCCGTGCCGAGCCGCTCTCCGACAACGTGCACGTGATGGCCGGGCTGCTCAATCGTTGGCGCGAATTCGTCATCGACGGTGAGCCGGTGGCACTTGGCCTGTTGCCCGTTGGCGACGCCGTGCTGTGCACGAACCCGTTGTACGGCCGTGGGTGCAGCGCAGCGTTTTGGGGAGCACATCTCATCGCCGAGGCGCTTGATGAGAATGCTCTCGATCTACGCGCCCTTGCGCTTGCCTACGACGCCAGCCTGCGCGCCGAGATCTATCCGTGGTATCGAGCCGGTGTTGACCAAGATGCCGAGGCGCGCCGTGTCTCCACAGCGTTGCTCGCTGGTGACGATCCCGATGGCGACACCACCGATCCGCGCACGTTCATGCGTGGCGTATTTCGCGACGGCTTGCTGCCTGCGATGCGCTCCGACGCCGTTGTCTTTCGGGCGTTCTTTCGCAGCTTCAATCTGCTCACAAGCCCCGACACGATGGTGAAAGATCCAGAGCTCGCTGCCCGCGTCTTTGCCGTGTGGCAAGACCGCGACAATCGCCCCGAAGAGCCTCGGCTTGGCCCGAAACGGCGCGCCGAGTTTGTTGACCTGTTGTCGGTCTAAGGCTCAGCAGCCGCCGGCGACCGCTGGGATGATCGAAACGGTTTCGCCGTTTGGAACCGCAGTGTTGAGGCCATCGAGGTAGCGCACGTCGTCGTCGGCTACGAACACGTTGACGAACTTGCGCAGTGCGCCCGTCTCGTCGAACAAGCGGTCGTTGAAGCCTGGGAAGGCGGC
>CANNMD010000069.1 GCA_947505655.1 Acidimicrobiaceae bacterium | reverse complement strand
GAACACGTGGTCGGTCGATGGCCTCTACGAAGAAGGCGTTGCTCCGGCCGAGATGGGTTGGGGAACGCACGAACTACGCCTCCCCAAGAACGCCTACACCCACAATGGCGAAGGCCCTCGCAACCAAATCTGCATGGCTCAGCCTGGGCTCAACACGATGGTTCGTTCGTGGGTTCCATGTGGCCCGATGCACGGCATGGTCATTCGCCACGGCGAAGCACTCACAATCAGCGATCACCTCACGGTGTGGGACGACTTTGGCAATCCGCTCTATCGCCCAACTGTTCACTACGCGTATTGCCCATCCGAGTCGGCCATCGCCAGCATTCACGAACTGCGTCAAAACGACTGGCGCATGCAGAGCCGCCAGCGCATTTTGAACGACGAGATCATCAGCGGCCGCGACGAACTTGGCGTGTTGCTGATGGGTCACGATTACACCAGTTGGTGGACCGGCTCATTGCTGTCTATCGACGAAGCCCGCGCCATCGTGCCGGGGCAAAGCGCCACCACGGTTCAAGTGGGCGGCAGCATCATCGGCGCACTGAGTTGGATGATCAAGAACCCCAACGCAGGTCTGCTCGTGCCCGACGACTTGCCGTGGGAAGAAGTGCTCAACGTGTCGCGCAAATATCTGGGCACGCTGCACTCGGGACCAACCGATTGGACTCCGCTGCGCGATCGCAACGATCTGTTCCCGGTGTACGGCGACGAAAGCGACGGGTTGAACCTCAACGACCCGTGGCAGTTCGACAACTTCCTGATCCGCTGACGATCACTCTCGATCACTCTCGATCGCTCTCGCGACCGGGCCGCCTTACGCCGCGCCGCTTGCCCGCACTGCTGCAACTGTTGCAGCCACGAGTTCTGTAGACGCCGCATATGGCATGTAGAACGCCACCCGTTCGGCAACACCGTCGAAGCGACGAACCAGCTTTGCGCCAACTTCGTCGGGTGTGCCGCACACAGCGATGGTGTGCAAGATGTCGTCGTCGATGAGTCCGATCATGTCGAGCCAGCGACCTTGCTTCGAGAGCACGTTGAGCTCAACATGCAGATCGCCCCAGCCATGCGCATCGAGCACAGGCCGGTAGCTCGGCGTTGATCCGTAGAACGAGAGCAGACCTTTGACACCGCCGACAGCCGCTGCGTACTCGGCTTCGTTGCGCCCGACACACACGATGGCCTGAGCAATCACGCTGATATCGCTGCGCGCCCGGCCAGCGGCGGCGAGGCCAACAGAGAGATTGGCCAACGTGTGCTCGGTGAAGAAGCGTTCGGTGCTGAACGGCATGACCAACAACCCATCGGCCACCTCGCCCGCCATGCGGGTCATCAGCGGGCCCAGCGCACCGAGCCATATCGGCGGCGGCCCGTAAGGATTCGGGCCAGGGTTAAACATCGGTGTCATCAGCGTGTGGCGATAGAAGTCGCCCTCAAAGCGAAGCCGCTCGCCAGTGGACCATGCAGTAAAGATCGCCCGCATTGCGGCGACCATCTCGCGCATGCGCGCAACCGGTGGATCGAACTTGGCCCCAAAGCGCTTCTCGATCTGCGGCTTGATCTGCGATCCGAGTCCGAGCATGAAGCGACCCTGACTCAACAGTTGCAAGTCGTTGGCGAGGTACGCCAACTGCATTGGGTTACGCGGCAACGCGATCGCCACGTTGGTGTACAAATCGACTCGGCTGTTCGGCGCCGCCAAGGTGAGCGGCACAAAACCATCGTGCGGACCCTCGAACGTGAACACCCCATCGATGCCAGCATCGGCGAGTTGCGCGGCCTCACTCGCGGCTTCGGCGAAGGATCGAAGTTGCGTGTCGAGCTTCATACTGGCCATATGGCGACCATAGTCGGCAGACGATTCCTCACCACTTCTCACGCCAGTCGCAGGCACCCCGACGCCCGATTGCACACTTGTAGCCGCATCGTTGCACTACCAGCAGCTCGTGCTAGTCTTTGGCCCATGACGCGTTTGATCGGCCTCCTTCTTACCTAAGGCGAACGCCCCATATCGCGTTCGTCCAGCCCCTTGTGCAACAGCGCAGGGGGTTCTTGCTTTTTCAGGACCAAACCGCTCAGCTCACAGCACGGCACACCAGCGAAGTTCACACCCAGGAGCACCACATGCCACCGCCAAACGTAACGCCAAAGAAGATGCCGTTCGAGAAGTACCAGCCGTGGCTACCCCTAGTACTCACCGACCGCACGTGGCCCGACGTGCGCGTGTCCAAAGCCCCGCTGTGGTGCAGTGTCGACCTCCGCGACGGCAACCAAGCGTTGATTGATCCAATGGATCCAGATCGCAAGCGGCGCATGTTCGACGCGTTGGTGAAGATGGGATTCAAAGAGATCGAGGTGGGCTTCCCGGCCGCAAGCCAGCCCGACTTCGATTTCGTACGCCAGCTCATCGAAGAAGATCTCATCCCCGACGACGTCACCATTCAGGTTCTGGTGCAGTGCCGCCAAGAGTTGCTCGAGCGCACCTACGAAAGCCTGCAGGGCGTGAACAAGGCCATCGTTCACTTCTACAACAGCACCAATCCGTTGCAACGCGAAGTGGTGTTCAACCTTGATCAGGGCGGCATCATCGATATCGCGGTCAACGCCGCCAAGCTCGCCCGCAAGCTTGAGCAGACCTTGGTCGGCAGCCAGATTCGCTACGAGTACTCCCCCGAGAGCTTCACGCTCACTGAGCCGCAATACGCGCTCGACATTTGCCATGCCGTGATGGATGTCATCGAGCCCACCCCCGAACTGCCCATCATCTTCAACCTGCCCGCCACCGTCGAGTGCTACACCGCCAATGTCTACGGCGATGTCATCGAGTGGTTCGGTCGCAACGTTCGTAACCGCTCGAGCGTGGTCATCAGCCTGCATCCACACAACGACCGCGGCACCGGTGTTGCCGCAGCCGAGTTCGGTGTGATGGCTGGCGCCGATCGCGTTGAGGGCACCTTGTTCGGTAACGGCGAGCGCACCGGCAACGTCGACATCGTGAACCTCGCGATGAACCTGTTTGCACTTGGCGTAGACCCCGAGCTCGACATCAGTGACATCGACGCGCTGCGTCGCGTCGCCGAATACTGCAACCGCTTGCCGGTGCACCCACGCCACGCCTATGTGGGCGATCTGGTCTACACCTCGTTCTCGGGAAGCCACCAAGACGCCATCAAGAAGGGCTTCGACGTGCTGTACGCGAAAGCTGCAGCCAAGGGCAACAAGCCAGACGACTACGAGACCTGGGGTGTGCCGTATCTGCCCATCGACCCCAAGCATGTGGGCCGCAGCTACGAAGCTGTTGTTCGCGTGAACAGCCAAAGCGGCAAGGGTGGCGTTGCCTACATGATGAAGGCCGAGCATGGCTTCGATCTGCCGCGCCGTTTGCAGGTTGAGTTCTCGAAGACCATTCAACACATCACCGAAGACTCGGGCACCGAGATCAGCCCAGTCACGATGTGGGAAGCGTTCCAGTCCGAGTACCTCGATGCAGAACCGGCAATCCGCCTCGACAGCCACGAGCTGCGCTCAACCAGCGAGGGCCAGCGAAGCGAGGTCACCGCGCAACTCATCGTCGATGGCGCGCACGTCACCGTGCACGGTGTGGGCAATGGCCCGATCGACGCCTTTGTGCATGCCTTGCGCGATGGCCTCGGCGTATCAATCGATGTGCTCGACTACGCCGAGCACGCGATGGGTTCGGGTTCCGAAGCGACGGCCGTGGCCTACGTAGAGACCAAGGACCACAACGGCCAAGTGCGTTGGGGCATCGGCACCGACCCAAGCATCATCACGGCTTCGTTCCATGCCGTGGTGTCGGCCGTACTTCGACAGCGCGCATAGGTTCCACTGATGACTCGCTGCATCAAGAAGCTATTCGTCGTACTGGTCTTGTGCGCAGGCGTTGGGTCGTTGGTAATGGTGCTCAAGCGCCGCCGCGACGAGTCGATGCCTGGGCGCGCCAGCGCAGCGCAATGGGCCGCGTCACCCCATGCACCATCTACGATGCAACAAACGGCATAACTGCTGAGCAATCCCATCTCGCAAGGAGCAACCATGAAGGTCAGTGTTGATTTCGACGTTTGCGCATCCACCGGTGCGTGCATGCAGACATGCCCCGAAGTCTTTGAGGTTCGCAGCGACGGCTACCTCTACGTGTTGCAGGAAAATCCTGGCGAAGAGCTGCGCGAAAAGGTTGAGCTTGCCGCCGACCTGTGCCCCACCGCAGCCATCACCGTCGAAGGCTAAGCGCACGCCGCTGCCGCTCGCTGCATGAGCTTTCATCTCAAACTCGCCAACGCGTGGCGGACCACCGAATCGATGCTGTGTGTCGGCCTCGATCCCGATCCGTCGCGTTTGCCCATTTCATTGCGCGGCAATGCCAACGCGATCGAACAGTTCTGCATCGCCATAGTCGATGCCACAGCTGGCGCAGCCTGTGCGTTCAAGCCCCAGATCGCGTACTTCGCGGCACAAGGCGCCGAAGCCCAACTCGAGCGCATCTGTGCCTACATCCGCGAGGCCCACCCCAACCATGTGCTCATTCTCGACGCCAAGCGCGGCGACATCGGCTCAACCGCCGAGCAATACGCGCACGAGGCGTTCGTGCGTTATGGGGCCGACGCCGTCACGGTAAACCCCTATCTGGGTACCGACTCGGTCGAGCCATTTCTGCGTCACGAAGGCAAGGGCACCATCATCTTGTGTCGCACCAGCAACCCTGGTGGCGACGACTTTCAGTCGCTGATGGTCGATGGCCAGCCGCTGTACACACATGTCGCGCGCCGTGTAGCAAACCAGTGGAACAACATCGGCGAATGCGCCCTTGTGGTTGGCGCCACGTATCCAGCCGAAGTGGGCATCGTGCGCGACATCGTTGGCGATCTGCCGTTGCTGGTGCCTGGCGTTGGCGCGCAAGGTGGCGAGGTTGAGGCCACGGTGCGAGCCGGATCAACCGGTGCCGGCACCGGGTTGATCATCAACTCATCACGAGCAGTGCTCTACGCCAGCAGCGGCGAAGATTTTGCTGAGGCCGCATCGCAAGTAGCCGTTGCCACCCGCGACGAAATCCGCTCAGTCACGTTGTAGACCACCAACAGCGGTGGTGGTGGGCGCTAGCCGCGCAGTACGTCGACGGCGATGATGCCTGCTGCGGCGCGCAGCGTGTTCACCACATCGGTTGGCACCACAGCAGTTGGGGCGATGAGCATCACGGCGGTTCCGGGCAGCAGTGCGCGGCCAACATCCATGTCGGCGATGTTCACGCCGGCATCGCCCAACAAGGTGCCGACAAGGCCGATGACGCCAGGACGGTCGTCGTTTTTCACCATCAGCATGTAATCGGTTGGTGGCACATCGAACGAGTGATCATTGATGAACACAATGCGCTGTTCGCTGCGACGACCGGCGAGCGTGCCAGAGATGCTGTGTCCGTCGCCGCGAATGGTGATCAGGTTCACATAATCGGCCGACGTAGTGGAGTTGATCTCGCGGATCTCGACGCCGTGATCCTTAGCCAGCTGCGGCGCGTTCACGTAGGTGACGGGCTCGTCGGTGAAGGCGCCGAAGAAGCCCTTCAGCGCAGCGAGGGCGAGAATGCGGGTGTCGTAGCCAGCAATCTCACCGTCGGCAACAATTTCGAGCACAGCGGGCGACTTGCCAGCCAACGACGCGAACAACCTACCGAGGCGCTCGGCCAAGGGCAGGAACGGACGAAGTGTTTCGTTGGCCTCGGCCGCGTTCACGTTGACGGCGAACGGCACGAAATCGCCAGCGAGCGCGAGCTGCACCATGTCGGCAATCGTGTCGCCGGCCTTGTCTTGCGCCTCGCGAGTGCTGGCTCCGAGGTGAGGTGTGACCACAACCTCGTCGAGCGCAAACAACGGTGACTCGGTAATCGGCTCGGTAGAGAACACGTCGAGTGCAGCACCGGCGATCACGCCATCGCGAATTGCCTCGGCAAGCGCTTCTTCGTCGACGATTCCGCCTCGGGCAACGTTGATGACCCGCAGCGACGGCTTGGCCTTGAGTAACAAATCGCGACCAACTAATCCGGTGGTCTCTTTGTTCTTCGGCAAATGGATGGTGACGAAGTCGGCCTCGGCGATGAGCTGATCAAGTGTCAACAACTCGACACCCATCTGACGGGCGCGATCGGCCGACACGAAGGGGTCGTATGCCACGAGGCGCATACCGAATGCCTTGGCGCGGTCGGCAACGAGCTTGCCAATACGGCCGAGGCCAACAATGCCCAGCGTCTTGTCGGCAAGTTCGACACCCTCCCAACGAGAGCGCTCCCAGCGACCCGCCTTGAGCGCCGCGTGAGCCTGGGGAACGTTGCGGGCTTGAGCCAGCAGCAACGCCATCGTGTGCTCGGCGGCAGAGATGATGTTTGACTGCGGAGCGTTGACCACCATCACGCCGCGTCGAGTAGCAGCCTCGACATCGACATTGTCGAGGCCGATGCCGGCGCGACCCACCACAAGTAGGTCGGTACCAATCTCGAGTAACTCGGCAGTGACCTGCGTTGCTGAGCGAATGATGAGCGCGTGAGCCCCGACAATGTGGGTGTTCAGCTGGGACAAATCGAGTTGGACGTCGACCTCGTGACCGGCGGCGCGAAGCCGGTCAAGGCCTCCGTCAGCGATCTCTTCGGTCACGAGAATGCGAGACATTCACCCATCGTTATCTGCCAATCGAGCTATCACCCCACGGGGTGAACGATTTGTCAGCCCCAGATCTCAGCGGACGGCTGCTCCGGCGGTAGGTGCAGAGGCGTCGTCGGCTAGCGTTGCGCGCTGTTGTCCACTTTGTAGTGCGCATCTCGCACCACACATTGCCGAGGAGTTTCCCATGACGAACCCATTTCTTTCAGAAGAGTGGATGACCGAAGCCCGCGTCATCCGTGCAAAGTACGAAGGCCAGACCGCTGCGGTGTCGCAGTCGATTCGCGTCAATCAGGTCATCACCGGTGCACCATTTGGTGAGGGCACCGTCAAGGCCTACATCGACACCTCGTCGGGCAGCGTTGTGATGGAGCTCGGCGAGCTCGAGACCCCCGACGTCACGGTCACGGTCGATTACGACACCGCCCGCAAGATGTTCGTCGATGGAGATCAGGCCGCAGCGATGCAGGCATTCATGAGCGGCAAGATCAAGGTCCAGGGCGACATGATGAAGATGATGGCGCTGCAGACCGCAATGCCAACCGACGATGCAACCAAGGCAATTGCCGAGGAAATCAAGGGCATCACGTCGTAGTTCGTTGCTGTAAAGCCTGAGCGCACGTTGACCGTGCGCTCAGGCTTTACGAAGCAATACGGTGGAGAGCTATCGGCTGTCCGTTGGCGTCGCAGCGAGTCACCGATGTCACCGTGTCAGCGGGGGGTCGACTTCACGAACAGCGCGGCAACGGCGGCGCCCATCGCCACCACACAGGCCACGGTGAATGCAGCGCTGTACGACGATGTGAGGCCATCTGCCTCTCGCGACGCTTGCACGGCCGTCATCACCACCGAGCCAAGCACTGCTCCCATTTGTGAGCAGAGTTGTTGCATTGCTCCGGCGGTACCCAAATCGGCGCTGTCGACTGCGTTGGCCACCAACGAGGTGAGTGCCGGACTCGACACACCGATTCCTGCTCCCGACAAACCCAATGCGAGCACCGCCACCCACACCGATGAGCCAGTTGCGACCCCGGCAAAGACGACCATCGAGACGGCAACACACAGGCCGCCAAAGGCACCCGTGACACGCTCGCCGACTCGGATCGTGACGTAACCAGCTAGCGGAGCCACAACCGCAAACGTGAGCGGACGGGCAATGACGATGCTGCCGATTTGAGTCGTTTGCAGGTTGAGCACATTTTCGAGCAACCGCGGGGCGAACAAGAACCCGCCCATATACGCGAAGTTCGACATGCTTTGGCTGAGAATCGGCAGCGCGATATTACGAGTGCGTAACCAGTGCAGCGGCAGCAACGGCGCCTCGGCCTTTGACTCAATCGAGATGAACAACCGCAAGCCAGCGGCGCTGGCTGCAAAGCACGCAATGGTGGGCAGGCTTGTCCATCCCCAATGCGCACCCTGAGAAATGCCGGCCAACAGCGCAGAGGCCCCAACGCCCAAGGTGATCGACCCGGCGATGTCGAACTTCGCGTGGGGGGAACGGGTGGTGTCGGGCAACAACCACATGGCCACCACGACGCCGAGAAGACACAGCGGCGCCTGCACAAAAAAGATTGCTCGCCAGCCAACGGCGTCGACGACCGCTGCACCAGCGACGACACCGATCACCGGTGCTCCGGCGTTGACGAAACTCCAGTAGCTCAGTGGCTTCACGCGCTCGCCTGGCTCGAAGAGGCGATTGATATAGGCCATTGTTGATGGACCCGTTGCAGCGCCTGCCGAAGCACTGAGCGTGCGAAACAGAATCATCGTGAGCGGGTTCCACGAGAACGCTGTGAGTAGGGCAAACACGCCCGCCCCAAAAAGGCCGCCGACGAACACCCGCTTGTGCCCCCACAGGTCGCCAGCCTTGCCATAGGCCGGGCCGACCACGCCGAACGCGAGCATCGGGCCAGTGATGCACCAGCTCATCGTGGCGACTGAGCTGTTGAACTCTTTGGCGACGTCGTTCAGTGACACGACCAAGATCGTGATGGTAAACGCCACGGTGAACAGGCCCGACAAGACCACGATGAGCAGTGCCCAGCGACGATCGATACCCACGGTCTGGGCGATGCGCCGACGCAGCAGGATCGGCCACGGCACTACGGCAATCTCGTCGAGTCCGGCGCCCTCGACGCCAAAGGTGGCCCGGCCAGAGCCGGTCTGGAGCGTGTTGTCGAGCTCTGGTTCGTTGCTCACGAGTCAGTCGTTGGCGAGTGGCGCAAGGGCCGTTGCGAGGCCCTCGACAGTCCACCGCTCGCTCTGCTCGACCTTGTCTCCCAGCGCCCATGTGTTGACCCGGGTGACGTTGCCTCCCTGCACCATGAAGGTTTCGCCCGAGAAGGCACAGTCGGCGGTTGAGAGATATGCCACCAGCGGCGAGATATTGGCGGGATCCCACACATCGAACGCGCCCTCTTTTGGCGACATGATGTCGGGCAGGCCCGGCGTGGCCAAGGTGAGACGGGTGCGGGCGCCAGGAGCGATGCAATTGCTCTTCACGTTGTAGCGCACCAACTCTTTTGCGGCGATCTGGCTCAACGTAGCGATGCCCGACTTTGCGGCGCCGTAGTTGGCCTGGCCGGGGTTGCTGAACAGACCCGATGTCGACGATGTGTGCACCAAGTTGCGAGGCTTCGTGACGCCAGCCTTGAACTGTTCGCGCCAATACGTGGCGGCCCATCGAGTTGGGGCGAAGTGACCCTTGAGGTGCACTGCGATGACCGCGTCCCACTCGTCTTCGGTCATGTTGATCAGCACGCGGTCACGCAGAATGCCAGCGTTATTGACCAAGATATCGAGGTCGCCGAACGCTTCGATGGCGCTGTTGATGAGGCGCTGAGCGCCCTGCCAGTCGGCGACGTTGTCGCCGTTGACTACGGCTTGGCCGCCCATCGCGCGGATCTCGGCGGCAACTTCTTGCGCCGGGGTGACATCGTTACCGGTGCCATCGTTGGCTCCGCCGAGATCGTTGACTACGACCTTGGCGCCTTCGGCTGCGAACAACAAAGCATGCTCGCGACCGATGCCACGGCCTGCTCCGGTGATGATTGCTACGCGTCCGTCAAGTGTTCCCATGGGTACAGAAGCTAACGAATGAACGGCCGAATGATCGAAACGTGACCGACGTCAACCCGAACCGGTGTGCGACTCAGTAATACGAAAGGTCAATCGACGTTCCGCGCGGCAACTGCTGACCGGCAACCACCGGCACGCCAGCCACGTTGATGCCATACAGGAAGCCCGCCGTGTTGCCAGCAACCACGCCGGCCACGAGGCCGGCATCGGTGAGCGCCTTTTGGACGGCGTCGAACGCGAGGCCTGACAAGTTGGGCATGACAACAAGGTCGGGACCCTTTGAGAGCGCAATGCTCACTGAGCCATCGCGGTCTACCGTGCCGCCAGCGGCTACCGACTGCTGGGCCACAACGCCGAGAGGAACATCGCTAAACACGTCGTCGGTCTTCACCATCGTGAGCTGAAGGGCCACAAGAGCAGCCTTGGCAGCCTCGACATCGAGGCCCACCAGCTGCGGCACAATCCGCGGCTCGGGACCCTTGGACACGACAATGGCGATCACCGTGCCCTGCACGACTTCCATACCTGTCACCAGGCTGGGCTGGGCCGGCACGCTCCACGACACAATCTGGCCAACAGCCACTGTTTCGTTGAACGCATCGCTGGCCACAGGTGCGCCGAGCTTCAGTTCGACAAGCTTGGCCGTTGCGGCATCGAGGGTCATGCCGTTCACGTCGACGAGCTTTGGCAACGTGGGGCCATCGCTCACGATGAGCACAAATGTCTTGCCGACGGCGAGCTTCGAGCCAGCCGGCGGTTCGCTGCTGATCACGTTGCCCACGGCCTGTTCGTCGCTGCGCTCGGTCTTGACGACAACGACCCATTCGTTCTCGGCGATCTGATTCTCGGCAACACCCATTTCGATGCCGGCAAGATCGGGCACGGTGTACGACTTGGTGACAATCACTCGATAGGCAACGAAACCACCCGCAAGCAGCGCCATCACCACAACCAGCATGCCAAGCAGCCACGAACGTGCATGATGTGGATTGTCGTCGCCTTGGTCGAATACCGGCGGCTCGGTGTCGTCGATATCAGTGGTGTGGTTGATGTCGCTGGTTGCCGCGATCGCAACGGCGCCAGCGGCTACGACAGTCTGCGCGCTTTCGGTGGCACCGGCATCGCCGGCCTCGCCGGCCTCGGCGAGAGGCAACGTGGCCTCGACGAGTTCATCGACTTCGGGGTCGTCGGCAGCCAACTCGGTGACTTCGCGCAATGCGCCGCCCGTGGTGTCGGCGAACAACGAGTTTCCAGCAGTGGGGATTGGGGCGGGACGGGGCAATTTCTCGGCGGCTTGCATGAGCGCCTTGCCAAACTCGGCCGCCGTAAAACGATCGTTTGCCAACGGGCGACCAGCGCGTTCGAGGATCGATGCGAGTGGGCCAAAATCGGCCGAGACAGGCATCAGTTTGTCGATGCGCGCATTGAGCGTCGCGACGGTGGAATCAGAAGCGAATGGGATCTGGCCGGTGACCGCCTCAATCAGCACGAGGCACAACGAGTAAATATCTGAGGCGGTGTCGATCGAGCCATCTTCGGGCGAGAGACCTTGGGCCTGCTCGGGTGACGCGTAGCGAGCAGCATCGATGCCCACTGCTGACAGATCGGCCCACGTTTGCTCGGCACGCAGACGAGACACTCCGAGGTCGACGAGTCGCATGCGGTGATCGTCGCCGAACACCATCGTGCCAGGGCGCAAATCGCGATGGATGATGCCTCGACGATGGATGTAATCGAGCCCGCGGCATGCATCGAGGCCAACGACGAGCGCTTGCGATGGCGAGAGCAACCGACCACGATCGAGAATGTCGCGAAGGCTTCCACCGGACAAATACTCGAGTACCAAATAGGGCCGCTTGTCGCCGTCGAAGTCGTCGATACCAAAGTCGTAAACCGCATTGACATTGGGGTGAACCAGCGAAGCAGCAGCTTGAGCCTCGGCTAAGAAGCGTTGCTCGGCTGATCGCGTGGCGGCCCACTCGGGCTCAAACACGCGCACCGCAACGGTGCGCTGCAGTTGTTCGTCGATGGCATCCATCACAAGTCCGTCGCCACCCGCACCACGTCGTTGGTGCAATCGGTAG
>CANNMD010000068.1 GCA_947505655.1 Acidimicrobiaceae bacterium | reverse complement strand
TGGGGCGCCTGGAGTGTTGGCTCCGTTTGTGGTGGCGACGCTGTTGCTTGACTCAGCGACGCTGGTTCCAGCCTTTACCTTGCTCTGATCAGACGAACCCGAGGTGCGTCCGATGAGGAAGCCGCCCAGACCGGCCACAAGCGCAGTGCATGCGGCGATTGCGGCGATACGAGATGCGGGCGAGCGCGTAGCAGTGCGCTCGGCGGGTGATAGATCGCTGGCTGCGATGGAACCGGACTCGAGAGTCGGTTCGTTAGATGCTGTTGGTTCGCTCATTGCGTCCTCCTGATGTGTGGGCGAAGGTGAGACGAACCAAGTGACCCCGGGGGTTCCCCAAATCTCAAGATTTCGTCGAACTCGCCGACTCGTGAGAGCGCAGCGGCGAGGGGCTTAGGCGCTGGCGATTGCTCGCCACACCCGCTCGGCCGTTGCTGGCATGTCGATGTGGCGAACACCGAGGTGGCTCAGAGCATCGACAACTGCTGACTGCACCGCTGGGGTGGAGCCAATGGTGCCGCTCTCGCCGATGCCTTTCGCGCCCAACGGGTTCACCGGTGTTGGTGTCTCCATGTGGATCACTTCGTAGCTTGGAAGTTCGGCTGCCGAGATCATCGCGTAGTCGGCGAGGTTCGAGGTGACGGGGTTACCGTCGTCGTCGTAGCACACCTCTTCGAGCAAGGCTTGCGCCGCGCCTTGGGCGATGCCGCCATGAATCTGACCATCAAGCAACAGTGGGTTGAGCACGCGTCCGGCATCGTCGCAAGCAACGTGACGGATGAGGCGAACCTGACCTGTCTCGGTGTCGACTTCGACCACGGCAACGTGAGCGCCGAACGGATATGTGGCGCTTGCGGCCGAGAACGTGGTGCTCTGCTTGAGGCCGCCTTCGGCCTTCATCGCGACGGCAAGGTCGGCCCAAGTCTTGGAGACAGCGGGCGTACCGATGACGTTGAATGATCCGGTCTCTTTGTCGAGCACCACATCGGCTTCGTCGGCTTCGAGCAGCCGTGCGGCAAGCTTGGTGGCCTGCTCGACGAGTTCGATGGCAGCTTTGTTGACGGCTGCGCCACCCTGCTGCAGCGAACGTGAACCCATGGTTCCGCCGCCCGTGGGGACGAGGTCGGTATCGCCCCAGACCAGCTCGATGCGATCCATTGGGATGCCGGTCTGCTCGGCAGTAATCATCGCAAATGCAGTGGCGTGGCCCTGCCCGTGAGGCGAGGTGCCGGTGAACACGATGGCACGACCGTCGTCGAGCACTTCGATCTTGGCGTCGTCGCCCATTGGCGGCACGCCACCGGTGATCTCGACGTACACGCTGACGCCGATGCCGAGCTGCTTCACGCCGCCGCCGGCACGACGAGCGGCCTGCTCGGCGCGCAGCGCCGGGTAATCGGCTGCGGCGAGGGCCTTATCGAGTGCCACTTCGTAGTTGCCGACATCGTAGGTCTGGCCGATGGAGGTGGTGTATGGCTCAAGGAACTTGGGGATCAGGTTGACGCGGCGAACCTCGGCGGCATCCATGCCGATCTCGGCGGCAAAAAGGTCCATCGCCCGCTCGATTGCTGCAGTTGCCTCTGGGCGGCCTGCACCGCGATAGGCAACCACCGGCGTGGTGTTGGTGACCACACTGGTGGTGCGCACCTCGATGTTGGGGATGGCATACACGCCACTGGCCATTGGCCGGGTCATGAACGGAGCCAGCACGGTTGCCATGTCGGCGAAGCCGCCGCAGTCTTGAAGGACGAGCAACTGGTAGTGCGAAACCTTGCCATCGCGCGAGCCGCCGATGGTGACGTACTGCAGTTGGGCGCGGCCATGGCCGAGCGCGACCATGCTCTCGCTGCGGGTCTCGCGCCAGCACAGCGGACGGCCAACAAGCTTCGAGAGGCGGCCAAGCAGAAGTTCTTCGGGATAGGCGCCGATCTTGGCGCCGAAGCCGCCGCCCACGTCGGGTGTGAGCACGCGAACATCGGCATCGGCAACACCGTTGGTTGTGACCAGTTGGCCCTTCACGCCTTGAGCGTGCTGGGTGCTGATCCACTGGTAGAGCCGGCCATCGACCCACGCCACGGACGAGCCGCGAACTTCCATGGGGCAAGGCGCGACGCGCTGGTTCACGAAGCGACCCTTGACCAAGACTTCGCAGCCTTCGAAGTAGGCGTCGCCGGTGTTGTCGGGCATGCCGAGCATGGTGGTGTCGAACACCACGTTGCTGCCTGCGCTTGGGTAGATGTGCGTGGCTGATGCCATTGCGGCTTCGACATCGATGAGCGCCTCGAGTGGGTCGATGTCGATGATGACGGCGTTGGCGGCGTCTTCGCCCTGAGCTCGGTCTTCGGTGATGATGACGGCAACAGGCTCGCCGACGTAGCGCACCTTGTCGCTGGCCAGCAGCGTGCGTGCCACGGTTGGGTTGAACGGCGCGCCAACGGGCTCAAGCCCGAGGCTGGCAGCCGTATAGACGGCGATGACGCCCGGCATGGCCTCGGCTTCGCTGGTGTCGATAGCCACGATTGTGCCGTGGGCAAACTGGCTACGCACGTAGGTGACATGTGCGGCGCCCGCGAGCAACGGCTCGTCGTGAAGGTCGTCGACGTATGTGCCGCCGACCGTCAAAAATTTCGGGTCTTCTTTACGAAGAACACGATTGCCGAGAATGCTGCCGCCCATGCGGGACCCCCTGAGAACACAGATGTCGAAACCCCGACAATAGTCACCAGCGCGGCCTATACCGCAGTCCACGTCGAATGTTGTGGGCCAACTGTTGCTACGGCGTGACGACTGCGGCCGCAGCATCGGATTCGGCTTGGCGAATCGCAATGATTTGGGTCACGAGGTCGTATGGCCAACCGGCGGGCAACACGGTGGGGGCAGCGCCAGCGGGCATCACGGTGATGCGCTGTTCGCCTTTCTCGACGAAGTCGATAACTTCGCGAGCCGCCTGCTTGATGCCGTCGTCGGTCTGCAAGCGATCGACTTCGGTCTGTAGCTGATCGTTGGCCTGGTTGAGCGTGGCGACCTGGCCGGTGCCCTTCGCCAATTGCTGGCGTTGGTGGAGCCATGAACTGATCGGCAACACAAACAATGCGGCGCCGATAGCAAGCACGATGAGCGACGTGAACACGGCGAGTAACAGTCGTCCGCTGCGCTGCGGAATGATCTCGACAGCCGATGTGGCGCTGGTGATGTCGGTGACTCGGTGAGTCTTGTGGCTCTCGATCGGCACCGTGGTCTTTTGGAGACGTGGTCGCTCGACCTTGGCGTGCAAACGCGGGCGCGGAATTGTGCTCGTGCGATGTGCGTTGCTCACGGCCGCTAGTTTCGCAGCTTCGCCGGCGAAAACTGCGGCACCTGACGCGGCGCGCGATTGCGGCGCGAATGGATCAGGGCCGTGGTGCCAACGCAGCGCGGCCACGGAAGGCAGCGGCTTCGCCGAGCTGATCTTCGATGCGGAGGAGCTGGTTGTACTTCGCGACGCGGTCGCTGCGGGCCGGCGCACCGGTCTTGATCTGGCCGCAGTTGGTGGCCACAGCAAGGTCGGCAATGGTGGTGTCTTCGGTCTCGCCGCTGCGGTGGCTCATCACGCTGGTGTACGAATGTCGAGTGGCGAGCTCTACAGTTTGCAGCGTCTCGGTGAGTGTGCCGATCTGGTTGACCTTGACCAGCACGCTGTTGCCAACGTTGCGGTCGATGCCCATCTGCAGGCGTTCGGCGTTGGTCACGAACACGTCATCGCCCACCAACTGAATTCGCGTGCCCAACGAGGCGGTGAGCGAGGCCCATCCGTCCCAGTCGTCTTCGGCCATGCCGTCTTCGATGGAGACAATGGGGTACAGCGAAACGAGGCGCATCCAGTAGGCCACGAGTTCGTCGGCGCTGAGCACCTTGCCTTCGCCGGCAAGGTTGTAGCGACCGTCGCGGTAGAGCTCGCTCATCGCGGGATCGAGGGCGATGGCAATGTCGTCGCCAGGCCGATACCCGGCGCGCTCGATTGCTTCGACGAGTGCCTTGATGGCGTCTTCGTTGCTGGCGAGGTTGGGTGCAAATCCGCCTTCGTCGCCGACGGCGGTAGACAGCCCGCGTTCGTGCAGCACAGCTTTGAGACTGTGATACGTCTCGGTGCCCCAGCGCAGGGCCTCGCGAAAGCTGGGTGCGCCAACTGGCATCACCATGAACTCTTGAAGGTCGATGTTGTTGTCGGCGTGTACGCCACCGTTGATGACGTTCATCATTGGCACGGGCAGCACATGCGCATTTGGCCCGCCGACGTAGCGGTACAGCGGAAGCTTCACTTCGGCGGCGGCTGCCTTCGAGACGGCGAGGCTCACACCCAGAATTGCGTTTGCGCCGAGGCGGGCCTTGTTGTCGGTGCCGTCGAGATCGATGAGCGACATATCGACAAGCCGTTGATCGAGTGCGTCGATGCCGTTGAGGCTCAGCGCGATCTCGCTGTTGACGAACGCAACAGCCTTGGTGACACCTTTGCCGAGGTAGCGCGCCCCGCCGTCGCGGAGTTCGACGGCCTCGTGCTCGCCGGTAGATGCGCCCGATGGAACAGCGGCTCGCGCGCTGGCGCCGGACTCGAGGGTGACCTCAACTTCGACAGTTGGGTTCCCCCGGGAATCAAGAATCTCGCGACCAACGACACTGACGATCTCAGACATGTGGAGCACGTTAGTAGGCGTGCGGCCGTGGCCAAGTTTCGAAAGAATTCTGTTTCGTCCATACGTTGCTCAAGGTGCATCGGAATGTGTCGATACGAGTTGTATGACGACCATGGCGGAAACGGTGAATGACGAGGATGGAGTGCGGTCCGGCCGTGGCTTCGCCGCCCGTGCACCCATGCCAGAACTGGCACAGAGGTGGCTCGCATTTGCGTCGCTCGTGCTGCTCGGCATCCTTGCAGTGGTGTTCGGATTCTTGTTTAAACACAACTTCGACCTCTACGAGCGGGGCGATCCGCCAATCCCTGGCGTGTTCCGAGGACAAGTCATTGATCGCCTTGTGTACGGCCAAGTGGCGCTTGTGGTGGCGATGGCTGCGCTGGCGATCTGGAGCAGTGTTGCCGTAGCGAATGCCCGTCGGGTGTTCTACAGCTTGCGCTCCGTGCCTGCGGCAGTTAGCGGTTGGCTGTTCGTTCCCGTGGCGGCGTTTGGGGCGCATCAATGGCTCGATAGCACGCTGGAGTCCGGATGGATTATCACCATTGTTGCGTCGCTGCTGTTCATGTATATCCCGCATGGAACCATTGGCGGCACTGCCAAAGATCTCGGCGGCAGCGCGTACTTGGCGAGGGTCTGGTACGTGTTGGCGCTTCTCGCTGCATTGTTGATGTGGGGTGCGCTCGCCGGAACATCGAGTGGACTGCCCACTTCAGATCCCCAGATGGCGATGCGTTTGAAGGCCTATCTGTGTTTCGTTGCTGGCTTGCTGTTGTTCGCTTCGGCGGCAACGTTCTATGCCGCAGCACAACAGATCGCGGTGCTCACCAACCACAAGTGGGCCGATGCGCTTGCGCCTCGGAATGCAACGAGAACGCCGATCGGTTCAGTTGAGGTGACCCGTTCGGCTGACTTCGTGACGAAGCCGCCCCTGCCCACGCATGCACTTCGCGTGGTGGTCTGGTGCGGCTTGTTCGTGTTCAACACAGCTGCTGTGGCGGCAACCTTCGACTTGCGCCGCCGAGCGATCCTGGCTGACGTGCACGATGGCACCGTCGCAGCGCATACCTTGCTGGTGTCGGCCACGCAGATGTTTGACCGCATCGTTGTACTCGGCATTGCCACTCATGTCATGTACGTGGCGTGGGCGATAGCCGCCGCCACGAACGCCCGCCGACGAACGCTGCTGGCACCGTCGCCTCGCGTGACCGCAGCGTCGTTCGTTGGGGGCACCGTTCTGTTTGCGTTCGTGTCACGAGATCACAACACGTTTGCGGCGGCGATGATGGTGGGTGCCATTGGCGTCGTGTGCATTGGTTTTGTGGTCGGGCAGCTCATGCTTGGTCGTGCCAGCGTTGCCCTCGGAGGATCGGGCCGAATCTTCTTGATGTGGCTGATCGCCGAGTTTGGCTTGTGCTCAACAATGGCCTACGTGAGTCGCGTTGCTCGCGTTGACGCTGAGTTGCTCACCATCGGTGGAGTGCTCGCCGGCTTCGCTGTGCTGAGCAGCGTGCTCGGTTGGCTAGCGATGGACCGGCTCGATCGGCGTTGCGGTACTGACTCAGGGGCCGTGGTGTCGCCGATTCACTTTGTGATGTCGCGCTCTTTGACTTCGTCCCAGAGCTGATCGAGCGTCTCGAGGCCAGCGCTCGATAACTCAATTGATCGCTGAGCGGCCAGCTGCTCGACGCCCTCGAATCGGTGCCGGAACTTTGCCACGGCTGCTCGCAACGCGACCTCAGGATCGATCTTGAGATGCCGAGCGACATTGACCACCGAGAACAGCAAGTCACCGAGTTCGTCTGCGGCAGCTTCTTTGTCGCCAGCAGCATGGGCCTGCATTAACTCGTTGGTCTCTTCGGCAATCTTGGGTAGCGCCCCGTGCACATCGGGCCAATCGAACCCGAGGCTGGCGGCTTTGCGCTGCGCTTTGTAGGCGTACGACAACGATGGCAACGAGTTTGGAATGCCATCGAAAATGCTGGTGCGGCCCTTCTCGGCGCGCTTGATGGCTTCCCAGTTGCTGAGCACTTCGTCGGTGGACTCTGCGTTGACGTTGGCAAACACATGGGGGTGACGACGCACGAGTTTGTCGTGGATTCCCTGGGTGATGTCGGCGATGGTGAAGCGGCCCTGCTGCTCGGCGATGGTGGCGTGAAACTCGATCTGGTAGAGCAGGTCGCCGAGTTCTTCGATGAGGTCTTCGTCGGTAGCGGGATCGTCGGGGTCGAGAGCTTGCAGTGCGTCGACAACTTCGTAGGTCTCTTCGAGCAAGTGCGGGATGAGCGAGGTGTGGGTCTGTTCGATATCCCATGGGCATTGCTCGCGCAATGTGCGAGCTAAGGCGTGGAACCGCGCGTAGTGCTCGGCGACAGCGACATTGAGGTGCTCGACGTAAATGCTGGTGAGGTGGTCGGCCTCGATGACGTGATCCATTTGCGACCACGTGGTGCGCGTGATCAGTTCGTCGGGTGTGCCCAGACGTTGCAGAACAACAACGGCCACGTCGTCGTTGTCGGCATCGCTGGTGTCGTCGACCGCAAGCTTGATGTCGCTGAGCACCCAGTTGGCGTGGCAATGCGCGATGAGCAGTGGGCCGTTCTCGCCCGCAGCGGCAGTGGCAAATTCGTGGCCGTCGATGAGCCGCACAGCCGTCTCGACCGGATCGATGCCCAGCGCGTTGTAGGCCAGATCGAGAAATGACATCGCCGGTAACAACACGCACTGCACGCGGGGGTCGGCGCGAAGGTGACGAACGCTGCGCTCAAGAACTAACGGTGACCCTGGAACTGCGTAGAGCACTTCGCCATGCTCGATGGCGCCAGCGATAACAGCGGCGGTGATCTGCGCGTAGACCGACTCGAACGTGTCGACGGTTTCGTACAGATGATCAAATGAGATTGCGTCGGGCACCAACGTGGCCGACGGATGAACCGAGGTGCGCAGGTATCGGTGCTGCGCCTGAGCAATCGCGAGTCGGGTCTGGTCGGTGACGAACTCGGGGCCACCCGGGCCGAGGCCCACAACGATGACCCGCGCAGGGGAGGTCATTAGCGCGATGGAACGACTTGGCCGGAGGTCGTGTCCCACATGCCGTAGCGGCTATCGATGCTGATGTGGGCCGATGCTGCCGTTTGGCCGAGTGCGGTGTTGGCGCCATCGCCGAAGGTGGCTTGAACCGCCGTTGGCAGCGTCTGGGAATCGAGCACGAACGACTGCAGTTCGGGAGCGAGCTTCTTCCAGATTTCGCTGCTTGGGCCGGTGCTGAAGTTTGTCTCGACGGCCTTGCGGTCGGCGTCAGATACGGACACGCCCTTGTTGTCGAGCGCGGTCTTCATCAGGGTGGTGGTGATCCACTGCAACAGAACCTTGCGGGCAGCGCTTCCGGGCACGCCTTCGGGGCCAACGGTGGGAAAGCCGAACGCTTCGGCGTTGGCGGCCTGGCCGGAGAGCAGGGTCTCGAACTGCTTCACCGAGAGCTCGTGTCTGCCAGTGGCATCGACGACTGAAACGGCATTGCGTTGGGTAGAGACGGAGCTGCAACCCGAGGTGGCGATGCCTGCGAAGGCAACTGCAGCCAGAGCGATGGAAAGGCGACGAATCACGACGACGACCCTAGCGTCTGAACCACCGGAGGAATCAGCTCGCGCAGGAAGCCAACCAAGAACGTGGCCGGATCCATACCCGCTTTGATGGGCACCACGATCTGCTTGAGCTCGTCTTTGATGAGCGCATTTCGCGACAAGCGCTTCAGGCGCATCTCTTCGCTGGTCTTGAGTTGGATGGGTGCGAGGCGCGCCTGGTTCGAGGTGATGGTGATGTCGCGTAGGCCAATGCGGTGGCAATCGGCGCGCAAGCTACTGATCATCAGTAGCGCCTCGGCAGGTTCGGGCAGCGGACCGTAGCGATCGATCCATTCGGCGCGGATGTCTTCGACGTCGGCGTCGGTGGTGACGGCAGCGAGGCGGCGGTATGCCTCGAGGCGCAGCGCTTCCTTGGGCACGTATGTGGCAGGAAGATGCGCGTTGGTGGGCACGTCGAGCTTCACCTCGGAAGGCTCACGCTTTTCCTCACCCTTCATTTCGCTGACGGCCTCGGTGACCATCTGGCAATACAGGTCGTAACCAACCGCAGCGATGTGACCGCTTTGCGCTTGGCCGAGCAGGTTGCCGGCGCCGCGAATCTCGAGGTCGCGCATCGCGATCTTGAAGCCGCTGCCAAGGTCGGTGGCTTCGCCGATGGTCTTGAGCCGTTCGTAGGCCTCTTCGGTGAGGGTCTTGTCGCGGGGGTAGAACAAGTAGGCGTAGGCACGCGACCCGCTGCGACCAACGCGGCCGCGCAATTGATGCATCTGGCCGAGGCCGAGTAGGTCGGCGCGCTCGACAACCAACGTGTTCACCGTGGGCATGTCGATGCCGCTTTCGATGATGGTGGTGCACACCAGTACGTCGAAGCGGCCCTCCCAAAAATCGAGCACCACTTGTTCGAGCGTGCCTTCGTCCATCTGGCCGTGGGCAACGGCGACGCGTGCCTCGGGGACGAGCTCGCGTAGTCGCTGAGCGCAGGCCTCGATGGATTGAACCCGGTTGTGCACCCAGAACACTTGGCCCTCGCGCAGCAGTTCGCGGCGAAGCGACTCGATTGCGACTCGTTCGTCGTATTCACCCACGAAGGTGAGAATCGGTTGGCGGTCGGCCGGGGGAGTCTGCAGCAGCGACAGATCGCGGATGCCAACCAAGCTCATTTCGAGGGTGCGCGGAATGGGCGTGGCGGTGAGCGTGAGCACGTCGACGTTCACCTTGAGCTTCTTCATCATCTCTTTGTGTTGCACGCCGAAACGCTGCTCTTCGTCGACGACCAAGAGCCCGAGGTCTTTGAAGCGCACGGATTCTTGCAGCAGACGGTGCGTGCCGATGACGCAGTCGATCTCGCCGGTGGCGAGGCCATCGATGACCTTCTTTGCTTGCGCATTGGTAAGGAAGCGGCTGAGCACCTCGACGCGAATCGGGTAGCCAGCAAAGCGATCGGCGAATGTGTTGCCGTGCTGTGTGGCGAGCAGTGTGGTGGGCGCCATCACGGCCACTTGCTTGCCATCTTGGATCGCCTTGAACGCAGCGCGAACGGCAACTTCGGTCTTGCCGAATCCCACGTCGCCACACACCAAACGGTCCATCGGGAAGGCCCGTTCCATGTCGGCTTTGGTGTCTTCGATGGCTTGGCGTTGGTCGGGTGTCTCTACGAACGGAAAGGCGTCTTCCATGTCGTGTTGCCATGGTGTGTCGCTGCCGAATGCGTAACCCTCGGCGTTGACCCGGCGCTGATACAGCACCACCAACTCTTGCGCGATCTCGCGCACGGCTGACTTTACGCGTGACTTGGCCTTCGCAAAATCGGCGCCGCCGAGTCGATGCAGCACAGGTGCCTCGCCGCCCACGTACTGGCGGATGCTGTCGATCTGATCGCTGGGGATGTAGAGCTTGTCGCCGCCTTTGTAGGCGAGCAACAAATAGTCGCGCTCGACGCCGCCAATGGTGCGTTTGACCATGCCTTCGTAGTGGCCGACACCGTGTTGGTAGTGCACCACATAGTTGCCGGGCTTGAGGTCTTCGAAGAAGCCACCGCTCTCGCGCTTGCGCGGGCGGGGTTGGCGATGCGTGCGGCGGCGACCAGTGAGATCGCCCTCGGCGACCACCGCCACCTTGGCCGACGGAATGACGAAGCCGCGATGCAACGGAGCGGTGACCACGTTGCCGCCGGGGCGGCTGAGATCGGCGTTTGGCTCGGCGATCTTGAGGTCGAGGCCGCGGTCGAGTAACAGCTGAGCGAGGCGCTTGGCTGAGCCCTCGCCATCGGCCGCCACCACCACGCGCCACTTGTCGGCGAGCAGTTCGCTGAGGCGGTTGGTGAGACCTTCGCCGTCGCCGACAACCGGCCCCCAACCGCTGGCATTCACCATCGGCGAATCGGGATTCTCGGGCGAGACGGTGAGCATCCACGCGCTGACCGACGAGCCCAACAGATGATCGGGTTCGGCGTGCAGGCGAGGGAAGGCCACATCAGGATCGCGTCCCCATGTGCTGGCGAGAGCGCGGGCGAGATCGTCTTCTTCGGCGAGCAGATCTTGGGCTCGGTCGCGCATGCGCCGTGGCTCGATGAGCACCACTTTGCCAGTGGCAGGCAGCACATCGGTGAGCAGCTGATCGGTTTCGGTGAGCCACGGCAGCCAGCTCTCCATGCCATCGAAGTGGGTGCCTTCGGCGAGACGTTCCCATTGCTCGCGCCCCCACGGCTCGGTGCCGATGAGCGTGGTGGCGCGGGCGCGCACTGCCTCGCTGGGCAGCAGTTCGCGCGCCGGGAAGATGAAGGCTTCGGCGAGGTCGCCGGTGCTGCGCTGATCGTTGACACTGATGGTGGTGAGACGATCCACTTCGTCGCCCCACAGGTCGATACGAATGGGCACATCGGCTGTGGATGGGAACACGTCGATGATGGCGCCGCGTCGGGCAACCTCGCCGCGGTGCTCAACGATTTCCTCACGGCGGTAGCCGCCGGAGATCAACGTCTGGAGCAACTCTTCGGGATCGATGACGGCACCCGGGTGCACCCGAACTGGCTCGACGTCTATTGCGCCGGGACCGAGTCGCTGCAAGAGCGAGCGCACGCTGGCCACGATGATGGCTGGGCAACGCTCAGGGTCGCGTAAGCGCCACAGCACCTCGAGGCGATGCCCCATCGTCTCGACACTTGGGCTCACTCGCTCGAATGGCAGCGTCTCCCAAGCGGGGAACAGCACGACTTCGCCGTCGGGCATGAACTGCTGCAGGTCGTCGTACAACTGGCCTGCTGCGGTACCCGTTGGACAGGCCACCACCAACGGCCGACGGGCGCTGAGATGCGACAACGCGGCAATGGCAATGGGTCGCGCTGCCTCGGGCACCGCGATGATCGCGTTTGGCTTGCCAAGCGCCTGCGTGAGGGCTGGCTCATCGCGAAGAAATGGGGGCAGTGTCGCGAGATTCATGGACCCGATGAGGGTACCGCCAACCGCTGTGACTCGTTCGGGGGAGCGCCGTTCGAGCGTCGAGATCAGATACCGTCGGTCGGCGTCCGTCGGGTCGTCTCTTTGTCAGGTAGCCGTTGCCATGTCTGTGTACGCCACGCTTCACGCTCGATCACTCGTCTTGTCGATGGGTCTGTCCCCCGTGCTCCATCAGGTCGCCCTCACCGTGTCGCCCGGCCGGCGAGTGCGGCTCGTGGGCCCCAACGGC
>CANNMD010000067.1 GCA_947505655.1 Acidimicrobiaceae bacterium | reverse complement strand
CACTGCGAATCTTCCAAGCACATCCATCATGCTTCAGCCCCTAGGCCGTGTGGATCTGCGAGCCATACCTGCGACCCGCACTGACATCGGTGCCGTCGACGCAACCCCTCACCGGTGACTCCGTCAACCTCGACGCCTCACCACGAGATTCCTACACAACAAGGAGAACAGCCATGACCCAAGACACTCTCAGCGCAGATCGATCCCGGCACCACAACCCGATCGTTGCGGCCGCTCTGAGCCTGGTCGCTGTTGGCTTTGTGATGATGGCTTCGGCAATGACCAGCAACCCCAGCGTCGCCGTCACCAACCCGGTCGAACACGAAGGAAACGCCACGACTTGCACACAGGTTGGCTTCAGCGGCGCAACCTTCTTCGGCGGTTCGAACCACATTGGTTCGTACCCCGGCGCCTTGTTTGACTACCGCATCGACGACCACGCAGTGGGAAGCGTTGAGGCGACGTCCGATGATTCAGACGTCGGCAAGTACGTGAACCTCAGCGACGTCTCAAGCACGATCACAATTAACGCTGTGATCGTCAAGGGTGGCGACGGATACAACCAGTACTCGCCATATGTACCCAACATGCGTGCACCCAACGTCGGCCACTCCAACGTTGCCAGCGCCAGCGTGAACGTGCCGGACATCAGCCATTGGTTCTTGTGCTACACAACCAACCCAACGACAACAACAACCGGTGTTGCCACCACAACAACCGTCGCTGCCACCACAACGACCGTCGCTGCCACCACAACAACGGCCGCTGCCACCACAACGACCGTCGCCGCAACGACAACATCAGCCGCTGCTACGACAACCACCAGTGGCGCTACGACAACGTCAGTCGCCTCAGCGACACCGACCACCAGTGGCGCTACGACAACGTCAGTCGCCTCAGCGGCACCGACCACCACGGCCGTCACCAGCACCGATGACCCGCTGATACACACCACGGTGCCGCTGGTTGCCGAGCAGGGCCCGCTTCCAGCAACCGGTGGATCGGACGTCATCTTGGTGGTTGTTGGCTCAATCCTGATTTCGGCTGGCACCGTGTTGCTCGCATCACGTACGCCACGCCAAGTCAGGTGATGAGGAGGGGCGTGAGCTAACCACGACCCACTCCGCAGGTTCTGGTCCCTCACCATCTGGCCAGAAGCCCGGTTCGCCATCGTGAAAACGGTGGCGAACCGGTGTCTTTTTCGGCCACGTTCAGACCAGCGATGAATACCCGGGGTCGCTGGGCCAATTGGGTTGCATGAGATGCCACTGCTCTGGCGCTTTACGGATGAGTATTTCCAATTCGTGCGCCAACAGTTGGGTGCCTCTCGCCACATCTTCGCGGAGGCCACCTAACCGATCGATCTGTAACGCAGGTCGCACGACAGCGTGGTGACCGTTGTGGCGCTCTGTGAAGTAGCACGCACATGGCAGCACCGCAGCACCCGTGCGCAGGCTCAGCATTGCGGGGCCAGCAGGCAGCGTGGTTTGCTCACCAAAGAACTCGACAGGTACCCCGGTGCGATCGATATCGCGATCGCTGAGCAGGCACACAACCTCATTGCGACGTAGGGCCTTCATCACCGTGCTGGCAACCGACGGACCAAGCGGCACAACCGTCATGCCCAGGTTCTGGCGAAGTTCAACGAACCACTCGAAGAGTTCGGGAGGTTCAATTGCTTCGACCACCACGGTCATCTTGTAACCCTGCTCAATGAGCCAACGCCCCGCCCACTCCCATCCGCCAAGGTGCGGAAGCGCAAGGATGACACCATTGCCACGCTCGATTGCCGCAGGGATGTGTTCGAAGCCTTCGATGGTGAAGCCCGCCCCCACCGCCCGCTTCGACATCGATGGCAAGCGAAAGCTCTCTACGTAGTACTTGGCATATGAGTCGAACGCGCCTTGCACGGCCTGGCGAAGCTCGAGGCCCCGCAGCGCTGGGTTGGCCCGCTTGAGGTTTCGTTCGATCATCACCCGCTTGTCGCGCATGCTGCCCGACAACGTGAGGCCGATCATCGACGCAGCCACACCGGCAACGGGCCCGGGCATTGCGCGAGCGGCAAGTGAGCCCAGCTTGTAGCTGTTCACCGTGAAGGCGTCGCTCAGCCAACTACGTGGGATGTGGGGCTCGGCCACGATCTAAGGATTTGGGCGCC
This sequence comes from Acidimicrobiaceae bacterium, assembly GCA_947505655.1. GTDB lineage: Bacteria > Actinomycetota > Acidimicrobiia > Acidimicrobiales > Ilumatobacteraceae > WLMZ01. The sequence continues at coordinate 9,837 of CANNMD010000067.1, read as the reverse complement.
GACGCGGCACTCGCGTGGTGAGACGCCGGGCGCGTACGCCTCGTCGCAACTCGCGACGACTGCGGCGAATCTCCATCTTTGCCGCGGTGCGTGGCGTGACCCCAGCCTGCTTCCAGACCTTGATAAAGCGCTGCACCGCAGTGACTACGCACAACACCAACATCACCCACAAGATGGGCAACAACAACTGAGGAATGAGCAACCCGAGTAGCAACAAGATGATGCGCTCGGCGCGCTCCATGATGCCGCCCTTGGCCTCGAGGCCGAGCGATTCGGCCTTGGCCCGCTCGTACGAGATCACCGCAGAAACGGCCATGATGCCGAACGGCAGCATGCTGTTGAGCGGGTGCTTGCCAGCGGCGTAAAAGTACGCAAGACCAGAGAACAAAATCGCGTCGGTGACCCGATCGATGACTGAGTCAAAGAACGCGCCTCGTTGGCTCACCTGGTTCGAGGCCTTGGCGAGCGCCCCATCGAACAGGTCGGGCAGAGCGGCAAGAATCACCAGCACGAAACCCAGCAACAGATGTCCTGAGCCGATGGCAACGCCAGCGCCGATAGCGACAACAACGCCAAGAATGGTGAGGTGGTCAGGAGACAAACCTGTTCGCCGTAACAGTGCCCCGATAGGACGAACTGCCTTGTCGACAGGAGCCCGGAGTTTGCCGTCAAACATCGAAAGCAAGGCTACCCCACAACAGCGTCAAACATGGAGGCGGTGTTCATGCGCGACACTGTGGCATGAGCCAATCGACACCTGACGATCTCGCTACTTCGTTTCGATCCCTGCCGCGACGCCTACGCGAAGCATCGATCGGCGACGTTGATGCGCTTGAGGCGGACCATGCATCCACGGTGGTCGACGAAGCAGTCGCCGCGGCGGCGTTGATCGTGGGGTGCTCCCCCACCGTTGAGGCGCTCGCTGTAGCAATTCAGCAACGGCCGTTCAACGAGTGGACCGATGCGCAGCTCGTTGCAGTGCAGGGTTACGCCACCGCTGCCGGCACCGCTATCAGAGTGCTGCACGACAAGGCCGACGGCCGTCGCTAACCGCTATTCGGTTGGTTCGCGCCAGTCGGTTTCAGGATTCTCTTGCACCATGTGCTCGATGACCGAACCATCAATGGCGTCGACGAGTACGAGACCACGCTGTTGAGGCGGGTTCTCACTTGAGTAGCACAGCACTCGCCACGTTGGTCGGCTGCGAAGGCCGCGCCACACCTGCTGAGCCGAAGCATGACCTACAGCGAAGCCAACGGCACCCGTGGCCGCCACGAGTGCTTGCTTCTCGTCGATCTTCATCCGCCAACCCGAGGTGAGACAGAACAGGCCGAAGGCTCCGAGCAGCAAGGCGGCAAAGCCGATGCCGTTGTTGATCAGCACTTGCTCGCCATCACGATGGGTGATCCACAACGCGAAGCACGCCGCAGCAAACGCAACGTAGATGTAGCCCGGCGTACGTCGCCGACTGTTGTCGGGAAACTGGTATGGGCCGACGAACTCGCTTGCGTTGAGATCGTCAGGAAGCGAGTCGCGAATCTCTTCGCTGCTGCTTGAAGGGCTTGAAGTTTCTGACATTGCTGCTCAGGCTACGGCGCTGCGCCACGCCGCGCGAAGTTTGTCGGCCGTGGCAGGTAACGCTTCGGGCAATGTGCGGGTATTCGCTGTAACCGTCATGAAGTTGGCGTCGCCGTTCCATCGCGGCACAACGTGCACATGCAGATGCTGGCGGACGCTGCCCCCGGCAGGCTCGCCAAGGTTGATACCGACGTTGATGCCGCCTGGCGCCATCGCCAATTTCACAGCCTTTACTGCGATCGCAACCGTTGCCCACAACTCGATGAACTCTTCAGGGTCAAGCTGATCGAGTTCTGCGACCTCGCGATACGGCAGCACCAACACGTGACCAACGCTGTATGGAAACGCGTTCATGATCGCGAACGTGAACTCGCCTCGAAACACGATGTGAGTTTCTTCGTCGGGAAGACCCGACTGCAACAGGCGCGTGAACACGCTGAGCGAATCGTCTGCGAAGACTCCCCCAACGGCACCGGCGCTGTGCACATACGTGGCACGCCAACCGTTCCAGAGTTGTTCGAGCGGGGTCATACGACTGGCGTGAGTCCAGCGCTGCCCTGCTCGACGTCGGCAGCGAGACGCTCGATGAATGTGGCGACCGAAACGCCGCGCTCTACTTCTCCGCCGCGTGGGTTCACACCAAAGGTGTTGTCGGCTACGTCGTCGTCGCCCACCACAAGCACGTACGGAATCTTGTCGAGCTTGGCCGCACGGATGCGCTTGCCGAGTTGATCGTTGGCTTCGATGACATCGACCCGGAACCCCGCCGCTCGCAACGCTGCAACTTGCGCCTGGGCATATTCCTCGTGAGCGGTTGCCACCGGCAAAATGCGCACCTGAACAGGCGCGAGCCATGTGGGGAATGCGCCGGCGTAGTGCTCGAGCAGCACGCCGAAGAAGCGCTCGACCGAGCCGAACAAGGCGCGGTGCAACATGATCGGCTGATGCCGGTTGTTGTCGGCGCCCACGTATTCAAGGTTGAAACGATCGGGCAAGTTGAAGTCGCACTGAATGGTGCTGAGCTGCCACGTGCGGCCAATGGCATCTTTCACGTCGATGTCGATCTTGGGGCCGTAGAACGCGGCGTCGCCATGCTTCACCTTGTATTGCAGTCCATGGCGATGCAGGCCCTCGCGCAGCGCTTCGGTTGCCTTGTCCCAGATCTCGTCGGAGCCAACCGACTTCTTGGGGTCGCGGGTGCTCAGGTTCGCGGTGAAGTCGTGGAAACCAAAGGCGCGCAGCACCGACAGAACGAAGTCGAGCAGCGACGCGATTTCGTCTTGCAACTGCTCTTCGGTGCAATAGATGTGACTGTCGTCTTGAGTAAATCCACGGATGCGCATGAGCCCGTGCAAGGTGCCGGCGCGCTCGTAGCGATACACGGTGCCGAGTTCGAACAGACGCAACGGAAGCTCCCGGTATGAACGCTGACGCGACCTGAAGATCAAGCAGTGCATCGGGCAGTTCATCGGCTTCATGTAGTACGTGCCGTTGTCCATCTCCATCGGCGGATACATGCCGTCTTTGTAGAAATCGAGATGGCCACTGGTCTGGAACAGGTTCGCGTTGGCAAGGTGCGGCGTGAACACGAACTGATAGCCACCGTTTTCGTGACGGTCTCGGCTGTAGTCCTCCATGTGCTTGCGCACGATGGCACCCTTGGGATGCCACACCGCCAAGCCGCCGCCAAGCTCTGACGGAAAGCTGAGCAGATCGAGCTCGGTGGCCAACTTGCGATGGTCGCGCTTCTCGGCTTCTTCGAGACGATGCAAGTGCTCTTCGAGCGCTGCCTTGGTGTCCCACGCAGTGCCGTAGATGCGTTGCAGCATGGGGCCCTTTTCGTTGCCGCGCCAATATGCGCCAGCAACCTTCATCAGCTTGAAGTGACCGAGCCGCGATGTGGTGGGCACGTGAGGGCCGCGACACATGTCGACGAACTCGTCGGTATTGCGGTACACGCTGACCGTGCCGTCGGGGTCTACTTCGCCCGCATCGACGCTGACTTCTTCATCGTCGGGATCGATGACAACACCGGCAAGGGCACGGACGCGCTCAATGATTTCGCACTTGTATGGCTGATCGGCGAACAGCGCGAGCGCATCGTCGATAGACATCTCCGAGCGGATGAACGGCTGGTTCGCCGACATGATTTGGCGCATACGTGCCTCGACCAAGACCAGATCGTCTTCGCTGAAGGTCTTGCTGGCGGGCAGCTCGAAGTCGTAATAGAAGCCATCGGTGATTGCCGGCCCGATGGAGTATTTGGCGCCAGGAAACAGTTGCAGCACCGCTTGGGCCATCACGTGAGAAGTGGAGTGACGAAGCACATGGCGACCCTCGTCGGAGTCGCCGGTGATGATTGCAACGGTGGCGCCATTGAGCAGAGGTGTCGTGAGGTCGGCTTCGTCGCCGTTCACGACAGCGGCCACAGCGGCTTTGGCGAGACGAGAACCAATCGACGCAGCGACATCTCCAGCAGTAGAGCCCGCGGCGAAGGAGCGTTGCGAGCCGTCAGGAAGGGTGATGAGTATCTCGGTCATAGCGAGACGCATTCTACGGTGACCCCGTGAGGACAACGGGTGATTTAACGGAGCGAACGGTTAGTGGGTGCCGGCCGAGCTCAGCTCGCGGGCGTCAGCAGCCTGCGGATCGTCGTGTACGTGCGCAATCACGGCCTTGTCGGTTGGCAAGCCGGCCGCCTTCTTGGTGGCATACGTGTTGCGATACTCCTGGCCGGTGAGTTCACGAATTTCATACATCAGTTCGTCGGTGATCTGTCGCAGGACCAGGTGATCATCGCTGCGTGACCGGTATCGCTCGACCTTGATTGGTCGACCGATCTTGATCGTGCACGACTTGTTAATCTTGGGTATCTTCGCGTCGGGAGGCTGAATGAGATCGGTGCCGATGATGCCCACAGGCAGGATCGGACAGCCAACCTTGAGCGCCAAGCGAGCGGCCCCGGTGTGACCTTTGTACAAGGCGCCGTCGCGGCTGCGAGTGCCCTCGGGGAAGATGCCGAAGAGCTCGCCTCTGCGCAGCACCGCTTCGGCCGTATCGAGTGCAGAAGAACTCTTCTCGCCGCCGCTGCGATCAATGGGGATCATGCCCATCGCCGGAAACAAGAACTTGGTCTTCCACGAGTCCATGTATTCGGCTTTACCCACAAAGCTGATGTCGCGGCCGGCGAGCAGCATCAAAAATGCGCTGTCGAGAAAGCTGATGTGGTTGGGGCACAAAATCGCTGCGCCTTCGGCGGGCAAGTTCTCAAGGCCCTGCAGGTCGAAATGCCACAAGCGCTTGGCAACCGGAAGCGCCACCTTGCGCGCCCGATATTGCACCTTGTTCGTTGTGTGCTCAATCTTGCTAGCGCTCATCGGGGATCACCCGCTCTCACCTGCACGGAACATGCCAACACAGTAGGCGACAAACACAGGGGCGACAGGAAAAAATTGGCGATGTTGAACAAAATACACAGCCACGAGGCTGCGCCTATCAGCCAATGGTGCTACAGGATCACACCGAGCAACGCAGCAGCGTCGCTCACATCGCAGCCATCGGCGGCAGCGGTGTCGATTGCGAGCACTGCCGTGGCCGAATCGAGATCGTTATCGAGCGCAGCTCGAACCTGCTCGATGACACTGGTTGGGGTTCCACCAACTGTTGCCTGCCAGGCCACGAGACGAGCAGCGGCACGCGGCATGAGCTCGTCGTCCCAGCTCCAGTCGTGGCGATAGTGATGCTCGATGATGCTGAGGCGGATGGCGCGTGGATCCCACGTTTCACGCAGTTTGTCGATGAACACCAAGTTGCCAAGGCTCTTCGACATCTTTTGCCCATGCATATGAACCATTGGTCCATGCATCCAGTGCTTCACGAACTGCTTGCCTGTGGCTGCTTCGCTCTGCGCCCGCTCACACTCGTGATGCGGGAAGATCAAGTCTGAGCCGCCGCCGTGAAGGTCGATGGTCTCGCCGAGTTCGCGCAACGCCAGCGCGCTGCACTCGATGTGCCAACCGGGTCGGCCGGGGCCCCACATCGTGTCCCACGACGGCTCGTCGGCGGCCGAGGGATGCCACAAGACGAAGTCGAGTGGGTTGCGCTTGTTGGGGTCTTCCACGTTGCCGCCGCGCTCGGCTGCAAACGCGATCATCTGCTCGGTGCTGTAATGCGATACCGAACCAAAGCTTGGGAACTTCGAGACATCGAAGTACACCGAGCCGCCGGCCTGATACGCAAAGCCCCTGTCGAGCACGATGCCGATGAACCCGCGGATGTCGCTGATAGCCGACGATGCACGCGGCGTGCTGTACATCGGCAGCATGTTGAGCGCTGTCATGTCACGTTCGAAGCGAGCCTCTTCGCCTGCGGCGAGATCGAGATAATGAACTCCGAGCTGGCGAGCCTTTGCGAACAATGGATCGTCTACGTCGGTGACATTGCGCACGCACTTGACCTCGTGACCGAGATCGATGAGGCGTCGCTGCAAGATGTCGTAGGTAACGAACGTGGCTGCATGACCAAGGTGGGTGGCGTCGTAGGGCGTAATGCCGCACGTGTACATCAACACCTGCGGACCTGGCTCAAATGGCACCACGGCTTGGCGAGCCGTGTCGAACAACCTCATGCTCAAGGCTGTTTTCCTTCAGCCTTTTTGGTGTCGCGTGGGTCACTGCGAATACCGGTGAGCTTCGGCGCAACGCGGGTCTTGTAGCGCACGTTGAGCTGAAGCAACACCGCGGTAAATGCCTCGATAGCGGTTGCGTTCGACAATTCGCCAGCGTCGAGCGGACGACAGCCAGGAATCTGCGACACGATCTCAGCGACGATGAGCGTGGCCTCTGGATCGTCGCTACAGATGAGCACATCTGAGTCGATGGGCGAGCCGAGGTGACCCAACTCATTGGCGGGAAGGTGATGGAACGCGGCAACGACTCGACAGCGCGGAACTGCGGCCTGCACGTGAGCGGCAACGCTGCCACGTGGCGGAACCAGCGGCTGAAACTCGTGGCCGACACGCACCAATGCGTTGGCCATGCTGATGACTACCTTGCCAGCAAGGAGCTCTTCGTACTCTTGGGCAGTAGTTGCAGCAGAGTCCCACGGCGTAGCGATGACCACGAGGTCGCCTGCGGCCGCAGCCGGGTTATCGCCGCACTCAAGGCGATCGGCGAGCTCTGGCCACTTGGCAATGAGCCCGTCACGAATTTCCATTGAGCGGTACTTCGACCGTGAGCCGATGATGCACGTGTATCCAACTGAAGCCAGACGAGCTGCGAGTGCGCTGCCCGCTGGCCCGGTGCCACCCAAAATTCCGATTCGCATGACCCGTAGCCTGCCACATCGATCGCTGATTGCCACACCTGATGACCGCTAGGGTCGATTCTCATGGGTCTACTCACCGGAAAAAACATCGTCGTCACTGGCGTTCTCACCGATGCTTCGCTGGCATTTGGCGTTGCCAAGCTCGCTCAAGAAGAGGGCGCCAACGTGGTGCTTACTGGCGCAGGGCGAGCGTTGAGTCTTACCGAGCGCGTGGCTCGCAAGTTGCCTCAGCCAGCCCCGGTGTTCGAACTCGATGTCACCGTGCCCGAGCATCTCGTGTCGGTTCGCAACTCAGTCAGCGAGATCTGGGACCACGTCGATGGTGTGCTGCACGCAATTGGGTTTGCGCCTGCGGTGTGTTTGGGCGACGACTTCATGGCGGCCACTTGGGAAGACGTCTCGGTGGCAATGAACATCTCTGCCTACTCACTCAAGACGCTGGCCGACGCGTTTGTGCCGCTGATGTCCGGTGGCGGAAGCATCGTCGGACTCGACTTCGACAACACCGTTGCGTGGCCTGCGTACAACTGGATGGGCGTCGCGAAATCGGCGCTCGAATCCGTGAGCCGTTACCTCGCCAAAGAACTCGGGCCGCTCGGCATCCGCAGCAACTTGGTCGCCGCTGGCCCTATTAAGACCATGGCCGCAAAGAGCATCCCTGGATTCAAGAAGTTCGAAGACATTTGGGACGAACGCGCTCCCCTGGGCTGGGACGTATTCGACTCCAGCGCCGTTGCCAAAGCAGTGGTTGCGTTGCTCAGCGATTGGTTCCCAGCCACCACAGGCGAGATCATCCATGTTGATGGCGGGTTCCACGCAATCGGCGCCTGAGTCCGTCCGCCCCCAGTTCAGCCCCCACTTCCGCCCCCAGTTCGCCTGCCGTTTTCTCCATAAAGCGTCAGCGCACGTCTACCGTGCGCTCACGCTTTCCGAAACTTGGCGACTATGGCGACATCGCCGTAATGCGCACTGCCTTCGTCGTACATCTGGATCTCGATGTAGGTGGGTTCGGTGATGAGGCCGGATCCGACGGCACTCTGCAGCGCTTGCTCGAACCCGTTCGCCACGAAGTGTTGCTTGTTGATGCCCACAATCGCCTGACCGCCTGGTTGAAGTGTTGAGACCACAGCGATCAGCGGATCTGGGCCGAGATGGCCATGCGTGAACGTGCCTGCGCTGATGAGAATGTCGTAGCGCGACTGAGCGAACGTGATCGGCAGAGTGAGGTCGACCTCGCTGAGTTCGCCGTAGACGGGATTGGCATCCGATCGGACCTTGCTTGCGGCGATGTGCAACATCTCGGCCGAGATATCGGCGCCATCGATCACTGCGTGTGGCAGTAGCTCACTGAGTCGCACTCCGACTACGCCGGTGCCGCATCCGATGTCGATGACCCACAGCGCGTCGGTTGTCGACACCGGCTCTGCGCATATTTCGGCGATGCGTTTGGGATAGCTGTACTTGTTCTTGTCGACGAAACCGGCGTCGTAGGTGGCAGCCCAGTTCTTGTAGAGCTGACGATTGTCGTCAGGGGTCTCTACCGCGTATGCAGCATCGAGATCGAAGCTGTCGTTGTTGTAGTCGTAGTTGTCACTCTCGTCAACGTGCATCTACGGCTCGCTGTCTATTCGTCGTCGTCATCATCGTTGGTGAACGTTTGCCCGCAATTGGGGCAATACGCTCGCGAGCTCGGACCATCGCCGACGTACTCATTACAAGAGGGACACATGCCGTCGATGGTGTTCATCGCGCTGACCGTAATACATCGAAGCCAGACCACGCGCCGGCCGCGACTCAGGTCTACTCTTCGGCGATGCGCATCGTGAGCTTGCTTCCCTCAACGACCGAAATCGTCTTCGATCTCGGGCTCGCAGATCAACTGTTGGGCGTTACGTTCGAATGCAACTTTCCAGCCGAGGCGCGTGTGGGGCGCGAGATTGTCGTGGGCGGAATGGACACCAAACATCTCACGCCAATCGAGATCGACACGATGGTCCGTGAGCGTTTGGCTCGCGGCGACGAGCTCTATTCGCTCGACGACGCAGCACTCGCTCGCTGCAATCCCGATCTCATCTTGAGCCAAGACCTGTGTCGCGTGTGCGCTGTTCCGAGCGGCGAAGTAGACGCCGCTGTTGCTCGCTTGAACTGCAACGCCACCGTGTTGCAGATCGATCCGCACACTCTGCTCGAGGTCATTGCGTCGGTGCAGACCGTTGCCGATGCGGCTGGTGTGCCCGAGCGCGGCCGTGCATTGACCAAGGCACTCCACGACCGACTCGACCAGCTTGCGCTACGAGTAGCGACGCATCTGCAGGGCGCGCCCCGGCCAACGGTGTTCATGCTCGAGTGGGTCGATCCCCCATTCGTGGGCGGCCACTGGGTGCCCGACATCGTGACCGCTGGAGGCGGCGAGCCGGTGCTTGCCATTCCTGGCGGACGATCGGTGCCCACAACGTGGGATGAGATTGCAGCGGCCGACCCGGATCACATCATCGTGTCGCCATGCGGCTACGGCCTCGATGGCGCCATTGCTCAGACTCGCGCCATTCTCGATCGCCTGCCATCACGAGCCAAGGTGTGGGCCATCGATGCCGATGCCGTCGTGGTGCGCCCCGGGCCGCGCCTTGTTGATGGCGCTGAAGCAATTGCTGCCGCACTGTTTGGTGCCGACGTTGCGGGCCGACACGACCTCATCGGCGAAGTCATCGCCGACGTGCGATAAATGAGCGAGCAGGATCAATCCATGACGAAACATGCAGTCGGTTTTCCTGACTTCGCGGTGGCTTGTGGCGAAGAAGCCTCTGACCCCACCGTGCTCCACGAAGGCGTGGTCGTTCGCGTAGACGAACTGACCGCCAGCGAGCACCTCAGCCATCAAGATGAAGACCTCGCCGCTGTCGCTGGGCTCGGGGTAACGCTGTGGCGATACGGCAT
>CANNMD010000066.1 GCA_947505655.1 Acidimicrobiaceae bacterium | reverse complement strand
TCGATGTTCCGAGCGCATCGAACGTGACGGTAAATGAGGCGCCCGGGTTTAGCCCGCCAGAGTCAAACGGGGTCGGGCCCGCTGTGGACCGGATGCGGTGCTTGCCGCCATCGGTGAGCGACCATGTGACTGTGGTGCCAACCTGCACCGTTACGGCCTTTGGGCTCAGGCCGCCGTTGACCACGATGGTGGCCGACGCGGCTGCATCAACCGTTCCTGCGACTGCAAGCGGAACGAGCAGCAGGACGAGTGGCGCCAGTTCTGCCCAGCGATGTGATCGGTGTTTGTTGCGTGCACAAGTATCGATGTGGACATCTTCTCTGGGAAGACGACGTGCGGCTAGGGCCGTTTGTCACTTGGTGTCCCAACGTGCCAATGGTCTGTCACCTGCTGACCCCTGCTAGCAATACCCGCATGAACACGCCAACACCCTTGTCTCGCCAGCAGCACCGCCTGGCCAAGCCAGCAGCAACTCTCGTAGCAGTTGCATTTGCAACAATGTTGGGGTTGTCGTCATGCGGAAGCTCAAGCGGCACCGCCTCTGATGCATCTGTGCCTGCGCCGCAGGTTGTTCGCGAGCCACTCGGCCAGGCAACGCCAGCCAATGCACCCGGCCAGACCCTCTATTTGCAAGAGGTCACCATTCCGGCGCACACCAAGTTGGGAACCCATCTGCACGAAGGCACACAAGTGGCCCGAGTGCGCAGCGGCGTACTTACCTACAACATCGTTTCAGGCGTCGCTGTGGTCACTCGCGCCGGCGGCGTGGTCGAGAACTTCACCGGCCCGTTGGTGATCACACTGAAGCCTGGTGACGCAATCACCGAGACCGAGCAGCTCACCCACTTCGGTGCCAACGATGGCGATATTCCTGTGGTCATCACGCTCGCTGCGCTGTTGCGCGACGGCGCGCCACTCGCTACGCCACAGAAATAGCCAGCGCAGCGGTGCGGCAGTAGATGCGCGAGTCGCGCATGACATGCTGTCACCATGTCTGAAGCCGCATTCCCTTTTGCAGATCGTCCAATTCCAGATTGGTATGAAGACGCCAAGTTCGGCATCTTCATTCACTGGGGCCCATACACCGTTCCGTGTTATGCGCCGGTCGAGAACAACATGGGCGACCTCATGGCTGGCGACAACTGGACCGAGGCGTTCCGTTCGAGCCCGTACACCGAGTGGTATCTCAACTCGTGGGCGCTCGAGGGCAGCGCCACAGCCAAGCATCACGCCGAGGTCTATGGCGATCGCACCTATCAGAGCTTCGTCGAAGAATTTCGCGAGCGCTCCAATGGCGTCGACGTAGCCGATTGGTCCGATCTGTTTCAGGCTGCTGGTGCGCGTTACGTGGTGCCCGTCACCAAGCATCACGATGGTTTCTTGATGTGGCAGAGCGAGCATGCCAACCCCAACCGCACCGACTGGATGGCTACGCGTGATCACGTGGGCGAACTGGCCGAAGCCGTGCGCGAGCGCGGCATGCGCTTCGGTGTGTACTACTCGGGCGGGCTCGACTGGACCTTCAGCGAGCCAGGCTTCGACAGCGTGATGGGCATGATCCAGAACATTCCGGTCACTCCTGAATACTGCGACTACGCCACGGCGCACGTGCATGAGCTCATCGAGCGCTATAACCCGAGCCTGCTGTGGAACGACATTGCGTGGCCAATGACGCTCGACCCCAACGACGTGTTTTCGTATTACTACGACCGCGTTCCCGACGGCATCGTGAACGATCGTTGGAACATCATCGCGGTGCGTTCGGGCCAACTGCACGCCGACATCGCCACCCCCGAGTACTCGACCAAGGCCTCGGACGACCGCAAGTGGGAAGTGTGTCGCGGCGTTGGTCGTTCGTTCGCATACAACCGGATGGAGACCGAGGCAACGATGCCTTCGGTCGACGAATTGATCTGGATGCTGGTCGACATCGTGGCCCGCGGCGGCAACCTGTTGCTCAACGTGGGCCCGACCGCCGACGGTCAGATTCCTATGGCCCAAGCGGCGCGACTCGTCGCGCTGGGCTGGTGGCTCCGCGTGAATGGTGATGCCATCTACGGCACCCGCACGTGGCGTATCCAGACCGGGGTTACCGACGATGGTCGCGAGATCCGCTACACCATGAACGGCGACACTGTGTATGCCTGCGTCGAGGGCGGACCCTCGGGCGAGCTTCGTCTGGCCGACGTGTCAGTGAGCGCCGGTTCGGTTGTGACCATGCTTGGCAACAGCCGCGCCCTTCCGCATCGCGTTGATGGCAATGATCTGGTGATCACGCTCGTCGATCACCTACCAGCGTCGCCAGCAACGGTGTTTGCGATTAGGGGAGCGATCTAGCGCGGAGCGCCCACAAAGCGTCCGGCCTGTGTCGGACGCTCGAGGTGAGTCTGCGCGTTGGCCACTGCGGCAATGCGCTCGATCATCTCGGGGGGAGCCGCCATGGCTTTGCCGGCAACGGTGTCGACATGCAGATACATGTGCTCGCCCGTTGAGATGAGCGTGTGGTCGTCGGCGCGATGCATGCGATTGAACAGGTGCAACCGCTTTTCGTCGTAGCTGATGACCTGTGATGTCACGTACACGACATCGCCAGCGTGCGACTGAGCCGCATAGGTGATGTGGCTCTCGACGGTGTAGTAGCTGTGGCCACCACGCAAGTAGTCGGCGTCGACGCCGAGGTAGCGCAAGAAGGCATCGGCAGCATCGCCCGACATTTGCGCGTAGCGGCTGTCGTTGGTGTGGCCGTTGTAATCAACCCACTCGGTGGGAATACGAATCTCGTGCACCTTGAGCGGTTGAGCCGAGTCGGCGGCCACTGCTGGAGCAGGAGCGCGATCGAACAGCGCGCGTTCGAAGTCGGCGAGCACCTCGCCGGCGCCGTAGCCAACAGTGCGCAGACCTTGCATGACCGACACGAGGCAGTCATCGCGAAGCTCCTCGAGTTCGCGGATGGTGCTTCCGTTTGCCTGGTCATCTGATTGAGCAACGATGGTGTCGATGAGCTCTTGATTGAGGTCGGGCACATCCATCAACTTGGTCCAAGGCCACTGCAGCGTGGGCCCGAACTGAGCAAGGAAATGCTGCATTCCGGCCTCGCCGCCAGCGATGCGGTACACGAGGAACGTGCCCATGAAACTCCAGCGCAGACCGGCGCCGAAACGGATTGCGTCGTCGATCTGTTGAGCGGTGGCGATGCCATCGTTGATGAGCCACAGGGCCTCGCGCCACACTGCTTCGAGCAGGCGATCGGCGATGAATCCATCGATCTCTTTGGTGAGCATCAGCGGACGCATACCAATGGACGTGTACACCTCGGCGGCGCGCTCTTTGGCAGCGGTAGATGTTGCGTCGCCGCCACAGATCTCGACCAGTGGAAGCAGATACACCGGGTTAAACGGATGGCCCACCACGAGACGCTCGGGGTGATGCATACCGATCTGAATCTGGGTGGGCAAGATGCCCGATGTCGATGAGCCGAAGACCACCGAAGGGTCGGCCACGGCACTGGCGCGCTGCAGAATCGACTGCTTGAGGTCGAGCCGCTCGGGTGCGCTTTCTTGCACGAAGTCGACGCCGATAACGGCTTCCTCGGGAGTGGCCACGAAACGCAATGTGCCCTCAACCGGAAGTGGAGCCATCGTGAGCTTGGCGTAGGCGCGCCGCGCGTTGGCGATGACAGCCTCGACCTTGCGTGGCGCTTCGGGATCTGGGTCGTACAAGATCACATCGACACCATTGAGCAAAAAGCGTGCGGCCCATCCGCCGCCGATGACACCGCCGCCCAACAGACCAACGGTATTGAGCCCAGGAATCGGGCTCATCGCTTCACCAACTGCAGCTTGTCGCGCACTGCTTGTGCCGACATGATCTTGGCGTTCATGCCGCCCAGAATGTCGACGGCGCGCGTGACGAGCTCTGCGTTCGTGGCGAGGTGTCCGGCACCGAGATAGAGGTTGTCCTCGAGTCCAACGCGCACGTTGCCGCCGGCAAGCGCTGCCATTGCGACATACGGAATCTGCATACGGCCGATGGAGAACGCCGAGAACACCGAGCCGGGAGGCAACAGGTTGACCATTGCCATGAGAGAGATGACGTCGTCGGGAGCGCCGTACGCGATGCCCATGCACAACTGCACCATCACGGGATCATCGAGCAGGCCGTCGCGGATCATCTCTTTCACCATCACGAGGTGTCCGGTATCGAAGACTTCGAGTTCGGGGCGCACGCCGAGCGCTTGTACCTGGCGGGCCATCTCGCGCAGGATGCTTGGGGTGTTGACCATGATGTAGTCGCCGCCCGAGGCGAAGTTCATCGTGCCGCAATCGAGCGTGCAGATTTCGGGGAGCAAGGCGCGCACATGCTTGAGGCGCTCGGTAGCGCCGGCCATGTCGGTGCCATCAGGGTTCGGCGGCAGGGGATTCTCGCCGGAGCCGAGCACGAGGTCGCCGCCCATGCCTGCGGTGAGGTTGATCACAACGTCTACATCGGCGGCGCGCACACGCTCGACGACTTCGGCGTAGAGCTCGGTGTCGCGAACGCCAACGCCGGTCTCAGGGTTACGAACGTGGATGTGCACCACGGCGGCGCCAGCCCGAGCAGCATCGATGGCCGATTCGGCGATCTGCTGCGGAGTGACCGGAACATGTGGGCTCTTTGAGGTGGTGTCGCCTGCTCCGGTAATGGCACAGGTTACGAATACGTCCCAATTCATTGTCTACGTCCTCATCGCTGATCTCGCCTGCGAACCTCCGCAGAGCGTGTCGAACATTACACCGAGCCAGAAAACGGCGCGCTATGGTCGCATCATCTGCACGCGTTCAGGCTCACTCGTTCTTAGAGAAACGGTTCGGCATGGCTCTCACACCTGACTTCGACACCTATCCCATCGACTTCACGATCAGCGCGGCCACGGCCGAGCGAGGCGCGGTCCATGTCACGTGGTCCGACGGCCGGGTGAGTCGATTTCACAACATTTGGTTGCGCGATAACTGCCCATGCGTTCAGTGCGTGCATCAGGTCACCAAAGAGCAGACCTTCGAACTGGTCACGGTGGCGCCCGACGTTCATCCTGCAGCAGTGTCGGTCACGGCCGATGGGTCGATGTTGGTGCTGTGGTCCGAGGGCGACCACGCCAGCGAGTTCCACACCGGTTGGCTGCGCGCCAATTGCTACAGCGCCGAGGCGCGTGCCGAGCGCGTTGTGCAGCGCACCACATGGGACTCAACCACCTTGAGCGAGCCTCCTACGTTTGATGGTCCAGCTGTTCTCAGCGACGACGCTGCGCTCTACGAATGGCTGGTTGCGCTGCGCACCTATGGCGCCACCCGCTTGCGCAATGTGCCGTGCACCGACGAAGCAATTAGTCAGGTCATCGGCCGCATCGGTATCGCGCGCGACACGAACTTTGGTCTGTTCTGGGATGTGCGCAGCGAACCAAATCCAGTAACCAACGCCAACACGGCGTTGCCCTTGCCGCCCCACGTAGACCTGCCCACCCGCGAGTATCAGCCGGGTCTGCAGTTCCTGCACTGCATCGAGAACCAGGCCATTGGCGGCGACAGCATCTTGGTCGACGGCTTCCGTGTCGCCGAACTGATGCGTGAGCAATACCCCAGCGAGTACCGCACGCTCACCACAACACCGTTCGACTGGGCCAACAGCGCGAAGGTCACCGACTATCGCTGGCGGTCGCCCATCATCGTCACCGATGCGTCTGGCGCCGTGACCGAAATGCGTGTCGGTAACTGGCTGCGCGGCCCGCTCGACCTTTCCTTCGAACAAGTCGAAGAGGCATACGCCGCGTATCGCCGCCTGTTCGAGATGACATATCGCGAAGACCTGCAGCTGCGGTCCCGGTTAGAGCCAGGCGACCTTGTGGCGTTCGATAACCGCCGCGCGTTGCACGCCCGTAGCGAGTTCACCGATGCTGGTGGTCCACGGCATCTTCGCGGCGGCTACACCGAACGCGACGACCTGCACTCACGCATCCGCATGCTCGAGCGAGGCATGCGCGAGCGCCGTGTCGCGCTGGGCAACTCAACGCTGGGGTAGCACCAGGCGCACGTTGGTGTCGATATCTCGCCCCGCCATGTATTCGGCGGCTCTCGGTGTGCGAAAGCCGTAGGCAAGTTCGTGGTGCAAAGCGGCGAGGCCGCCCGCTGCTTCGTTGTGATCGAGCATCGTGCTCACGATCTCGTATGAGCCGTCGGTGTGGCGCACAAGCTCAATGGCTCGGGTCTGCGACGGCCAATCGATAATCGACGACGTCGTGATTTCCCAGAAGCCACCGTTGGGTCCCGGGCGTGGTTCGATGCGGTTGAAGTGCCGGTGGCCCACCAACCACGCGACCACACAGCTATGTCGATGAACCACGGCCAGCATGTCGGCGGTGAGGTGGCGATCGGCGTTGTGGCCCCGCTCGTTGATCAATGTGTCGGCGCCGTGATGGCTCATCAAGATGGCCGCACGACCCGGCTGCTGATCGACCTCGGCGAGTTGCTGTTCGAGCCACGCGAGTTGCTGTGTGCCGATGCTGCCTTGGTAGTCGCCCTCGGGGTGGTTGGTATCGATCAAGACCAACCGCACATGCTCGGTGTCGATGATGGTGTCGGTTGAATCAGCGCTCACGTTGTCGGCCGAGTAGCCCAATGCGCCGCGCGCGATGTGCGCTTCAATCCACTCGCGCTTGGTGAGGGCGCGTCGGTCTGGATTCGCTGCGATGGGGTAGCTGGGGCCGCACGAGAACGCCTCGGGCTCATCGAGGAACAGTGCCAGCGGATTGTCGCTGGCAAAGCCGGTGGGGCGTTGCAGCGACTTGGTTCCGCCAACCGCGATGCGTTCGATCGCAGGGTTGTTCAGCGCGGTGCCTTGGCGCATGAGGTCGTGATTGCCAGGAACGCTGGTCCACGCAAGGTCGAGTCCGAGCGATGTGCACGCAGCGCTCACGCGGGCGATGAAGTGGGGTTCGGTGTCGTCGGGATTCCAAAACGGCCACGCTTCGCTGAAGGCCCGAGTGGTGGTGTCTTGAGCGCTGCCAACGGCGCTCAGCGCGGTGGTGCCGCCGGCCATCACGGTGAGGTACGCGTCGAGTTCGTTGCGCTGGGCGTTGTCGATGTTGTCGCCCGTGGAAACAACGAGATCGAATGGTCGATCAGATCCGCCAGGGCATGGGTTCTGGCGAATGCGCTCAACATGGGCGCGCAACGCCCACAAGGTGAGCGAGTCGTATGGCCGATGCATATGTAACAACGGCCGGAATATTGGATCGTGCGCCTCGAGTTCTACCCATTCGCCACGTGCCGGCGACGCTGCATCTAACACGTGTGCGTCGGTGAGGTGCACAAGGCTGAGCAGTGTCTCGCCGACACCATTGTTCACGCTGCCACCGAGGTCGGTGCGGGTTGCTGTTGACACTTTCGTGACCCTAGCGCCAGCGCCTATGTTGTCGCCGTGACAGATCCCATAGCCGCGGCTGCATTGTGGACCCCACTGCGTGAGCACGCCCTCGATACCAACATCGCTCGGTTCGCCGAGGCGGCAAACATCGACCCACTCGACTACTCGGCGCTGCATCGCTGGTCCGTTGAATCGTCCGATGAGTTCTGGCGCGCGATTTGGAACGAGTGCGACATCATCGGCGACCCAGGTACTGAAGTGTTGCGACGAGATCAGAATCTCGCTGCGTGTCGGTTCTTTCCCGAGGCGCGTCTCAACGTTGCAGAGAACCTGTTGGCGCATCTCCCCAACGACCAACCAGCGATTGTTGCCTACAACGAAGCAGGTCTCGATCGATCGTTGTCGTCGACCGAACTGCGCGCCGCAGTCGCTCAGCTTGCCCAAGCGTTGCGCGCCGCTGGCGTGGTTGCTGGCGACCGCATCGCGGCGTTTGTGCCCAACGGGCCCGAGGCGATCATTGCGATGTTGGCCGGTGCATCCATTGGCGCCACGTTTGCCTCAGCGTCACCCGATTTCGGCGTGCCCGCCGTGCTTGATCGTTTTGGTCAGATCGAGCCAGTGGTGCTCATCGGCTGCCTCGAATACACCTACGCGGGCAAGCACATCGATTGCCGTGACAAGCTCGCCGAGATCGCTGACGGCCTACCGACAGCACGAGTGAAAATCTGTGTTGGTGGTGCCAACGCGGGACCCGAGGGCTTTGTGCAATGGAGCGAAGTGCTTCAGGCCAACGTTGGTGCTGCGCTCAAGTTCGAGCAACTGCCGTTCGATCACCCGTGGTACGTGTTGTTCAGCTCGGGCACTACCGGCAAGCCGAAGTGCATCGTGCATCGCGCTGGTGGCGTGTTGCTGATGCATGCCAAGGAACATCGTCTGCATTGCGATATCCGGCCCGGCGATGTGGTCACCTACTACACAACCACCGGGTGGATGATGTGGAACTGGTTGGCCTCGGTGCTCGGCACGGGAGCAACCGTGGTGGTGTACGACGGCTCGCCGATGTTCCCAACGCAGCATCAACTCTTCGACATGGCCGAACAACAGCGGATCACGTTGTTGGGCGTGTCGGCCAAGTTCATCGATGGCTTGGCCAACAGCGAACTCGACATTGCCGGCACTCACGATCTGTCGGCATTGCGAACCATCTGCTCCACCGGTTCACCGTTGTCGCCACGCGGTTTCGAATACGTGTATTCATCGATCAAGGCCGATGTACACCTTGCCTCGATCTCGGGCGGCACAGACCTCTGTGCGAGCTTCGTTGGCGGCGTGCCCACGCAACCCGTGTACTCGGGCGAAATCCAAGCGCCCTTGTTGGGTATGGCCGTTGAGTTCGTCGACGAGTCCTCGCATGCTCTCGGCGTGGGCGACGGCCCCGGCGAGTTGGTGTGTGCGCAACCCTTTCCATCGCAGCCATTAGGCCTGTGGAACGACGACCCCTACGGGCCTGACGGACGCAGCTATCGGGCCACCTATTACGACCGGTTCGAGGGCAAGTGGGCGCACGGTGACTTTGCTTCGTGGACCGTGCACGGCGGCGCAGTCATCCACGGACGCTCCGACGCAACGCTGAACCCTGGGGGAGTGCGCATCGGCACAGCCGACATCTACCGCGTGGTCGATGCAATGCCCGAGGTTGCCGAATCAATCGCCTTCGGCCAGACCGTTGACAACGATGTGAAGATCATCCTTGCGGTCAAGCTCGCACCGGGCTTGGCGCTCGACGATGCCCTCACTGCGCGCATCAAATCAACCATCCGCGCAGCGCTCAGCCCACGCCATGTGCCTGGAATTGTCGTGGCCGTGCCGGATCTGCCGCGTACGTTCAGCGGCAAGTTGGTTGAGCTGGCCGTGGCCGATGCGGTGAACGGTCGAGCGGTGCGTAACCGCGGTTCAATCGTGAATCCTGAAGCGCTCGACGCGATTGCGGCGCACCCGGCGCTACGCCGCGATGCCCACAGCTGATTAGTCGAGTTCGGGAGCGGCAGTCGAGAGCTTGAGGCGCTCGAGGGCTTTCACGGTTCCGCGCATCGCGTCGGCCGGAATGGGGTGGCTGATGAGATAGCCCTGGGCCTTCGCGCAGCCAAGCTCGCCAAGCACGCGCAGTTGCTGCATGGTCTCTACACCTTCGGCGACCATGTCGAGTCCGAGCGATGAGCCCATTGCGATGATGGTGCGCACCAGCGAACGATCGTTGGCGTTGTCGGCCACACCGTTCACGAAGGCACGGTCGATCTTCACGCGCTGCAACGGGAACTTCTGCAGCAGCGACAACGACGAGTAGCCAGTACCAAAGTCGTCGAGTGCAACACGAACACCAAGCGAGCGCAACCGTTGCAGCGAGGCCAATGCCAACTCGGGTTCGGAGATCATGATGCCTTCGGTGATCTCAAGCCAGAGCAGATCGGCGGGCACCTTTGAGCGGCGCAGCGCTTCGTCGACAATCGCAGGGAAGTTGGGGTCGGCGAGTTGGCGCGGCGACACGTTGACCGACATTGACGCTGATGGCGAACAGATGCCGTCGTCGATCCAACCCCGCAATTGGTTGAGCGATTCGAGTAGTGCCCATGCACCAAGCTCGATGATGGTGCCGGTCTCTTCGGCGATGGGAATGAACTCGGCCGGCGACACGTTGGTGCCGTCGCCTTGCTGCCAGCGCATGAGCGCTTCGAATCCAACGACGTCACCAGTGGCGAGTTCGAGAATTGGCTGATGAAACATTTGCAGTTCGTGGCGTTCGAGCGCGCGAAACAATGCGGTCTCTACGGCGAGACGGTGGGTGACCTTTGCGTGCATCGATTCGTCGAACAGGGCCACGCAGTTGCGGCCGAGATCCTTGGCTTGGTACATCGCCGTGTCGGCGTGGCGCAGCAACAGTTCGGCGCTGCGGTGCGACTGCGGATCAAGCCTGGCGACTCCGATACTGGCAGTGACAAAGACGTCGCCGGCATTGAGTGACAACGGTTCGTGGAGTTCGTTGAGCAAGAGTTCGGCGAGGCTCATCGCGTCGTCGACCGATGGCGATGCTGGGTCGAACACCACGTACTCGTCGCCTGCGATGCGGGCCACAATCGCACGCTGCGGCACGATCTGGCCAAGGCGCAACGCAATGGTGCACAACACTTCGTCGCCTGCAGGGTGACCAAGGCTGTCGTTGATGTTCTTAAACCGATCGAGGTCGATGAAGAACAAGGTTGGATGCGCTTCGCTCTTCCACGAATCGCGCAAGGCAGCGTTGACATGTTCAAGCAATCGACCGCGATTGGGTAGCCCGGTGAGCGAGTCGGTGTGCGCCGATTGCAAGAGCTCTACTTGAGCCGAGCGGTTTTCGCGGACCGCCGACACAACGCGGGCGGTGACTACGAGCGCTAAGGCGGCGACCGACACCATACGCACCACGAGATCGAGGCGACCATGCGGCACTGTTGCGGTGGCCACCATGATGGGCGCAATCAGCGCCGCTGCGGCGATGATGATTCGGCCGGCGACGGGTCGGTGCGGACCAACGGGTTGGCGCTCGGTGAGTGATCGCATGCTGGGGTGCAGCATCGCTGCGTAGGCGCAGCCGTAGCCCAACATGTTGAGCGCCATTGCGGAGGGGCCAAGGTTGCGGGAGCTGCCTGTGGTGGTGAGCGCATTGGCAATGCTGCCCGCTGCGGCAAAGGCGATGGACCCGCTGAGCCACCAAACGGCTTGCGTGCGCACCGTGTCGGAGAACAGCACGATCATGAGCAAGAACAGCACCACCGAGCCAAGCGGTTCGTAACCGTTGTGGACCAGGGCTTGCCATGTGCTGCCGTCGAACTTGTCCACGCGCGGTTGCACCAACAGAATCCAACCGAGCAGCCAGCTGCCGAGGGCCACGATTCCTGCGTCGGCGAGAACTCCCCAAAAGTCGCGGCCGCGGCGATTGCGGGCGACGATGGCAATCGCTCCCATCACGAGCAAGGCGCAGACCAACATTGCGATTTCGGCGGCGATGCGTGCGGCTGCATTACTGCCAGATTTGGCACGCACGAAGATGGTGGCGGCATCGGCGATTCCGACAAACGCCATCGCCCGAAACAAGGACGTATTGACGTAGCCCCTACCGAGCGAGGTGTAGGCAATCGGCACGATCTGAATCGCAACCGCCACATAGGCCACCAATTGCAGGTCGAACGAGTGGCTGAAGAGCGCCAAGAGCGCGGCGCACGCGGTCAGTGCCGGAAACCACCACGCTTTCGCCTGGAATCGCTGCGTCTCGCCCACGTTGCCCTCACTGGTCTGCTTGTGGCTCTACTTTTACACTGCTGAGATCGTCCAAGCGGTGATCGTTGCTGAGCCTACGTAAGGTTTCGCCCGAAAGCCAGAGATTTGTGGTCGGCCAAGCACAAAGAGTGAGAACAGGTGCCCGTTCGGCCAGTGCGGTGCGCGCTGTGGCCCATCGGCGGCGATACGGTAGAGCCGATGACCGTCTTGATGGCCCAGGTTCTATGACCTCTCTCGGCACTACGGTCACCGTCGTTGTCCCCGGTTCACATCTCATGTCTGCGCTCGTGGGCACCCGTGACGAATTCGTACGGCAGATC
>CANNMD010000065.1 GCA_947505655.1 Acidimicrobiaceae bacterium | reverse complement strand
GACCCTCAGATCGTTGAGAGCTGGCAGCTCTCGCCGGGCGGCAGCGACCTCAACCCTGGCGCTGGCAACAACCGTCCCAACCTGTCGTACTTTTCGAATGCTGGTGAGCTCATCAAGGACTCCGTCACCGTGTTCAACTACGTCAACGTCACCGCAACCTTCCGGGTGTACGCCACCGACGCATACAACGACGAACAGGGGCAGTTCGCAACGCTCGAAGGCTCGAAGCCCCCTGTCGATGTGGGCACGTGGGTCACGTTCGATCAGGAGTACATCACGGTGCTTCCTGGCAAAGCATCGACCATTCAGATGGTCATCAAGGTGCCCGTCGATGCAGTTCCAGGCGACCATGTGGGTGCCGTCCTTGCATCGAGCCCAACCATTGGCACCGGCGAGTCCGGCGACATTTTGACCCTCGACCGGCGTACCGGCACGCGTTTGTACGTTCGTGTCAACGGCACCATCAACTCAGATCTCGCTGTCGCCAATGTCGACAGCACGTACCATCAGGCCACCAACCCACTCGGCGGCTCAGCAACCGTGAAGTTCACCATTGAGAACCGCGGCAACATTCGCATGAGCGGCACGCCAACGGTGTCGGTCGGCGGGTTGTTCGGTATCGGCGAGCGCAAGGTCACCCTGCCCGATATCGCCGAACTCTTGCCAGGCGAGAAGGTGACGCTTACTCAAGAGGTCGCCAAAGTGCCGGCGTTGTTGTTCAACTTCACAAACGTTCGCCTCGAACGTAAGGGCGCCGATAAGCCCGGCAGCTCCGAAGGTAGTGCCATCTCGTTTGCTCCTCCGATCGCATTCTTGCTGGCGTTGCTCGCACTCACCTTGGCCGTCCTTGCAGTGCGCGCACGCGGACGCCGAATTGATGACTCCGATGGTTCCGCTCACGGCGGCACTGGCGAGGCCAGTCGCGAACTCGAGCGCCAGTCGCGGTGAACAGTCGATCGCGCGCCTTGTTGTCTTCGGCGATATTCGCCGTTGTTGGCGCGCTCGCACTGATGCTCCCATCCTCAAGCGTCGGCGCTTCCTCGTCCATCGTCAGCCCCATCGTCACCGTGAACCGCCCTCGGGTTGCTCTTGGTGAGCAGATTCGTCTCACGCTCGACGGGTTCAAGGCGCCGTTCGTTTCGATTTCCATTTGCGGCAACGAGGCTCGTCGCGGATCATCCGACTGCGACATGGCGGCCAGCGAAGGCGTGCGCATGAGCCGCACTGACTCGCCCACGTTTGCGTTCATACCTGTAGGCGCTCCGCCGGTTCCGTGCCCGTGCGTCGTTCGCGTGTCAAGCACCACCAACGACGAGGTGGCCGTCGTTCCTCTGGATATCACCGACCATCCGGTCGAAGGCGTCATCGAGGCTGCCAACCCTGATGACCCGCTACTCACGGTGAGCATTGGTACCCGCGTGATCAACGATGGCCTCTTTGGCTGGGCTCGATCAAACCTGGCTGGGTCGGTGAAGTATGAGGTCACCGTCACGGTGAAGAACCTCAAGACAGAGCCGCTGAGCAGGGTCAAGTTGTCTGGTTGGGTCGGACGCTCCGCCACTGACCAGCTGGCGACACTGGCACTCGATGACCCGGGCGAGATCGGGCCAGCACAAACGTGGCAGCAAGTTGTCACCGTTCGCGTGCCTGCGCCAACCGTGGGCAGCTTCGAGTGGCGTGTTGCCGCTTCGGGCGCCGGGCCCACCGTCACGACGCCGCTGACCACTCGTCATCGTCCGCTGCTGTTGATTCTCCTGCTGGTTGTGCTCATCGCCGACGTTGCCTACTTGGTGATGCGCGCACGGATGCGACGTCGGGCGGCCCTCGCCCCGGTGTCCGATCCGGCGTTTGGTGATGCCGATCTCGATGCCGATCAGCTGGTCGCCGCTGCACGGTGAAACACGTGGTCGCGAAGTTCTGAGCGTGCTCGTGGTGGTGATTGCAGTGCGAATGCGGCACCGGCGAACCGGCCGCTCTACATCGACTGATTGAACAACAGGTGTCTTCGGGTGAAGCCGCAGATTGGCTTCAGTTCTCCGTGATTGCCCTCAATCACCCACGAAATGCAAGGTGGGCCCCATAAGTTTGGAGTCTGTTAACCCTGTGTTCACCAATTTGGGGATCAGCGGTCACCTTCGTTACTTACCGTTGGGGTTGCTTACTTCCCCCAATCAAGGAGCAAACAACGTGAACACTTCAAGAAGGCGTACAGGTGCCGTCGTTGGCATCCTCGCACTGTCATTCATTGGCGCCGCTTGCTCAAGCAGCAGCAGCACCAAAGACACCACTGCCGTAACGACAGCAGACACTTCGGTCGCCGAAGAGACCACAACCACGGTTGCAGGTCTCGACTACTCGAAACTGTCGGGCTCGCTCGTCGCTTCGGGTGCAACCTTCCCAAAGAGTTTCTACGACGAAGCCATTGCCAACCTGGCCACCACGGCTCCTGACCTCACCGTCGAGTACGGCGGCGGCGGTTCCGGTAAGGGTCGCTCAGACCTGCAGGAGAAGGTTGTCGACTTCGCAGGCACCGATGGTGTCGTGAAGGCCGAAGACATCGCCAAGTTCACCGGTGGTGAGTTTGTCTACGTCCCAACCGTGATCGCTCCGATCACGTTGTCGTACAACCTGCCCGGTGTCGACACCTTGCAGTTGTCGCCAGCCACCATCGCCGGCATCTACCAGCTCACCATCACCAACTGGAATGACGCAGCAATCGCTGCCGACAACCCAGGCGTCACGCTGCCAGATCAGGCCATCGTGGCCGCACGTCGCGCCGACGGTTCGGGTACCACCGAAAACTTCACCAAGTTCCTCAAGGCTGCTGTTGGCCCAGACGCCGGCGGCACATGGGCACTCGGTAGCGGTTCGACAGTCGAATGGCCAGCAGGCACGCAGGCCGGCGACGGCAACAGCGGAGTCGCACAGCTCGTGAAGAGCACCACCGGCGCCATTGGTTACGTCGACCTCAGCGATGCCAAGGCAAACGGTCTCACCGTTGCCCTCGTGAAGAACAAGGCTGGCAAGTTCGTTGCGCCAACGCTCGAAGCCGCATCGGCCGCAGCCGAGGGTGCAACCATCAACGACGACCTCACCTACTTCTTGGGCTGGGCCGACGGCGATGCCGCGTACCCAATCGCTGCACAGACATGGATCATTGCCTACACAACCCAGGCAGATCCTGCCAAGGCTGAAGCAATCCGTGGCTTTTTGACCTACCTGTTGAACGATGGTCAGGCACTTGCCGCAACCATCGACTTCGCACCATTGCCCGAGAGCTTGCGCTTGAAGGCCATCGAGAACATCGCCAAAATCGGCGCCTGATTACTCTGAAATCGTCAGCGAGACCGGGCCTATATAGGCCCGGTCTCGTGGTCGTTATGGCGAAGGTTTGTGGTGTCATATGATCGCGCTAGCGCATGCGCAGGAAGGTACGAATGGCTGTCACTCTCGATGACCTCAAGGGAAACAAACAACTCGCTGACCGCACGTTCCGCGGGGCAACGCTCATGGGCGGCACCGCGATTGCAGTGATCCTCGGGCTCATCTCGTGGACCATCGCAAGTAAGTCGTCGCTGGCGTTTCGCACCGAAGGCTTGAGCTTTTTCACCGAGCGTCGCTGGGCGCCTGCCGACGATGTCTTTGGCGCACTCAGCTTCATTTACGGCACCGCAGTGACCGCACTGATCGCTGTTGTGCTCGCAGTGCCGGTGAGCCTCGGCATCGCACTCTTCACCACCCACGTTGCACCCAGTTGGCTCAAACGTCCTCTTGTCGCGATGACCGACCTTGTGGCGGTAGTGCCCTCGGTGGTGTTCGGGCTTTGGGGAATCATTTTCTTGGCACCGAAACTCGTGCCAGTGTTCACCAAGCTCAGTTCATGGTCGGATGGCATACCGATCCTTGGCAGCATCTTCGGCAAGGCCTCGGCCGGACGCACGTTTATGACCGCCGGGTTGATCCTGGCGCTGATGATCATTCCGATCATCACCTCTATCTCACGCGAAGTCATCTTGACGTGTCCTCCCACCGACAGCGACGGCGCCCTAGCGCTCGGCGCCACGCGCTGGGAGATGATTACCGGTGCAGTACTCACCCATTCGGCTGGCGGCATCGTGGGTGCCGTGATGCTCGGACTTGGCCGGGCAATGGGCGAAACCATCGCAGCCGCCTTGGTCATCGGCTCGTCGCCGGCCATCACCGCCAACTTGTTCTCTTCGGGCGACTCGCTGCCATCGGTCATTGCCTTCGAGTGGGGCGAGGCCACCAGCGACACCAAGCGCAGCGCGCTCATTGCAATGGGCCTCACGTTGTTCCTGATGACGCTGCTCGTCAACTTCATCGCCAACTATGTGGTGAACCGAGCCATGAAGCGCATGCGAGGAGAGTCGTGACCACAGTGCTCGAATCCTCCACTGGCCCGGCGCCGATCTCGCCGCTGCTCACCGATCTCACCACGGTGAGCACGCGCCGTCGCGTGAAGAACACGGTCATGACGACGCTCATGGGCATGTCGGTGGCCGTGGTTGCTGTGGTGCTGTTCTTGGTGCTGGCCACCGTCGCCAGCAAGGGCTGGTCCATCGTGGCTAGCGAGTTTCCCCAGTGGTTTACCAAAGACATTCAGCTGTCGCCGCGCCGCCCTGGCCCGGGCATGAAGGCCGCCATCGTCGGCACACTCGTAGCAACTGCAACAGCCACGGCGATTGCCGTTCCATTGGGCATCGCTGGCGCTGTGTATCTCAACGAATACGGCAAGACCTCGCTGTTTGCTCGCACCCTTCGTTTCCTCTCAAACGTGATGGCCGGTGTGCCATCCATCGTGATGGGCCTGTTCATCTATGTGTTCTGGGTGGTTCCTCGCGGTGTCGACGGGCTCAACGGCTTCAGCGGCGCGTTGGCGCTGGCATGTCTGATGCTGCCCATCGTGGTGCGCTCTACCGAAGAGATGCTGCGCCTGGTTCCACAGAACCTGCGTGACGCAAGCCTCGCTCTGGGTGCCACCACAAGCCGCACCACGCTCACTGTTGTCATCCCGCGCGCAGCGTCGGGCATTATTAGCGGTTCGTTGCTGGCAGTCGCTCGAGCAGCAGGCGAGACGGCCCCATTGATCTTTACGATTGGCGCTGCGAAACGCACCAACTGGAATCCGTTCTCAGGCACGAACACGTCGTTGTCGTTGCAGATCTACGCCAATGCCAAAGAGAGCTTCCCCACAGCGCAAGAGCGCGCGTGGGGTGCTGCGCTCACACTGATCATCGTTGCGTTCATGTTCACGTTTGTTGCTCGTGCCCTGTCGGGCCGCTTTGCGAAGAACTCAACGTCATGACCGACAACGCGCCCGGAATTGAACAATCCAACGACGCCCCGCGTCGCGTGCTCGCTCAGCAGACTCTCGCCGCTGCGGTTGCCGCTCGGTTGGTTTTTCAGGTCACCGATCTGTCTGTCTCATATTCGGGGTTCACTGCAGTGCGCGATGTCAACCTCGACATCCGCGCCAACGAGATCACCGCATTTATCGGCCCCTCGGGATGCGGTAAGAGCACGGTGTTGCGCTGCTTCAACCGCATGAACGACACCATCAAGGGCGCCAAGGTCAGCGGCAGCGTTCAATATCACGACCTTGATCTGTACGGCCCCGATATCTCAGCAACCCAGGTGCGTCGCCACGTTGGCATGGTGTTCCAAAAGCCCAACCCGTTTCCTAAGAGCATCTACGACAACGTCGCGTACGGGCCAAGGCTTGGCGGGATGAAGAACAAAGCCGAGCTTGATGAGATTGTCGAAACGTCGCTTCGTGGCGCAGCGTTGTGGGACGAAGTAAAAGATCGTTTGAAGTCGTCGGCATTGGCGTTGTCGGGTGGACAACAGCAACGTCTGTGTATTGGCCGCGCCATTGCGGTGCGACCCGACGTGATCTTGATGGACGAACCCTGCTCGGCGCTCGATCCCATTGCAACGGCGCGTATCGAAGATCTCATGCAGGAGATCAAAGAGCAGTTCACGATCATCATCGTCACTCACAACATGCAACAGGCCGCTCGCGTCAGCGATCGCACGGCGTTCTTCAGCACCGAGGCCAACGCCGACAGCGACCGTCCTACCGGTGTGCTTGTCGAGTACGGCCGCACTGATCGCATCTTTTCGTTCCCTGGCGACTCGCGCACCGAGCAATACGTCACCGGACGCTTTGGCTGATGGAGAAGTGGCGCTGGGCTTTTGACCAAGAACTCGAAGCCATTCGTGCAGCGGTGTTAGAGATGGCGGCGTCGTTGGTCGAGGCTATTCCGCGGACCACGCGGGTGCTGCTCGACGCCGACCTTGAGGGTGCTGGATACATCATCCAATCCGATGCCAACTTTCATTCGGCGGCGCAGGCCATCGAGCACCGATGCATCGACGTGCTACGACTCCAAGCACCAGTCGCAGCCGATCTGCGGCAAGTGGTGTCCGCCATGCAGATCACCGCCGAGATCGAGCGGTCCGCAGACCTGCTCGCCAACATTTGCAAGGCGACCCGGCGCATCTATGGGCACTCGTTTGATCACCAACTGGCCGGCATCATCACCATGTTGGGCTCGCAGGCGACCCGACTGCACGTGGCCGCGATCGATGCGTTCATCGACAACGACGCTGCGAAAGCCTCGGCTCTCGACGACATGGACCTGTACCTCAACGATCTGCACGGGCAGTTTCTCAACGCAATCTTCGAGAGCCAAGCAGCGGGACGAATCGATCTGCAGGTCGCAATGCAGTTGGCGTTGGTGGCTCGTTTCTATGAGCGAATTGGTGACCACGCTGTAAACGTTGGCAACCGTGTGCACTACTTCGTGACGGCGCGCCTTCAGCAGCGCCAACACGTTGAGCGCTAGACGTTGTTGGGCGACGTCGGAACGAGGGCGTGGCTGAGCGCCATGGTGATTTCGGTGACATCTTCGCTTGAAGTCACCTTGTTGCCGTGCTGATCGCGCACGTAGAACGCGTCGACTACATCGTTGCCCAGTGTTGTCACTTTTGCGCTGGCGATATCGAGATCGAGATCGGCGATGGTGCGTGTGAGCCGATACAGCAAGCCGATGCTGTCGGGCCCGGTGACCTCGATGACGGTGTAGTTCTCGGAGGCCTCGTTGAGTACGCGCACCTTTGGCTCGAGGAAGTGCGGCGCCTCAACAGGGCGGCGATAGCTGCGCGCTCTATCGGCGAGGCGCGACTCGATAGCGATGCGACTGTTGAGCGCACGCAACAACTCTCGCTCGACCTTTGTCCACGAAATCTCTTTGCTGAATGCCGACGTGACTCTGAACCGATCGAGCACGATGCCGTTCTCGCCAGCAGCCGAAGCCTCTGATACATCGAGTCCGCATACCGCGATCACTCCGGCCACTCGGCTGAAGAGGCCAGGCCGATCGCCGCACACCAACGTGAGTTCGTTGCCTTCGGTGATGATGAGCGGGGCCGAGCCAGCCGAGTAGCGAGCCATCAGTTCGGAGTTCACCGCCAGTCGTTCGGATGACGTGGTGACATCGGTTACTTCACCGCCGTCAAGCACGTGCTCAGCGCGATCGACCAGGGTCGACACAAGACCCGCCTTCCATGCGCCCCACGCTGACCGACCTGTCGCGATCGAGTCGGCTTCGGTGAGTGCGCTCAGCAGGTGCAAGCGCTCGATGGTGCCCGAGCAAGCGGCGACCCAGCGGATGGTTGCCGGGTCGTCGAGGTCGCGCCGCGTGGCGATGTCGGGCAGCAGCAGATGATGCTCGACCAGCAACACCAAGGTCTGGGTGTCGTCGTCGTTGAAGCCCATTCGCTGAGCGATGTCGTGCACCAATGTCATGCCCACCACGGTGTGATCGCCGGGGTAGCCCTTGCCAATGTCGTGCAGCAACGCGCCGAGTAGCAACAGGTCGGGCCGTTCGACGCGACCGCAGAGATCGGCGGCGCGTGCGACTGCCTCGAGCAGGTGGCGATCGACCGTGAAGCGGTGATACGCGTTGCGCTGCGGACGGCACCGATTGGGTTCCCATTCGGGCAGCAGACGGCACCACAGATCTGAGATATCGAGCGTCTCGATAACCGGTACGGCATCGTCGCCGCGGGCGAGCAGCGCCACGAAAAGCTCACGCGCTTGGGCGGACCAAGGCAGCGCAATATCGCCCGCCTGATGCAAACGGGTGAGCGTGGTGGGCCCGATGCGTGCGCGCTCGGTGGCAGCGGCAACACCAACTCGTAGCACTGAGAGCTCATCGAGCGGAGCGTTGTCGGCGAGTTCGACGCGGCCATCGACCATGTCCATGCCCTGCCCGATGTGGCGACGCCGACGCCCGCGCGAAAAGCGGCCAGCGAGGTCGCGCCTGAGGTCGAACCAATGCTCGTCAGATGCCCACGCAATAGAGCGTGCCGCCGATGAGATTCGGGCCATCAACACGTCGGCGTTGTCGTCGTCGAGTCGGGCGGCTACTTCGTCTTGGTGCTGCAAGTGCAGTCGGTCGCCGGGTCGACGAACGGCGCGATGCAGCTCGACGCGAGCGGCCAGCAGTGTGTTGTAGTGCTGCACCAGTTGCTGGCGGCCGATTTGATGGCCGGTGGGCACAGCGAGTTGGTCAAACGCTTCGCCGCTGTCGGCATCGAGTGCAGCAAGTGACCATTGGATGGCGTGCACATCGCGGAGACCGCCGCGAGCCTCTTTGAGGTCTGGCTCAAGCGCATAGGCAACATCGATCGAGGTGGTGTGGCGCGCTTCGACTGCGTCAGCGAGCAGCGGCAGCCACTTCTTGGCGCCCTTCTTCCAATTGAACCGCGCCGCCGCCGCCACGCTGTCGCTGAGGTCGATGTTGCCAGCGAGCCGGCGCATCGACAACAGCGATGTGGCCGTTGCGAGATCGGTGTCGGCGAGCAGCAGCGTGTCGCGTGACGAACGCACCGCGTGGCCCACCTTGAGGCCTGCGTCCCACAGCGGATACCAGAACTGTTGGGCGAGGTCGGGGTTGAGTTCGCCGTCGTGCAACAACAACAGGTCGAGGTCACTGAATGGGCACAGTTCGGCTCGTCCGTGGCCGCCGGTAGCCACCAGTGCTACGCCGCGTTCGCGCTCGAAGATCTCGTCGAAGATGCTGACCAACCACCGGTCGAGAACGGCGGCGTGTGCTTTGGCAAAGTCGGCGCCGCGCAGGGTTGTGTCGGCAAAGAGTTCTGTTCGATCGAGTGCGGCGAAGGCCATATCAACGCATCGCCGTGGTGTGCTGCATGAGGGTTCTAGATGGCGTCGTCGTCACGTTCGCCTGTGCGAATGCGCACGATTCCTTCGACGGGCGTGATCCACACTTTGCCGTCTCCGATTTTGTCGGTACGCGCTGCCTCGACGATTGCTTCGACGACCCGCGTCACATCGTGGTCGGCGACGACGGCCTCGATCTTGATCTTCGGAATGAAGTCGATTTGGTATTCGGCGCCGCGGTACATCTCTGTGTGGCCGCCCTGGCGGCCGAAGCCTTCGACCGACGTAACGGTCATGCCCTCGACGGTCATCGCCTTGAGAGCAGCTTTCACATCGTCGAGTTTGAACGGCTTGATGATTGCTGTGATGAGTTTCATAGCGGTCCCCCGATCAGTGTGAGCGGCCCATAGTGCGCTCAGAGTTGTTGTATGCGGTCTCGACATGTTCGGTCACGTCGAGGCCTTCGCTTTCGCGGTCGGCCGTAACGCGAATGCCCATCGTGGCATTCAGAGCTTTGGCGATCGCGAATGTGACGACGAATGAATACGCCATTGTGACACCGTTAGCGAGCGCCTGTTCGCCAAGGAGGTGCAGGTTGCCACCGAAGAACAGCCCGGGGGCGAAGTCGAATCCCAACCCCTTGGGATCGGCGAAGAAACCGATGAGCAGCGAGCCTACGAGTCCGCCCACAAGGTGTACGCCGATCACGTCGAGCGAGTCGTCAAACCCGAACTTGAACTTCATGCCGATTGCGACCGAGCAGACAACGCCAGCGATGAGGCCGATGGCGATTGCGGACATCGAGGTGACGTATCCGCAGCCGGGTGTAATGGCAACGAGCCCGGCAACGATGCCCGAGGCGACGCCGAGGTTGGTGAAGTGGCCGTTACGAATGCGCTCGACGAGTGCCCATGCCAGCCCTGCTGCCGATGCGGCAAGGAACGTGTTGATGAACGCCTGCACGGCAACCCCGTTGGCTGCCAGAGCAGAGCCAGCGTTGAAGCCGAACCAGCCGAACCACAAGATGCCGGTGCCCAACATCACGAGTGGCATCGAGTGCGGGGGAGCGCCGTCGCGTGGCCAACCCTTGCGCTTACCAAGAACCAAAATAACGGCCAATGCCGCGATGCCGGCGTTCACATGAATGGCGGTTCCGCCAGCGAAGTCGAGCGAGCCACGCGCCTTCAGCCAACCGTTGGGGGCAAAGACCCAATAGGTGACCGGCACATAGACCAACAGGCTCCAGATGGGCACGAAGATGGCCCATGCGGCGAACTTCATGCGGTCGGCCACGGCGCCCGAAATCAGCGCAGGCGTAATGGCTGCGAACGTTGCCAAGAAGATCATCACGGCAGGCTCAATACCGCCGAAATCGAACCCTCGGCCAAACGCTCTGCCGAAGTTGCCGAGCACCGAGCCGCTGCCGTTGAACGACAGTGAGTAGCCCACAACGACCCACAACAGTGGCACGACCAAGATGCACCAGAAGTTCATCATCAACATGTTGAGCACGTTCTTCGAGCGCACCATGCCGCCGTAGAAGAAGGCCAGACCGGGCGTCATAAACAGCACCAGTGCGCCACTGACGAGAATCCACGTCACATTTCCAGAATCCACGATTCCTCCAAATTGCAATGAGCCCCTCAGCCCACCGTGTGAACATACGCGGCGCATGTTTCGGGAATGTTTCGGCAGTACGCAGCTTTGGTTTCCGCACTGTTGGCTGGCTGGTTTGGACGCGGTGCCTCATCACGGCGAGACTCGCGATAGCTGAACCACAGGAGGCACCATGAACGAGATGGCTGAACTTGCCGGATACGTGTTTGTCGATCCAACCGCCTACGCCGATGAGGCCCGTTTCGAGGCCTCATGTGCGTTGCTGCGCAACGAGGATCCGGTGCACTGGGTCGAAGGCGAAGGCCTCGGCTTCAACGGGTTTTGGGCCATTACCAAACACGCCGATGTATTCGAGATCGAGACGAAGCATCAGATCTTCCTGAATGCGCCTCGGCCTTTGCTGGGCACGTCCGAAGACGATCGAATCCGCGCCGAAGCTGGCGACCTGATTCGCACGCTCATCCACGTCGATGAACCCGAGCATCGCAAGCTGCGTGGCGTCACCTCCGAGTGGTTCTTGCCGAAGAATCTCTCCAAGCTCGATGGCCAGCTCGGCGGCCTTGCGCGTCGCTTTGTGGATCGCATGCTCGACTTCAACGGTGAATGCGACTTCGCTCGCGACGTATGCATGCAGATGCCGCTCAACGTGATCTTGTCCATTCTTGGTCTACCCGAGACCGACTACGACCGCATGCTCAAGCTCACCCAAGAGATGTTCGGCTCGGCCGACGAAGAGATGCAACGCGGTGGCGACCCCGCCGATCTTCTCGCAGTGGTTCAAGACTTTCTGATCTACTTCTCGGCGCTCACCGAAGCGCGCCGCGCTGAGCCCACCGACGACCTTGCCTCGGCAATTGCAAATGCAACTGTCGATGGCGACCCACTCGCGATGATGGACACCATCGGCTATTACATCATCGCGGCAACGGCAGGTCACGACACCACGTCGTCGGCGATGGCGGGCGGAATGCTGGCCCTCATCCAGAATCCCGATCAGTTGGCGCGCCTTCAGGCCGACCCTTCGCTGATGGCTACTGCCGCCGACGAAATGATCCGCTGGACCACTCCGGTGAAACACTTCATGCGCACGGCCACTGTCGATTACGAACTTCGAGGCCGCACCATCAAGGCCGGCCAATCGGTGTTGCTGTCGTATCCCTCGGCAAACCGCGACGAAGAAGTCTTCGAGAACCCATACACCTTCGACATCGGCCGCAGCCCGAACAAACACCTCTCGTTTGGCTTCGGCGTGCACTACTGCCTCGGCGCGATGTTGGCCCG
>CANNMD010000064.1 GCA_947505655.1 Acidimicrobiaceae bacterium | reverse complement strand
GTTTGTCACCGACTCAGGCGAATGGACGTATGTGCCCGAGGCCGGAACGATTCGCGTCCATGAGGGCGTGCTCGCTGAGTCGCGCGTGGTCGTACAGATCGACGACGCGTCGTTTGCCGATCTGGCCGCCGACCTTGATACCCCGGTAGCGATGCTTTATCAGAACCGGGCAACAGTTGTTCGCGGTAATCCGCTGCGGTTCGTACGTTGGGAGCCAGCGCTACGAGCGATATTTCATGGTCGGCCTATTTACAACGCCGACACGATCTCGCTGATCGACGCTCACGGTCGTGTCATCGATCCGCTTGCGTCGTTTGAGATGGATGCGGTTCACAGCGACCCGCAGGCTCTCGCGCAGCAGTTATCTACGGTTGGGTTTGTCGTCGCCAGAGACGTGTTCGATGAAGCCGAGATAGCAGCGCTGCTGAACGAAGCCGACTCCTTGCGGGCATCGGCTCAACCAGGTGATGGCACGTCGTGGTGGGGTAAAAATGCCGATGGCGAAGCGGTGGTCACGCGTGTGCTCAATGGTTCGACCATGCCCACCCTGCAAGCCCTGTACGACAACGACAGCGTTCGTGCGATTGTGGCGGCTACTGGCCTCCAACTTCGCAGCGCCTACCGCGATGAGGTCGACGGCGTCACCGTGTTGTGGAAGATCCCCGACATGGTCGAAGGCCTCGCCGATCTGCCATGGCACCGCGACTGCGGAATGGGTGGCCACGCGATGAACTGCCCCACGTTGGTGATGACCATCTGCCTCACCGAAGGTACGCCAGAAGCTGGCGAACTTCGTGCGCTGCCAGGGTCGCACAACACCAGCCACCCGTTTATCGATGGCAACGCCCCCGGTGCTCCTACCGGCGTTGCTGTTGCGGTGAGTGCAGGCGATGTGTCGGTGCACGATGGCGATGTCATGCATGTGTCGTTACCGCCAACATCTCCGAACGGGCCGCACCGAGTGTCGGTGTTGTTGTCGTTCTCGCGTGCCGATGCCGTACAACACCGCGGTGAGCGCCACTACAACGATGCACTGTTGTCCAATGCCGACGGACAGGTTGAGCACATCGGGCACAGGCTCCGAGGCTGAGCGACTAGCTCAGACTTCTGATCACGCGCAGCCGCTCGGCGTCAGCGAAGAACAACGTTTCTTCTCCGCCGAGAGCGAGCACGCCTAGCTTCGATAGCGACGATTGTCGAGCCGGAACTCCGTTGGCGGGGCCTATGTCGAGACGCCTTGCGAGGATCACTTCGACGCCACCAGCCGCCGAAACTCTCACGATGGCTCCGTCACTTGAGTCGGCGATGTACACCCGACCAGACGGCGCAACGGTGACGCCCTCGATGGTTGCGAATTTCACGAGAATTGCCGGAGTGCCTTCAGCTACAAACGATCCGGCAATCTGTAGCGGCGTGACGCCCCCGCCAGCAATGGTGACGATGACTCCATTGATGGCGACCGCGCGAACGGCTCGTGCATCTGCGTCGGCGAACACGATGTTGCCCGCAGCGTCGACAGCGAGGGCCACCACGGAACCGATTGCAACAGTGGTCGCCGGCTGAAGCTCTCCAGCGAATGGTGCGGGGTCGGGTGCGAGCCCGGTGCCAGCAACTACTGAGATCACACCGTCTGAGCCGCGACGCACGATTCGGTGGCGCTCGTTGTCTGCCACATAGAGGTTGCTTGAAGCGTCGAGAGCGATGGGTCCCGGCTGGGTTCCGAGAGACGCTTCGAGGCCGTTGAGGAAGATCGAGTCGACACCGTCGCGTAGCGCAATAACGCCAGCGTTGACCGAGACAAGAACGGTGCCGTCGGCGGCCACAGCGATGCCACCTGGCTTGCCGGCATTGGCGCTGAGCCGTTTGATGATCGAGACGAGATCGTTCTTCACGCGCAGGATAATGCCGTCGGTGGTGGCGACGAAGACGGTGCCTTCGTTGTCGGCGGTGACAGCGGCGATGCCCAACACGCCCGCCTTGAGCGCGGGACCAGGAAGGCCGTCACCGGGATTGGCCGCAGGATCGAATGCAAAGCGATCAACGACCGCGGCAACCCCACGACCCGGAACGACTGTTGGCGGCGTTGTCTCAGCTGTGGTTGTAGTGGCGATGGGCTTTGTTGTTGACGGTGTGGTTGACGAAGTCGGGACGGTGGGAGTCGTCTGCGAGTTCGCGTCGGGGCCGTTGTCTTCTGACGAATCGAGGCCAAGTACACGTGGCAGCGCTACCGCTGTGCCGCCGACGAGAAGCGCGACGAGCGCAATGTTGGTTGCGACGCGCCGACGGCGTCGTCGTCGCTCGCGTGGAATTGCCGCGAGCAACTCTTGCACGGCGGCCGATGAGCGGTTTGGTAGCGCAGGCGATTCGAGCTCGAGCGGCTCAACGGCTTCTGGTTCTGGAAGACGCGCTGCGCCGTATAGGGATGCCCCAATCGCAATCGACAATTTCGGATATGGGTCGAGGCTGATCGGCCGTGAGGTTGCAAGCCCCACCATCTCGGCAACGAGAGGGATGCGAGACGTGCCGCCGAGGAGCAGAACTCGGGCCACCTGTTCCATCTTGATGCCAGCGGAATCGACGGCGCGTTCGAGTGAGCGAACTGTTTCGTTGACTTGTGGACGAATGAGCGACTCGAATTCGGTGCGACTCAGACGCACGTCGGTATCGAGTTCGTGCAGCGCTACGGGAATCAGCGATTCGATGTCGCTCGAGAGGGACTCTTTTGCTCGACGACATTCGAGCCGAAGGCGTACTTGCCTGGGTCGTGTCTGGGGATCGCGACGATCGGCCTTCGAGACCGAACCGCCCAGCGACGCGTCGACATGGGTGAAGATCATTTGATCAAAATCGTTGCCACCCAATCGCTCGTTGGCCTCGCCAACGCCGACGAGTTCGAGTTGCTCACCGGAGCGGCGAACGATTGCGGCCTCGAACGTGGCGGCACCGAAGTTGTAGACGGCCGTGAATTCGTCAGGAGCGATTGGTGCGCGGTGACCGAAGGCGACCATGGCTGCCTTGGGTTCTGCCAGCAGAACGATGTGGTCGGGGGCGATTCCTGCGAGCCGAGCGGCTTCGCACAGCGAGTCGATCTTGAAGCTCGAGTAGTTGGCTGGGTGGGTGAGAACCACTAACGCTGGGGGCCGGCGTTCTTGTGCGGTTGCGCGCCGAACGATGTCAAGAATGAGGTGCCCGAGCAACGACTCTACGGAGTGTGTGGTGTGGCCGATTGTGATCGGTATGGGGTCGCCAAGACGTCGCTTGAAGTCGCGGGCCGCAAGCAGTGGATTGCCGACGGCCTCGCGTTCGGCTGCATCGCCAACGAGCACTTCGCCGCTCTCGCGTATGAAAACGACCGATGGCATCTGGGCAACATGGGCACCGAGAGTCAGCGCCGCAGCAGAGTTTTCGCGAGCGACGGAGGCAGCAGTGAAGCATGTACCAAGGTCAATGCCCAGTGCATATGCGCTCATCTGTTCCGACCCGTCACCAAGGTTCCTTTTGTTGCCCGGCGTAATCTAGCCCGCGTTGCATCTCGCGGACCGCCGCCGGGTTCGACCCACGCGGCGGAGCGCTGGAATACTCGATCGCATCGCGGCCTCGCGAAAGTTCTGATGGGACCCATTTCATGACACTCGATATTGCATC
The DNA here is from genome assembly GCA_947505655.1 of Acidimicrobiaceae bacterium. Lineage (GTDB taxonomy): Bacteria > Actinomycetota > Acidimicrobiia > Acidimicrobiales > Ilumatobacteraceae > WLMZ01. The sequence continues at coordinate 8,518 of CANNMD010000064.1, read as the reverse complement.
CGATCCGCGCCTCGATCCGCGGGTGAAGGCTCTCCTCGCCAGCATGCCTGCCTTCGCAGCTGGCGATGTGACAAGCCGCGATGAGTTGCTCGCCGAGGTCGAGACCGGAGCGGCGAAGGCGTCGGTCGACATGTATCGGGCGATGATGGAGATTTGCGATGTCGATGAGATCGCTCCGTCGGCTGGGTTGCGTGTGAGCACTGAGAAGATCGTGTCTCAGCCAGACGGCAACGAGATCAACCTGCAGATCATTCGTCCCGACAACGACGACGTGTTGCCCTGCGTCTATTACATCCACGGTGGCGGCATGCAGGCGTTGTCATGTTTCGATGGCAACTATCGCGCGTGGGGCAAGATCCTTGCGGCCCTCGATCTCGTGGTCGTGATGGTCGATTTCCGTAACGCATTGTCGCCATCGTCGGTGCCCGAGGTGGCGCCGTTCCCGGCCGGTCTCAACGACTGCGTGTCTGGCCTGAAATGGGTGCACGCCAACGCCGCTGCGCTCAAGGTCGACACCACCCGGGTGATCGTTGCTGGCGAGAGCGGCGGCGGCAACCTCACGTTGGCGGTGGGCCTGAAGCTGAAGCGTGACCAAGAGTTGGGGCTCGTCAAGGGTCTCTACGCGCTGTGCCCATACATCGCTGGTGAGTGGCCGCTGGCCTCAAACCCATCGTCCATCGAGAACAACGGAATCTTGCTCGAGTTGCACAACAACCGTGGCGCCCATGCATATGGCATCGAGGCCTTCAACGCTCGCGATCCGCTCGCGTGGCCAGGCTTCGCCCAAGCCGACGATGTCGTTGGCCTTCCCCCAACGGTCATCAACGTGAACGAGTGCGATCCGTTGCGCGACGAAGGAATCGCTTTCTACCGACTGCTGATTGCCAATGGCGTCAGCGCGCGTTGTCGCCAGATGATGGGCACCATGCACGGCACCGAGATCTTCCCAATCGTGTGCCCCGACATCACCCGCGATACCGCTCGCGACATTGCCGGTTTCTGTAAGGGCTAGGTGCCCTGAGCGCTGCGCGGCGTTCGCAGATAGACGAACCAGTAGGTGAGCCCCACCAACAGCGCGCCGCCCAGAATATTGCCCGCCGTAACGGGCAGCAGGTTGCGCATCAAAAAGCGTGACCACGTGATCGATCGATAGGCATCAGCGCTCGAATCGGTGGTGCTCCAGAATGCGTCGCGTGCGAACAGGCGCTGAAAGAGCGCCACCGGAACGAAGTAAAGGTTGGCGATGCTGTGCTCAAAACCTGCGGCGACAAACGCGGCCACCGCTGGAACGATGGCGACAACTTTGTCGGTCACTGATCGCGCCGAGAACGACAACCACACAGCGAGGCACACAAGCATGTTTGCCAACACTCCAGACACGAATGAATCAGGCATCTGTAGTTGAGTCTTTGCGTTGGCGATGTCGAGTGCCCGAATGCCGATCGATCCATCACCAGATTCGAGTCGACGTGACAGAACCACGAGGGCGGCGATACCGACGGCGCCGACCACGTTGCCCAGATACACGATGCCCCAATTGCGCAGCAGTTTGGCGAGGCGAACTCGCTTGCTCGCAAACGCGATGATGACCAACGTGTTGCCCGTGAACAGTTCGGCGCCGGCAACAACCACGAGCACGAGGCCCAGCGAGAAGACAACGCCGCCGAGCAGTCGGCTCACGCCGGCAGAGGTGCCGCCGCCAGCCGTAACCACGGTTGAGAACAGCGCGCCAAGGGAGATGAAAGCCCCGGCGAGTATGGCGAGAACAAAGAGTTTGGCGAACGGCATTTCGGCTTTCGCGACGCCGATGTCTTCGGCTTTACGAGCGATGGCGGCGGGCACGAGCGCATCGAGTGTCGCGACAGTGTGGTCGGGCGCGCCCGACGGTTCTGGATGATCCATGGGCGTCATTGTGCAGCAGGCGACGGCGCGGCGGTAGGGACCTCGGTCACCAATATCGCTTGTGGGTTCCTGCCCACCAAGATCGCGGCTGCGACCACGAGTGCGGCTGCATAGCCCGTAGCGAGATAGGTAGGCGAGAAGCCTGGGAATGCCGTGAGGTCGAGATAGGCAAGACCCGCAGTGCGCCCAAGAACGAGCAGCGAGCCGAGGGTCACGACTGCGAACATCGGCCACGACGGCTTGCGGCGATGGTGAACGGCTGAACGAGCCCGAGCCACGGCAGCGATGATGGCGATGCCAATCAACAGCTTGTACAGCAGTCGTAACGCGCTGATGAGATGCACGCGCAGGCGCGTGAGCGCGCTGCTGGGTCCGGGTGCGAGCGACTCGCTGGTCATGTCGGCGAACATCGTTCGCTCTGCAGCGGTGCCGTCGCCAGGGGGCGATAACGCACTGAAGGCGTTGAGGTCGATGGTCTTACGCAACCCGCGAACCGTACGTAGCGCGAGCGATGGGGCTCGGCTCCATTGCCACGCCGGAGCAATTCCATCGTGTGGATCGCTGCAGCGAAGTCGTTCGGCGGAGCACGCTGCGTCGATTTCGCTGCCGATGGCTCGAAACGTTTGATCGAGTTGGGTCGCTGTCGTCGCTAATCCAGCGGCTCCGATGGCATCGAGCACCACCCACTGAAACACTTGGCCATCGAAGTCGCGCACGCCGTCAGGTCGGGTGCTGAAGTAACGCTGGTCGGTGCGTCGCTCGATCTGGTTGCGCAGCGACGCGAGAGTGGGACTTGCGCCATACAGCCGCACCCGAGTCTCAGCGGTAATGGGGTACCGGTCGATAACGGTGAACGGAGCGACGCGAAACATTGGCCCGATGCCGGCCGACATAGATGTCTGTTCGATATTGGTGATCGCAAGCCCGTAGTGCGATTCGTTGAGTCGCTCGAGAGCGACGCTGCTCATCACCACAGATACCGGCACGAGCGCAATGGCGACAATCATTGCGAGCCGTCGCGGCGTTGGTAGCGGCCAGCGGCCCACACGGCCGATGGCAAGCGCGAGCGCCACCACCACGGCGGGCAATACGAGCAGCCACTCTTCGCGAAGCCACCACACACAACCGAGCGACACCGATGCGCCAAATGCCCACGCCGGCGTGAAACTATCGGGCTTGCTGCACGAGGTAACAAGGCCGACCAAGCAAGCAAGCAACAGCATGACCATTGCTGGGTAGATGCCAGCGCGATCGACGCGCGCCGAAATGGCAGTGTTCATCGTCATTGGGTTGAACAACAACAGTGCGAACGCGATGAGACGCCGCCGACGCGAGGGCAGCAGTGGGCGAAGGGCGACGATAACCATCGCGGCGGCCGCTGCGTAGAACAAATGCTCAGCGAGCAACAGTGGGATGCGCGTGAAATGCGCCGCGGCAATGAACAGCGGATATCCGGGCTGTTTGATCAAGGTGCGGTACTCGAATGGCCCAAGCCAGTTGCCCGCACTGATCGCTGCAGCTCGACGGATGAACCAATTGTCGTCGATGGTCAACGAGCCGTACGCGGTAAGCCGCTGGCCATCGACCAACCACAACTTGGCGAGAATCAACGTGAGATAGGCCACGGGATGAGGCCGGACTCGACGCGACAGTCTCGACTCACCAACGACGCTCGCGACCATTGGCCACACAATACGGTGATCAGGGGAGTGGAGGCGACCTCCCCGTAATGGGTACAGTCGTGCTGTGTTGCTGTCTGAGCAAGATCTCGATCACTTCCGCCACAACGGTTGGCTTTTGACCAAACCGTTCTCTGCTGATCGTGTGAACGAGATTCGACATTGGGTCGACGCGGTGCAGTCGTGGCCCGACGACGGCGATTGGTTGCACTACCGCGAGCGCACCGATCACGGCCCGCGTTTGTGCCGCACTGAGAACTTCGTTCCGTTCCACGCGTCGCTGCGCGAGTTGCTCACCGCTGGGCCGATCATCGACATCGCAACGGCGTTGCTCGGCGAGCCTGCAGTGCTCTACAAAGAGAAGATCAACTACAAGCTTGCGGGCGGCGCGGGGTACTCGCCGCATCAAGACGCGCCGGCGTATCGGTTCGTAGATACGCACATCTCGTGCATGATCGCGGTCGACGATTCAGTGCTTGAGAACGGTTGCCTGCAGGTGGTCAATGCTCGGCATCAGCAACTGCTCGAGATGAACGATCGCGGTTGCATCACCGACGAACTCGTGCAGCAGATGACCTGGGTGCCCGTTGAACTCAAGGCTGGCGACGCGCTGTGGTTTCACTCGCTGACGCCGCACCGAAGTGGGGCGAATACGTCGAGCGTCGATCGCCGAGCGATGTACCCCACGTTCAACGCGTTGCGCGAGGGTGACCTTCGCGGCGCTTATTACGAACAGAAGCTGCGCGAGTTTCGAGACGCTCCAAGCTCGGGAGAAACCGTTCAGGTGTCACTTATCAGTGACTTCGAAGGCAAGCCAGTATGAGGCAGTTCGAATCGGTAGAAGAAGTGGTTGAGCTCTATACGCGTTGGGGCAACGACAACTACGACGAAGACATCACTCAGCTCTCGCACGCCGTGCAGTGCGCATCGTTGGCGCAGGCATCCGGGGCCTCCGACGAGTTGGTTGTCGCAGCGCTCCTACACGACATTGGGCATCTCATCGACCTCGACACCTCAGGCACGCACGAGGGTTCGCTCGACACCGATCTCAAACATGAAGCCATCGGTGCTCAAGCGCTGGCAAAGCTGTTTTCCGCTGCGGTTACCGCGCCCGTCGCGTTGCACGTAGAAGCCAAGCGCTGGCGGTGCGCGGCCGACCCTGCGTATCGCGATGCGCTGAGCCCGGCGTCGGCCGCGAGCCTGCTGTTGCAGGGATGCCCGATGAACCTTGATGAGCGATCACGGTTCGAGATGCATCCGCAATTCAGCGCAGCTACGCAGTTGCGTTCTTGGGATGACACTGGCAAGAGCGACGACTCGGTCGACCCGCCGTTCGAGCAGTTCGTGCCGTTGCTCCATCGCGTGGCCAACGGCCGCTCAACACGGGCCAGCGCATAGGTGCACGCGCTCACAACTGCTGGTCTCGGGTTCTTGCTCGCCGTGTTGTGGTTCGACCTGATGTTCGACGTTCAGGCGATCAAGCATCGCAACGCCAAACAGTTGCCCCGGCCAGTGGTCGAATCCATTGCCACGTATTACCGCCGGGTTACCACCGACGCTTCGCCGATGGGTCGCTTAGTCGTGTTGGCAATGCTGGCGAGCATTGTTGGGTTCGTCGCGCAGATTGCCCATCAGGGTCCGCGCTGGTATCTGCTCGTCGCGTTCCCGATAGCGGTATTTCCAATGGCGCTAGCTGGCGGCCGCGTAGTGCCAATGGCAGTGAGGCTTGGCACTCAACGTGACACGCCCGCAGCGCAGAGCCGCATGGCTCGCACAATTTTACGGGACCACCTGATCTGTGCGGCGATGATCGCTACGGCCTTGGTGCTGCAACTTGCGAGCTGACCGAAGCGATCGACTCAGATCGACTGAGTTGGGTTCATGCCTTTGGGTGAGCGAGCAGGAAGTCGATGATGGCGCCGATGAACGCTGGCGATACCGACGGGATGTGTTGGCCGCCTTCGATGCTCCACAGCTCAACGCCAACACCGGTGGGGCAACCATCGAACGCCGAAATCGTTGATTCGGCGCCTTCGATGCCGGGCTCAAGATCGACCTTCGTTGGTGACGCAGTTGAGGTTGCCGAGCAGCCGTTATAGCTGGCCCACGATGCGGTTGTGGTCTGTGCGCTTGGGTAGCTGCGGCCCTGAATCTGGTCGCCTGCGTACTTGATTGTTTGATCGCCAGTGCCGTGGATCGCAAGGATGTTCACTGGCTCAGAAGGTGCGCACTTGCTGACGTCGCTGAATGTGGCTCCGGCCAAGCTGGCGATAGCTGCGATTTTGTCGGCGTGGTCGCACGCCATACGAAACGACATGAAGCCACCGTTTGAGTGGCCCATGAGATAGACGCGCTTTGGGTCGACCTTGTAGTCCTTTTGCACCGACTCGATGATTGCGGTGATGTACGCCGCGTCGTCGACGGCTGCGTCGGGCCCGCCGCAACAAGCGTCTGTGGCGTTCCAGAATTGGCTGTTGATGGCGTTCTTTGTGCCGTCGGCGTGCACGTACAGAAAGCCGCGAGATTCAGCAATTGGTTGAACCTGGAAGTAGGCCTCTTGGATTGCGCCCGATGCGCCGTAGCCGTGAAGAAGGAGAACGAGCGGAACTGCAGTTGCACCGTCGTAGGTCGTTGGCACGAACACCTCGAACGGGCGGGCGATGGTGGGGTCGATAGTTGTCGACGTAGGAGCATCGGTTGCGGCTGGCTCTGAAACGGCCGGAGCCGGGGCCGATGACGACACGGCCTGCGAGTCGGTCGAAGCGGCGGTGGAGGATCCACTGCTCGAGCTACATCCGGCAAGGACAACGCATGACAGGGCAAGAGCACTCAGGGGAAAACGCATTGGGACAATGTACGGCGCATCGCGTGGTGAGCCACCGTTCGGGCTAGCTACACAGCACCAACATGAATTGGCCGCCGCCGGGCTCGACTTGGGCCGTTGCTTCGAGTTCGGGCCGCAGGCGAGACAGCCGATCGAGTAACCAGGCCGCCGCTTCGTTGGCGTCAACCAGGGTGGGGCAGCGACCCATCACGACGCGCCCGCCTTTGCGTTGCAACCGTTCGATGCTCGCCAAAATTGGTGCCGGGTCGAAAACAAACAGGGCGCTCGGCCACGGAATCACTGGCGCAATAGCGCCCTTCTTTGTGTTGCAACCGCGATGCGCGAGCCGGCCCGCATGTGGATCTGCGCCACTCGATTTGCTCTTCGCCTTTGTGAGAATGCTGTCGATGCTGGGTCCGCGCGAGTCGTTCACCGACATTTCGGGATCGACTGGCTCGTCGCAGAGCCAGCAACGCCAGCCGTCGGCGGCACCAATGTCGTCGAGGCGACTCACTGGAATCGATGGAGTTCGGCAGGGCGACAACGCATCACAGCACCGTATCGGCCAGATTTCGGCACTCAAGAAATATTTCGGCGAGGAGGTTGGATTTGGCCGATGGAGTGCAACACCCCTCGTGGTGGGGTAGTGTTGCTGGCAGTCGCCGAGGGCGGCTCGAATTTGTATATAAGGAATAGTAATGGCCACAGGCACAGTCAAGTTTTTCAACGCCGAAAAAGGTTTCGGCTTCATCTCTCGAGAAGGCGGCGCGGACGTATTCGTGCACTTCTCCAATATCGAAGGCAGCGGCTACAAGTCGCTCAGCGAAGGCGACACTGTCGAATTCGAAGTTGCCCCAGGTAAGAAGGGCGAAGAAGCCCAGAAGGTTCGCGTTATCTAATTTGCTCCGGTCCGTATCGGACCGGAAATTGACGTGTTCTGAGAAAACAGCGGGTTGGGCTTGTCCCAGCCCGCTGTTTCGCGTTCCGGATCAGGTTTTTTGCGATCGAACGGCGCATAGGTTGCCGGTTGCGCCGATCAGGTTGCAGGTACATTCGACGCATGGCAACGGGAGTGGGTCGACGCGGTTGGGCGGGAACGCACGCTCGCTTGCTCGGGTCGCTTGGACTCATCGCGCTGGTTGGTCTGCTCGCCGCAGCTCTCGCGCTTGCAGTGCGTCCATCCACGAGCGACAGCGCGGCGACGAGCGACACGGCGGCCTCTCAGCCAAATCCTTCAGCATCCACGTCAACTGCTGTGGCGACATCGCCGACCACCGTGTCGCCGGTGGTTACCGCGACTCCGCTGGCGACAGACGACGGCAAGACCAGCGCACAGCGCCGGCTTGAGAGTGCATTCGTAGTCAGCAATGCCGACCTTCAACCGAAAAGCATCGTGGCGTCCGGCAGTGGGCTCTTCTTCGCGCAGAACATGATGTATCGCCACAACATGATGGTGTTCGATCGCGCTGGCGCGCTGGTTGCCAAGATCGCCGACGACGTCGACCTCGCTGCGTTCGGCGTAGCGGGAGGGGTCAAAGCACAAGGCGCTCCGGTGGAAGCGGTGTTCACCCGCGATGGATCGTCGGTCTACGTGTCGAACTACAAGATGTACGGGCCTGGGTATAACCCAGTGGCCGACGACAGTTGCGGTCGCGGCAAATGGGACGACAGCTACGTCTACAAAATCAACACCAAGACGTTCAGCATCGACAAGGTCATCCCCACCGGATCCGTACCGAAGTTCATGGCCATCACGCCCGACGGCACGCAGTTGCTCGTCTCGAACTGGTGTGGCTTCGATCTCACCATCATCGATACGGCCACAGACTCGCCGATCACGCGTATCAACATCGGCAGCCATCCCCGCGGCATCGCCATCACCAAGGACTCGCGTTACGCCTATGTCTCTGTGATGGGCGAGAGCAAGATCGTGAAGGTCGACCTCGGCAAGAGAGCGGTCGTTAGCGCAGTAGGCGATGCGGGATCGACACCTCGTCACCTGTTGTTGTCACCCGATGACCAGTTCCTCTACGTGTCGAACAATCATCAAAACTCGGTTCGCAAGATTGATCTCAGCGCTGGCCGCGAGGTGGGCACCGCCGCAACCGGAACC
>CANNMD010000063.1 GCA_947505655.1 Acidimicrobiaceae bacterium | reverse complement strand
CCGGCTGCGATGGCCTTGACGACATCGCCGCTGTAGGTGATGCCTCCGTCGGCGATGACTGGAATGCCCAAGCGGCGAGCGGCGAGGCAGGTGAAGTAGATGGCCGAAAGCTGCGGCATGCCAGCACCCGAGACCACACGAGTGGTGCAAATGGAACCGGCTCCCACGCCGACCTTCACGGCGTCGGCGCCTGCGGCTACAAGTGCTTCGACGCCTTCTTCGGTGACCACGTTGCCGGCCACGATTGCGATCGATGGCCAACCAGCGTGCAGGCGTTCGATGGTCTTAATGACTCCCGCCGAGTGGCCGTGCGCGGTGTCGATGACGAATGCATCGACACCCATTGCTGCGAGTGCTTCGGCGCGATCTTCGACATCGGGTCCGACGCCAACGGCAGCTGCGCAGGCGAGGCGACCCTTTGAGTCGCGAGTGCCGTTCGGGAACTCTTGGCGCTTGAGAATGTCTTTGACCGTGATGAGGCCACGCAAGAAACCTTGGTCGTCGACCAGCGGCAACTTCTCGATGCGGTACTTCTGCAGTGTGGCCCGGGCATCTTCAAGCGTGGTGCCGACGGCAGCGGTGATGAGTCGCTCGCTGGTCATGAAGTCGGCGACGGGCCGATCGAAGTCGGAGCCTCCGCAGAATCTGATGTCGCGGTTGGTGAGAATGCCAACAAGGCGGCCATCGTGATCGGTAATGGGCACGCCGCTGAACTTGAAACGGTTCATCAGCGCTTCGGCTTCGTGCAGCGTTGCGGTAGGTGTGAGCGTGACCGGATCGGTGATCATGCCGCTCTGGCTGCGCTTCACCTTTTGCACTTCGGCGGCTTGGTCCTCGATAGAGAGGTTGCGGTGGATGACACCGATGCCACCCTCGCGTGCCATAGCAACGGCCATCGGGGCCTCGGTGACTTTGTCCATAGCCGCAGACACGAGCGGCACGGCCAGATTGATGTCTCGGGCGAATACGGCAGAGGTGTCGACCGAGTCGGGCAGCACCTCGCTGTAGCCGGGCACGATGACAACGTCGTCGAACGTGAGGGCTTCGAAACGATCGAAGAATGTCTCGCGGTCGTGACGACCGATGGGACGAGAAGACGAAGGGCTTGGCAAGGTGGGCCTCCTTCGGGCGCAGCAGTATGTTGCACAGTGACCTTAGGTGCAATGCCGGTTCGGGTCGTCAGGATTGAACGAAAAGTCAGGCGGCGGGCCGCCGAACTGTCTTGCCGAACCTCAGCATGCGTATTCTGGTCTGCCTGTGACCCGTCTGATCATGATTCGCCACGGCGAGTCGAACACAACTGTCGCTCGCCGTATCGGGGGCTTTCGTACGTGCTCGGGGCTGTCGCCGCTGGGCCGTCAGCAAGCCGAGCGCTTGCGTGACCGCCTTGCCGCTACCGCAGAGATTTCGGCCGATGTGCTGGTGAGCAGTCAGTTCCCGAGGGCTCGCGAGACTGCTGAGATCATTGCTCCGGCGTTCGGCGACCTCGAGATCGACATCGTCGAGGGCTTCGGCGAGCACGATCCCGGTGAGGTATGCGATGGCATGACCTTCGACGAATACGTAGAGCGCTACGGTCGCCACGATCACGAGACAGACCCGTTCAACGTGGGCTTTCCGGGCGGCGAAACCTTGGCCGCGTTTCACCTACGCGTGGGTGAGGCAATCTCGCAAACTCTGCGCGCCAACGAGGGCAAGACCATCGTTGTTGCGTGCCACGGTGGTGTGATCGATGCGGCCCTACGGCAAGCGCTGCGCACTGCCCAGTTGGGCGTGTTCGAGATCAACACGTTGAATACTTCGATCACCGAGATGCAGCTCGTGAAGCCAGGTCGATGGCGGCTCGTTCGCTACAACGATCACGCTCACCTTGCTGGGTTGCCAAGAGAGACTGCTCGGCAGCCCTAGATTACGGGTATGGGGATTCTCGATGGTCAGGTGGCTGTTGTCGTTGGCGGTCACAGTGGGTTCGGTGAGTCGATCACCCGGCTGTTCGCATCCGAGGGCGCGACGGTTGTTGTAGCCGGGCGACGCGTAGATCTCGTCAACGAGGTTGCCGCGTCGGTTGGTGGACTCGGAGTCGATTGCGATATCACCGACGACGAACAAGTGCAGTCGCTTGAGCAACTCACAACACATGCATACGGCAAGATCGATGTTGCCGTGAACTGCGCGGGCTACGAGCAGAGCACTCCGCTGGCCGATCTCACGCCAGCCAAGCTCGATGCGATGTTGGCCGTTCAGCTCAGCGGGGCGATGTATTGCATGCGTCATTTCGGCAATGCAATGGCTGCTTCGGGTGGCGGAGCATTCTTGTCGATTAGTTCGCTCACTGCGCACAACCCATCGAATGGCCTTGCTGCCTACGCCAGCGCGAAGGCTGGTGTGGAATACGCCTCGAAGATCGCGGCCGTTGAATACGGCGCGAAGCAGGTTCGGTTCAACACGGTGGCCGCATCGCTGATCGAAACGCCGATGACCAAGCGCGTCTTCAAAATCGAGTCGGCCATTCAGGCGCTGCGCGAGGTCACCCCGCTGGGTCGAATGGGAACGAGCGACGACGTCGCCAAGGCAGCGCTGTTCTTGTGTGGCCCATCGGGCAACTTCATTACCGGCCAAACGTTGTGTGTCGATGGTGGAGCATCGTTGCTGATGCTGCCAACGCAACAGATGTTTGCCGACGTGTATCGCCGATGGAGCGAAGCTCAGACAACACCGGACCCGGCGTAGTCTGTGCGCTACGACACGGTGATTATTGGCGCTGGCTCTGCCGGTGCTGTGTTGGCTTCGCGGCTGTCACAGTCGGCCACTCATCAGGTGCTGCTGCTCGAGGCTGGCCCCGATCACCGCAGTGCGCAAACACCTGCGGCAATCGCCGGTAACTCGTTTCTCGATGCACTCGCCGAGCCAGGCCGCATGTATCCGAACCTGGTTGCTCAGCGAACTGAGGCTGGGCCTGAGAGCGTGTATCGGCGTGGCCGGGGTATCGGTGGGTCGTCGGCGGTGAACGCGATGATCGGCATGTGGGGTGTGCCCGACGACTACAACCGGTGGCAGCGCGATCTGGGTTGCGTGGGTTGGTCGTGGTCCGATGTGGCTCCGGTGTTTGGTCGGCTCACGGCGATGCTCAGCCAGCCATCTCGTGCGGAGTGGGGAAGCGTCGACACAGCGTTGGTCGAGGCTGCGCAGTTGCTTGGTCACAGTGTCTGCGACGACTATCTGCAGCCCGGTGCGCTTGGCGTGGGACCAGCGTGGCTCACGCGGATAAATGGTCGGCGGGTGTCTACCAACGATGCCTATCTCGAGGCCGCGCGTGATCGCTCGAACCTCGCCATTCGCGGCGACGCGTTAGTAGATCGCGTGTTGCTCGAGGGTTCCCGCGCGGTTGGCGTTCGCCTGGCCGATGGCGAGGTGATCGATGCAGGCGAAGTCATCGTGTGCGCAGGGGCCATTCATTCGCCCGCTGTGCTGCTGCGAAGTGGCGTGCAACTCGCGGGCATCGGTCGCGGGCTCAAAGACCACGCATCGGCCAGCGTCACGCTGCAGCTTCACGACCACTCTCGGGCATCGTCCAACGATCTTGCGTTAGCTACGTTGCTGCGTTGGTCATCATCCGATGGCGTTGCCGATCTGCAGCTGCTTCCGGTGAACCATCTGGGTGCCGCACCCGAGGCGGCGGGATTCGCAGTTCTGATGGCCGCGATCATGTCGGTCCACTCCGAGGGTTCGGTGTCGTTGCGCAGCGAAGACCCAGCAGATGATCCGGTGGTTCGGTTCAACATGCTTACCGACGAACGAGACCGGTCGCATCTGCGCGAGGCCGTGCGGCACATGGCCGAACTCGTCGACACCGAGCCATTTCGACGTATCTCATCGGCGGCCTATATCGACAACATCGGCACTCGTCTCGAGGCGCTACCTCACGACGACGCAGCGTTCGATCAGTGGATGATGAAACACGTGGCCGACTACGTGCATGCCAGCTCGAGCTGCCGCATGGGCGCCGCCAGCGACGACCTTGCGGTGGTCGATGTCGATTGTGCGGTGCATCATCACCAAGGGTTGCGCGTGTGTGATGCAAGCGTGTTTCCCGACCTGCCGCGCGGCAACACGCATCTTCCCGCAGTGATGATGGCCGAGCGTTTGGCCGAACGCCTCGGTTTGTCGGTCGACTAACGCGGGCTCACCAACGCACGCTCAGTGTCGAGCGTTCACGGCGAGCGGGAAGATCAGCGGATCGTTGTCGGCAAGCGCGGTGGCAACGGCCTCGGCGCGTTCGGTGTCGGTGTATGGAACGAACCCCTCGGCGGCATCGAGCACGAGCGGCAGCAGCGACAGATCGCCGGGGCTGCAAAAGGCGTGGACGCCCGGGTGTGAGAGCGCAAACCGAATGCCGTGGCCAATTCCCTCGGGTGTCGTCTGCGGTTCGTACCACGTACCGTGCGTCGGCTTCTGCTCGCCCCACGGTTGCCTGGCCGCGGCTTTGATCACCATCACGCCAACGTCGCGAGTAGCGCACTCGGCGAGCAGCGCCAGCACGTTGTCGCGGTACACCGGGTCGGCGTAGACACGTGGGTACAGCGGGAACATCACGGTGTCGAGATCCCATCGGCGCAACGCCTCGAGGTGGGCCGCGGGCGCCCCGAGATCGTGCCCGGTGATGCCCACAAACCGGAACAAGCCTTCGTCGCGCATCGACAACATCGACTCGATCGCGGCGACCCGACTGTCGAGTACGTCGAGGCCGGTGACGCCATGAGCTTGGTAGAGATCGAACGAGTCGCAGCCGAGGTTCGTGAGTGATGTCTCAAGCTGGGCGCGCACGCCGTCGGGGTCGCTGCGGGCGGTCTTCTCGCCGATGAACAGTTGATTGCGTAGTGCGCCGATTGTGGGCCCGGCAACGGTTTCGGCCTTACCGTACGTGGGGGCAATGTCGATGTGGTTCACGCCGCGGGCAACCGCTGTGCGTACAGCAGCGTCGGCCTGTTCGGCGGTGCAGTCCATGAACGTGGCACCTCCAAGAACCGCAACGCTGCTGTGGTGTTCGGTGCGGCCAAGTCGACGAGTCTGCATGGGCGAACTCTAAGGGGATCGGTACTCGCTGCATCGGATGGCAGGTGCTAGGTATTGGGGATGACGTATTCAAAGGGCCTCCACGAACTCGGTGACGGATGTTTTGCGTACCTGCAACCCGATGGCGGGTGGGGGTGGAGCAACGCCGGCCTGGTCGTCGGTGATGGTGTGTCGCTGTTGATCGACACGTTGTTCGATCTCAAGCTCACTGCAGAGATGCTTCAGTCAATGTCGCGAGTGGTGGGCGCTGCGCCGATCGGCACGTTGGTCAACACTCACGCCAACGGCGACCACTGCTATGGCAACCAACTGGTGCATGGTGCCGAGATCATCGCCAGCGAACGCGCGGCGCATGAGATGACCGAAGTGCCGCCGTCGATGTTGGCCGCGCTGAACAAAGCTCCCGGCGAAGTCGGCGACTTGTTTCGGGGCTTCTTTGGCGAGTTCGAGTTCGAAGGCATCGAGCACACGTTGCCGACGCGCACGTTCGAAGGTCGGCTCGACATCGAGGTTGGCGGCCGAGTGATCGAACTCATCGAGGTTGGTCCGGCGCACACCGCAGGCGATGTCATTGCCTATGTGCCCGACGCCAAGACCGTGTACACCGGCGACATCTTGTTCATCGGTGGCACCCCCATTGTTTGGGCGGGGCCGCTGACCAACTGGATCAATGCGTGCGACCTGATGTTGGGCATGGATATCGAGACCGTCGTGCCAGGCCATGGTCCGCTCACCGACAAGAGCGGCATTGCGCGCGTGCGTGACTACCTGGCCTACGTGCAGACCGAAGCCACCGATCGCTTTCATGCGGGCATGGACGCATGGGATGCGGCACGTGATATTTCTCTCAACGGGTTCGATGGCTGGGGTGAGTTCGGCCGCATCAGCGTGAACGTAGACACCGTTTATCGATCACTGAATCCGAACCACGAGACGCCCAACATTGTTGAGCAGTTCAAGCGGATGGCAGCGCTTGAGGCTCATCCGTAGCGGCCTGGGCGAGCGCCTGACGAGCTGACTTTGCCGAGCGCCTCACTGCGAACACCCATCCGGCGATTGCACACAGAGCGAAGAACAACCACTGCCCGGTGTACGACACGTGCGGCGGACCGCTGCCGAGATTGGGTGGCGGAACCGGAACTGGCGGCGATGGAGATGACGGTTTTGTCGCAATGAGATCGACGTATATCGGCGCAATCGTTTGGTCGATGCGCGTGGCGATAAACGCAAGATCTACTCGCCGAACTTCGCTGTTGGTGGCGCTCTGCTCGTCGGTTAACTCGCCGGTCTTACGGGTCTGTGATGTTCGTGCGGTGCCACCAACCACGATGGTTCCGGTGGGCGCTGCTGGCACCTTGACGCCGTCGGGAACGAAGCCGCGATTGACGATGATGAGTGGGCCATTGTTGATTTGGAACGGCGTCAAGATGTTGATGCCGTTGAAGCCGTTCTGGGTGCGGTTGAGTTGGCGCAGTTCGCCAGCGGAGAGATACGAACCTGAGGCGGTGACCACGTACCACTCGATGTCGGCAGCGGGTGTGTCTGCGCTGAGTAACGAAGTGAGTTCTTTGGGCTCGGCGGCGAGACGGCCCTTTACGGTCTCGACGAATGCGTCGCGGGCGATGTGCTTGTCCCACTGCCACCGAGCGAGAAAGAGCATGCCGACTACAGAGAAGAGAACAACAACGTGAAGCAGCAGCCATTTGGGCCGTAACAAGAAGCGATACATGTGCTCCTGACCGTATCGGTCAGCTACGTGCCCACAACATTTCTGTGGGCGATTGGGTGTTCAGCAGCAGTTCGGCAGGGGAGTGCTTTTCGATATGTCCGATGAGCCCTCGATAGAGCTGAAACCCGCACAACTGCTGAAGGTCGGGACTGAACTGTCGAACAAGATCGAGCGGGATGCCGAGCTGCTGGTTCTCTTGTTGGCGAACCCATCCGGCGCAGTAGTTCATCGCGACGCCCCAGCGACGTTGGTTGGTGGTGTTGGCCCCGCCTCCGTGCCACAGTGAGCCGTGCCAGATGAGCACGCTGCCCTTGGGCATCTCAGCGGCAATCGAGTGTTGTTCAACGCCATACGGTGGAGAGTGGTCGGCTTGGTGCGAACCGGGGATGATGCGCGTGGCCCCGTTTGCCTCAGTGAAATCGGTGAGGGCCCACATGCTGTTGGCGATGGTGGCAAGGTGAGGTTTGGGTAGGGGCAACAACTGATCGTCAGCGTGAATGGGCTGTGCTATTTCGCCGGGGCCGATGGAGATCGACGACAGGCTGCTGATGAGGCAGCCATCGCCTAACACGTGGCGCATGACAGCGAGCACAACCGGGTGCACAGGGATCTGCTCGTAGATGCGGCCCAACGCAAGCAGGTTGTATATGCGCCACGTTTGGAAGCCTTCGAAGCCGTTGGTGGCGGGCACGATGTTGCGTTCGCGCTCGAGCCGCGCAAGGTCGGCGAGGAGCTCGTCGGCCAGTTCGGTTGAGAAAGCGTTCTCGATGATGGTGTAACCATCGGCGTCGACACGGCTGAGGTGGTCGCGGATCATCATCTCGTCTGTACCAGTCACGGCTGTGGACGCTACCGTGCCGGAGTGTGGGACCTGAGCAAGTAACTGGTGAGTGGCTATCGACACTGTTCGACGTCACGGTTGTAATCGCTGACACTCAACGCATCGGCGACGGACTCGTGGGTATGAACCTTCGTCTGGCGCTTACTGGCCCCGATGGTTCGTTGCCCGACTCGGTGCCGCGCAGCGTGGTAGTCAAGTTGCCATCGCCCGACGAGACCAGCCGGGCAACCGGTATGGCGTTGCGTAACTACGAGCGCGAGGTGAAGTTCTATAACGAGGTCGCGCCCACGGTCGACATCCGCGTGCCGCGCTGCTATCACGCCGAATGGGATGCCGACACCGGCGACTTTGTCATCGTTCTCGAAGACCTCGCGCCGGCGTCGCAGGGCAACCAGATCACCGGATGTTCGGTCGAGCACGCGCGCACATCGGTGCTCGAACTCGCTCGGTTGCATGGCCCTCGTTGGGGCGATCCGGCACTCCACGACATCGAGTGGCTCAGCCGCCGCACCACCGCCGACGACACAGCGATGTTGGTTGGCATGTGGGGCATTTTGTTCCCAGGGTTCATGGCTACATATGCCAAGTATCTGACCGAGGAGGCCACCGATTTGGTGCAGCGTTTCGGCGCGATGCTGGCCGACTGGATCGACAAGCGTGACAGCCCGCTCACGGTGACCCACGGCGACTACCGGCTCGACAACCTGATGTATGCCACGCCCGAGGGCGGTTCGCCGATCGCCACGGTCGATTGGCAGTCCCCTGGCCATGGCGCGGCGCTGGCCGACGTGTCGTACTTCCTCGGTGCCGGGCCACAGCCTGAAGATCGTCGTGAGATCGAAAAGGGTCTCGTCGCCGAGTATGTCGAGGCGTTGCGCCGCGACTACAACATCGAGATCGACCACGATTGGGCGTGGCTGCAGTACCGCCGCGAGGCCTTCGCCGGCGTCGTGATGGCGGTTGTCGCGTCGCAGATCGTTGGCGGCACCGAACGCAGCGAGGCGATGTTCGCAGCGATGGCCACCCGGCATTTGCAGCACGCGCTCGACCTCGACAGCGAGTCGCTGATCTGACATGGTCGGGCGCATCATCGGGTGGTTGCGATGACCCACGAACTGCCTGACTTCCACATCCCCCACGCCGACAAAATCGAGTGGATGATCGAGACCTCGGGCTGGGCGCTCGAACCAGTGGCGGCCAGAGCCGACATCGATCCGGTGGCGCCCGGGTACTGCTACACCATTGGTCTGCCCGCGCTCACCGGCTTTGCCGAAGTAGTCATCTTCGGGCTCACCCCAGTGGCGGCTACGGGGTTGCTCACGATGGTGGTCGATCTGCTCAGGGGCGGCACAGAGGTACCGCTTGGTGTCGAGTTGCTTGGCCTGCTCGACAACGATCTGCGCTGCCAGTTCTTGCCCGTAGATGCGGTTGCGTCTGCACAGCTGTTTGGCACGGCGCACGCTTGGTATCGCGGCAAGCCATTTGAGATGGTGCAACTGCTGTGGCCCGATCGGTTTGGTTTCTTACCTACCGAGCCACAGTTCGCGCATCATCTACGTCTTGCCCAACCCGTGATTGGCGTGCTCTAACTCGTTCAGCCTGGCAAGCGCACAGGAATGCTGCGCGGCCCGCGTACTTGGCCGGCAGCCCATGTGACTGCGCTGGGGTCAGCGAGTTCGAAATTGGGGAACCGCTTCACCCATTCTTCGACGGCGACGCGTAGTTCCATGCGGGCGAGGTTCGAGCCGAGGCATCGGTGAATGCCCAAGCCGAACGCAGCGTGGCGGTTCTCTTCGCGATCGATGATGACTTCGTCGGCGCGATCGAAGAACTCGGGGTCTCGGTTTGCAGCCGGGAAAGGAAGCAACACCCAATCGCCTTCCTTCATCGGGCAGCCACCGATCTCGACATCTTGAGCAACCAAGCGTGCCATCGTGACGGGTGCGTAGGCGCGAAGCATTTCTTCGATCGCGAATGGCATCAAGTCGGGCTCGGCGGCAAGGCGCTTGAGATCTTCTGGATTGTGGGCGAGGTGCCACAGTGCCGAGCCAATGGCCGACCACGTGGTGTCGATGCCAGCGACGAGGATGAGCAGCATGGTGCCGCGAACGTGTTCGTGCATCAGTTTGTTGCCATCGAGTTCGGCCTCAAGCAAGAACGTGGTGAGATCGTCGCGTGGGTTGGCCACGTGATCGGCGATCTGATTGTCGAAATACGCATCGAGCGCTTGCCCTTCGACAAGTCGCTCGTCGTCGTCCTCGGTGGCGGTGATGCCTTCCTCAAGGATGAGGTGGATCACGTGGCGGAAGTAATCGGCATCTTCAGTCGGGAAGCCGAGCATCTTGGCGATGACGCGCAACGGAATGTGTTGGGCGTATTCGACAGCGGCATCGACGATGTCTTTACCTTCGAGAGCATCGAGCAGGTCGTTGCAGAGTTGTCGAGTGAATGGCTCGAGCGCGTCGACCTTGCGGGGAGCGAACGCGGGTAACAGCAAGCGCCGCGCCATTGCATGGAACGGCGGATCAGATGTGATGGGGGGAGCGACACCGATAGGCGCTGGGAGATCCAAGGGCCCGGGGCGCACCTCGCTGACGACAACGGCTCGCGATGTGAAGTTGTCGGTGTCATAGGCAATTGCCGACACGTGCTCGTGAGTTACGGGAAGCCATGTACCGCCGTAGCGATCGCTGTGTGCGATGGGGCAGGTGGCGCGAAGTTCGTCCCAGATGGGAAACGGGTTGTTGACCCACGTTGGGTCGGTGTGATCGAAGTCGGTGGCGAAATCGGTGACGGGAGGGTGACGATTGACTGTCATTGGATTACTCGCTGATGGTGATTGCGTATTCGGGGCAGTTGGCCACGGCGAGGCGCGCCTTGTGCTCGAGGCCTTCGGGCACGTTGCCGTCGTTGAGTTCTACGGCGTTGCCGAGATCGTCGACATCGAACAACTCGGGGGCCAATGAATAACAACGGTTGTGGCCTTGGCACTTTTCTGCATCGACATGAACGCGCATGGGTTCTCCCTCTTTCTTGGTCGAGATTAGCCCAGAGTCTCAGCGATGTTCTACGGAGCGGAGTTCATTCAGTTCGCTCGCGAGTTCGTCGAGTGATCGTTGCTCACCAAGCAGCAGCGCAGCGGTACGAGTGTCGGTGAAATCGGCAGCAGCGACCAATTCGGGCCACTGCGCGGTGGGGCGATCGAGCACCTTGCGCAGCGCTGCACTGAGCGCGCCGATGGGGTCGGAGTCGAAGTGCGCGAGCAGGGCCTCGACGTCTCGTTTGCTCAGGACGGCGATGGCCGCCGCTCCTCAAGGTTCCAGCTCACGCCATGCACCGGAAGCAAATCGAGGAATGGGTCTGCCGAGAAGCCCTCTGGGCCCATCACGCCCGCGCCAACCCATTCGCCCTCGGCGATGAGTTCGCATGCGACCACGGGATGCACAGCGGTTTGCCACACGACGGCTTGGTGTCCCGAGGTGCGCATGGTCCATTCGTTGTCGACGATTTGGTACAGATACGACTCGCGTGGCGCGCCGTCGAGCCCGAGGCCCTTCACCAAGGTGCCCGCGCACGTGCGACCACGCATGCGGTCGCCAAGTTCGGCAGGGTTTGGCAGCACGGCGGCGACGAGGTCGCGTGGCGATACCTCGACACCTCGAACCTTGACCGGCTTGGTGCTGTCGAGGCCGAGGCGATGCAAGGTACGCAACACCTCAATGAAGTCTTCACCGAGGCCGTACTTAAACGTGACGCGATCGAGTTCGAGCCAGCGCGGCATCAGCACCACTTCTTCGTGCTCTACGTTGACGCAACACAACGTGCCGATGTCTTCGGGGAACACAAACATCTCGGGCTCGCTGAACGGCGCCGTGGTGAACAGGCCGCGGCCGCGTTCCCAGATAAGCGGCGGGTTGAGACATTCTTCGATGGTGGTCCAAATGCTGAACGTGGGGGCGAACTCGAATCCGTCGATCACCAGGTCGCTGCCATCGCGCACACCCACTTCGGTGATCTTGCTGAACAGATGATCGCTGGCGTAACGAGCCAGCACGTCGGACAATCCGGGCTCCACACCCATCGCGCACAATGACAGCAGGCCGCGCTCGACCCACTGATCTGACACGGCGAACTGCGCATCGCCAAGCACCACACCGGTCTGCTCGTGAGGGTTGGTGGGGTGTGGCTCGGACATATGCATCGCCATGTCGAGGTAGTGGCAACCGGCCTCGAACGCAGCGTCGAAGATGGGTGGGTTCATGCGCGGATCGCAGGCGTTCACGATGATGTCGGCGTGCATGCTCTGTGCCAATTGCACGATCTCGGAGCGATTCGATGCATCGAGGCGGGTGCCGCGCACGCGGTCGCTGCCCGCCTGTGCCGCAGCCACGCCGGCGCGGGTGGCATCGATGTCGGCCAGCACGATGTCGGTGAAGACCGGTCGACTCGCGGCGATTGTTGCAAATGCGGATCCAACTCCGCCGGCACCGATAACGAGAATTCGCATAGGCACCGAGGGTAGCCGCGCTTGCGGCGGGGGGTTCGACTGTCGTCGTTAGGTCTCTGGAACGCTGCGGCCTACTTGGTACGGCTAATTTGGCGACGAGTACGCATCACGAGGTGGGGGACCTATGACGAACTGGAACATTGCCGAGATCCTT
>CANNMD010000062.1 GCA_947505655.1 Acidimicrobiaceae bacterium | reverse complement strand
TTGATCGGCGTAGCGGCCGTCGGTGACAAGAAGCATTTCGTCGTGAGTCACGAGCAGCCAGCCGCTCGAGCCGGTGAACCCGGTGAGCCAACTAATGTTGGTAAGGCTGGTGACGAGGAGCGCTTCGATGGATGCCTCGCGCAGACTGCATTGCAGCTTTGGCACCCGCGACGCGTAATCGAGTGCTGCGAGTTGACGCAGAGTCACGACGCGAGCTTGCGGGCGACGGCCTGCACCGCCAGTTCGTAACCGTGAATACCAAGCCCAACAATGGTTCCCGTGGCAACCGGCGACACCACGCTGGTGTGGCGCCACTCTTCGCGAGCATTCGGGTTCGAGATGTGTACCTCGATCACCGGCCCGCTGAACGTAGCAAGTGCGTCGTGGATGCTCCATGCGTAGTGCGTGAATGCACCTGGGTTGATGATGATGGCCGCGGCCTGCGTGCGAGCCGAATGGATAGCGTCGACCAGCTCGCCCTCGTGGTTGGTCTGAAAAGCGTCGAGCGTGAAGCCGTTGGCCTCGGCAGCGGCGCGGGCGACCGCCACGTAATCGTCGAGCGTTGCCGAGCCATAG
This sequence comes from Acidimicrobiaceae bacterium, assembly GCA_947505655.1. Taxonomy (GTDB): domain Bacteria; phylum Actinomycetota; class Acidimicrobiia; order Acidimicrobiales; family Ilumatobacteraceae; genus WLMZ01. The sequence goes on along the minus strand of CANNMD010000062.1, from coordinate 11,860 downwards.
ATGTGTGGCTCGCGTTGTCCGAGAAGGTTCAGGTTGGGTCCGTGCAAGAGCACTATCACTGGGTTCGACACGGTGATCAATCCCTTCCTGGTCGACGTTTGTACTCGGCGCGCGGATCGCCCTCGTATCCGGGAGGCAACGTAGCAGCGAGCTCGTCGTCGGTGGGGACATATTTCGCGCGACCCTCGGGCGGAAGCAGTGCCGAGATGGCCTTCATCAGACGTCGGGTATCGGCATCTTCGCTGCGCCGGCTCAGCGCCACTGGTGCACCCACATTGGCCGTGACCAGTGGCGGATCGAGCACGTTCAAGATGTTCGGCAAGCGCGAATTGCGCGGCCACACCTTTTCGGTGCCCCAGATGCCCACTGGGATAACGGGCGCTTTTGTCATAGCCGCAAGTCGCGCCGCACCCCAACGGCCCTTCAGTACCGGATCGAAGAACGCCATACCCCGAGGGATAGTGCCTTGCGGCATCATCGCCACGATGTCGCCCGCCTCGAGGGCTTCGGCGGCGGCCTTGAGCGGCTCGTCGCTACCGGTGCCGCGTTCAACCCGAATGCCACCCATCGCGCTTGCGATCTGCCCGATGATCGGAGCGTCGAAGACTTCCTTTTTCCCGAGGAAGCGAACGGTGCGCCCGGTCTTGGCGATAACCAACGCCATTGCTGCAACATCGAAATAGCTGCGATGGTTGCCGCACACAATCGCTGGGCCTGTAGCGGGGATGTTCTCGACGCCGCTGATGTCGAACCGAGCGTACGGAAACATCAGCGGGTGGGTCAGCGCCAAGGCCAGCTTCTGAATCTCGACGCCGACATTGGGAATGCTCGGAACCCGTGAGGCGCCGGACGTACCGGGCGCGACATCGAGATGAATCACAGGCCAGCGGCGCGCCGCTGCCATCAGCACCATTCGGGGGTCAGGATTCACTACAAACGGATGGCCAACAGCAGCCAACAACGGCGTGTCGTAGAAGCTGTCGCTATACGCAAAGCTGTTGGGCATATCGACGCCGTGGTAATCGGCCCAGTTCTGCACTGCGGCCAACTTGCCCGAGCTCCACACGAACGGTCCCGAAAGAGTGCCGTCGTAGAGGCCGTCGGCACCGGTGGAGTACTGCGTGGCCACGACATCATCGAACCCGAGCAGGTCGGCAAACGGCTTCACGAGATCGTAGGGCGTGGTGGTTGCCAGCACGATGGGACGACCAGCGGCGCGGTGCTCGGCGAACAGCACCCCCGCATAGGGCTGCACCATGTCGGCAAGTTGTTGTGCGACGGCTTGCGCGGCGGTCTGCACTGCAGAGCGCGATTTACCGCGGGCCAACACAACTGCCTGACGAGCGAGCGCCATGCTGGGCAACGTTTCGCCAATTGTGTTGAACAGGCTGAAGAGCAACTTCTCGCCAGGAATTGTTCGCGAGACCAAGCCAGCAGCCTTCATCGCCGAACTAAACACCTCGCCCGACGCACCCGCCAACAGCGTGCGATCAAGATCGAAGAATGCCGCTCCGCGAGGCTCGCTCGTTGAGGCCGAATGTGGCTGTTTGCTGGGACTCATTGCCACAGCGTAGGCGAAAACGGGAAAGGTCCCGCTTGGGGGAAGCGGGACCTCTCAACCTTTTCATCAGGTGGCTTGGGGGAAGCTCCCTGACGTTCTCGTCAAGCGGCGGTCGGGGGAACCACCGCTTTGATGACAATTAAAAGTATGCACCCCAATGAATGATCTTGCAAGCAGAACTACAAGATGCCCGCTATCTTTTTTGCAGATGGATCTCCGCCAGCTCTCAGCACTCGTGGCAATCGCCGATCACGGGTCGTTTTCTTCGGCGGCTCGGGCTCTCTACACCGTGCAATCCAACGTCTCGGGACATATCTCCCGGCTCGAAAAAGAACTCGGCGTCACACTGGTTGACCGACACCGCGGTGGCCTCACCGACGACGGTGGTCAGGTTGTCGAACGCGCCCGGCGCATTCTGCGCGAGATGGATGACATCTCGGCCGATATGGCCAGTCGCGGCGACGCCGTAAGCGGCGAGGCCCGCATTGGAGTCATTGGCACCACGGCGCGCTGGTTGATGCCTCAACTGCTGCCGTCGCTCGCCGAGCAGCATCCACTCGTGCACGTGACCGTGTTCGAGGGCAGCACCACAACCCTGCTCCCCCGCCTGATGGCCGGACACCTCGATGCCGCCGTTGTGCACCTGCCAGTTGACGACCCCGAACTCACTGTCGAGCCGTTGTTCGCCGAAGACCTCATTGTGATTGTGCATAGCCGTCACCCCTGGGCACAGGAAGAAGAACTCTCGCTACAGCGAGTTGCCAGCGAGCATCTGCTCATCCCGCCAAAGGGCACGGCGATGCGGCGCATTCTCGACAAGGCCGCCGCTTCGTGCGGAGCCACTCTTCGAGCCCAGGCCGAAATCGACGGCGTGCGCCTGCTGACCTCGTTGGCCATGGAAGGCTTCGGTCCAGCGATCGTGCCAGCTACTGCCGTGCCGGAGTGGGTCAAGGGCGACTTTAAAAGGGTGCTCGTTCCAGAGCTCCCGCGCCGCGTTATTGGGTGGGTGCAGCGCCGCCGCCCAACGCCGGGCGCACCAACGCGCGCTGTGCATCAATCAACTCGCGAGATCCTCGGAACGCGCGGAGCGCTGCAGCGCGGCGTGCACGTTGGCGGCAGTGCGTTCCCGCTCGGCAGGAACAACTAAGGCCGATTCAGAGGCGAACATGCGTGTGAGCAACGCCTAGTCTGAACCCAATGCCGTTGAACGAAGACAACTCCCGCGTCGCGCTTCGCTCTCACGTTCCGGGCGCTGCGAGTGCCGATGTGCGAACGCTCGGCGGCCGCACCGTTGTGTGGCTCGATGTTGACTCCAGCGTTCGCAAAGGAGCGCTGTCTTCGGAAGCATCATCGATGATCGCCGCTGCAGCGGTCACCGCTCGGACCAAGGGCTACCCATTGGTGGCCGTAATGGGGTCCTCGGGCGCCGACCTTACCGAAGGGTTTAGCGCACTGCATGGCTGGGGACTCGCCGCGCGAGCGCTCACCGATTGCAGCGGCGTAGTACCCACAATCATGATCGTCGACGGACCCGCAGTGTCAGGTCCGGCGCTTTTGTTGGGCATTGCAGATCACGTCATCATGACTGGCTCGGCATACGCGTTCGTGAGCGGCCCAACGATGGTCGCCGACTTCACCGGCGTGTTGATGGACAACGAAGAGCTCGGCGGCCCAGACACCCACGCCCGCTACACAGGCGCCGTCAGTGTTGTCGCTGTTGACCTTCCCGATGCCATTGCAATTGCCGAGCAACTGCTGGCGTACCTTCCGAGCAACAACGACGAAGAGCCGCCGCTGTGGCAAACCGCCGACAGTCCCGACCGACGCACTCCCGAAGCCGGCGATCTCATTCCGCCGTCGTCTACTGGTTCTTACGATGTGCGCAACGTGATCCGCGCTCTGGCCGACGACGGCGACCTGCTCGAGTTGCGCGCACGTTGGGCATCAAACGTTGTCACTTCGTTTGCAACCTTCGATGGTCGACCCGTGGGCATCGTGGCCAATCAACCGCTCTCGTTGGCAGGCACACTCGACATCCCCGCCTCACAAAAAGCCGCTCGGTTCGTTTCGTTCTGCGATGCGTTCAACCTGCCAATCCTCACGCTTGTCGACACACCTGGCTTCTACCCCGGCAAAGACCTTGAGTGGCGCGGCATGATTCGCCACGGCGCGCAGTTGGTCTTTGCCTACGGCCGGTCGACCGTGCCACGAATCTGCGTCGTGCTTCGCAAGAGCTACGGCGGTGCCTACATCGTGATGGACAGCAAACGTATGGGTAACGACTTGTGCCTCGCATGGCCATGGGCCGAGCTTGCGGTTATGGGGGCCGGACAAGCAGCTGCGATCCTGCAGCGCCGCGCCACACCCGAAGAGCGCGCCGAGTTCGAAGCCGATTACTCCGAACGGCTGCTCAATCCCTACATTGCGGCCGAGCGCGGCTATATCGACGGCGTCGTTGAACCCGCCGACACCCGTCGCGAAATCTGCGGCGCCTTGGCCGTGTTGGTCAACAAACGCGAAACACTGTCGGCTTCTCAGCACGACAACTCGCCACTCTGAGGCGCTGCGCCACTAAGGTGCTCTCTGGGGGAGCAAGCCCCCATGCCATTATCCGTGTCACCTCAGGGAGCAACGTGCCCGACACCATTACCATCACCGACGACCGCACCGGCAAAACCGTTACGGTTCCAATCACAGACGGCGTGTTTCCAGCCTCTGCAATCCGCGACCTTGATCCGGCGTTGTATATCTACGACCCGGCCTACATGCAGACCGCTGCATGTAAGAGCGCGATCACCTATCTCGACGGCGATGCGGGCATCCTGCGTCACCGCGGTTACCCCATCGAGCAACTCGCCGAGCACAGCACCTATCTCGAAGTGGCGTACCTGTTGCTCAACGGCGAACTCCCCGACGCCGTGCAGCTCGATCGTTGGAAGACCGACGTCACCCAGCACACGTTCATTCACGAAAACATGCGCAAGCGTTTCGTCGATGGTTTCCATTACGACGCTCATCCAATGGGCATGTTCATCAGCGCCGTCGCTGCGCTCGGCACGTTCTACAACGACGCCAAAAACATCGACGACAAAGCCAGCCGCGACAAACAGATTCTGCGTCTCGTTGCGAAGATGCCCACCTTGGCCTCAATGTGTCACCGCTTCTCGGTGGGCTTGCCGTTTGTCTACCCAGACAATGATCTCAGCTTCCCCGGCAACTTCTTGAACATGATGTGGAAGATCGGCGACTACCAGGTTGACCCTCGCCTCGAGCGAGCGATGGATGTGTTGTTCATCCTGCACGCCGACCACGAGCAGAACTGCGGCACAACCGCAATGCGTGTTGTCGGTTCAAGCCACGCAGACCCATACACATCGTGCTCGGCGGCCGCGTCGGCACTGGGTGGACCCCTTCATGGTGGCGCCAACGAAGGTGTTGTGCGCATGCTCGCCGAGATTGGCCATATGGACAATGTGCCTGCCTTCATCGAAGAAGTGAAGAGTGGCAAGGGCGGTCGCCTGATGGGCTTTGGTCACCGTGTGTACAAGAACTACGACCCACGCGCCACCATCATCAAAAAGGCCGCGTACGACGTGTTCGAGGTCACCGGCAAGAACCCGTTGCTCGACATTGCGCTCAAGCTCGAAGAGACCGCGCTGAACGACGAGTACTTCATCAGCCGCAAGCTGTACCCCAACGTCGACTTCTACTCAGGCCTGATCTATCAGGCCATGGGATTCCCGATCTCGATGTTCACGGTGCTCTTCGCAATCCCGCGCACCGTCGGCTGGTTGGCTCACTGGCAAGAACTGCTTGCCGACAAAGAGCAAAAGATCAGCCGCCCTCGCCAGTGGTACAGCGGCGCCGACGCCCGCGATTACGTGCCAATGGCCAGCCGCTAACCACCATGTAGCGTCCACTTCCTGTTTTGTTGAAGACTATTGGTCGAAGGTTGACCAAAGGTCTTCAACAAACGCTTTGGTGGAGCGAATCTGGGTGGTGGAGCGAATCTGGGGGTCTGGGCGAGCCGAACCGAGTTGGTTGAAGTGGACGAGGGCGTTGGGCGGCTAGAGGTCGATGACGATCTTGCCGGTATTGGCGTTTGAGGCCATGCGCCGATGGGCGTCGGCGATCTGATCGAACGGGTAACGCGAGTCGATAATCGGACGCAACTCGCCTGACGTGAACAGCGGCAGCATCTCGCGGGTGAACCGCTGAGTGAGTGCAACCTTTTCTTCGATGGGCCGCGCCCGCAGCACGGTGCCAATCAACGCCACTCGCTTCGAGAGCACCATGCCCATATTGATTGAGGTGGCTCCCCCACCCATGAGCCCAACCTGCACGATGCGGCCTTGCGACGCCACCGCCTGGAGGTTGCGATCGACATAGTCGCCGCCGATGACATCGAGCACGACATCGACTCCGCGACCATCGGTAGCGGCGCGCACTTCGGCGACGAAGTCTTTGTCGCGGTAATCGATAACAACATCGGCGCCGAGTTCTTGACACGCTTGCACCTTGCCCGAACTACAGGTGACCGCAATGCGCGCACCGATGGCTTTTGCGATCTGGATGGCTGCCGTGCCGACACCTGAACCGCCAGCATGCACCAACGCCCAGCGGCCACTGGTGAGCCCACCTTGAACCACCAGCGCATCCCACGCCGTAAGAAACACCTCGGGAATTGCCGCAGCATCACGAAGGCCAACCGTTGCTGGCACCGCCATGAGTTGACGCTCGTGCACTGCAATGCGTTCGGCGTAGGCGCCGCCCGCATCAATTGCCATCACTTCGTCGCCGCGTTTCCAGAGCGTGACGCGATCGCCAACTGCGGCAACGGTTCCAGAGAACTCGAGACCAGGAATCTCGAGCGACGATGGACGCGGGTTCGGATAGAGACCCATCACCTGCAACAGGTCGGCTCGGTTGAGCGCCGTTGCGGCAATGTCGATGAGTACCTCGTCGGCGCCTAGCGCCGGATCGTCAACATTTTCGATCGTGAGACAATCGGGGCCACCGTGAGTTCGTAAGACAACTGCGCGCATGCGCCAGTCTCACACGCCAGCGTCGATGAGATCGAGAATCACGCTGAGTCCTCGAGGTGCACCATGCGAAACGGGCGGTAACAACACCGTGCGGATGCCGGCATCGATGGCCGCACCGTCGTTGACGTGATTGTCGCCAACCATGAGCGCGTGCTCGGCTGTAACGCCCACAGCATCGAGAGCGACGCGGAACAAATGCAGTTCGGGCTTGATGGTGCCATGTTCGCCAGACAGCACGTAGGTGTGCACCAGATGATCGAGGTTGTAGTGACGCAGAATTGGCCGCAGATCGAACGCCACATCACTGATGATGACAACCGGAATGCGGCGCACGCTGAGAGATGTGAGCACTGCGGCCGTATCGACGTATGGCGACCAGCCTGCGGCAGAGGTCTCGAACTCGTAGAGAACTTCGCTGACGCCAGGGCAGCGTTGTTCGAGTTGAGCCCACAGCGAAGTCCAGCACTGGCGATGCAGGCTCGCCGACTTATCGCGGCCTTTGGCGATTTCGTCGGCCGAACGCGAGCGCACGCGCGCGTCGTTCCAGAGCGAATAGATCTCATCACGATTGATCACACAACCCTGCTGCGAGGCAAAGCCGGCGATGAAGTCGACACTGCCGGGGGTGTCGAACAGCGTGTGTCCCCAGTCGAGCAGGACCGCCGAAATGCTCAACGCATCTTGGCCTGAAGACGACGATCGAGCGCGTCGAGGAAGTCTTCAGTGTTGAGGTACGGCGCATCTTTGCTGATGAGCGAGGACAAGTCTTTGGTCATCTCGCCGCTTTCGACGGCCTCGATGCACACTGACTCGAGCGCATCGGCAAAAGCAATGAGCTCGGGCGTGCCGTCGAGCTTGCCGCGATGCGCGAGACCGCGGGTCCAAGCAAAGATCGATGCGATGGGGTTCGTAGATGTCTTGTTGCCCTTTTGGTGCTCGCGGTAGTGACGCGTCACGGTGCCGTGCGCTGCCTCGGCCTCCATGGTGCGGCCATCTGGTGTGAGCAGAACGCTGGTCATCAAGCCAAGTGAGCCGAAACCCTGGGCCACAATGTCTGACTGCACATCGCCGTCGTAGTTCTTGCACGCCCATACGTAGCCGCCCTCCCACTTGAGTGCACAAGCGACCATGTCGTCGATGAGGCGGTGCTCGTAGGTGAGCCCCTTGGCGTCGTAGTCGGCCTTGAACTCGTCGTTGAAGACTTGCTCGAAGATGTCTTTGAAGCTGCCGTCGTAGGCCTTGAGGATGGTGTTCTTGGTGCTGAGGTACACAGGGAAGTTGCGCTGCAAACCGAAGGTGAGGCTGGCCCGAGCAAAGTCACGAATCGAGTCATTGAAGTTGTACATGCCCATGCCCACGCCACCGTCGGGGCCGAACGTAGCGACATCCATAATCACTGGTTCGTCGCCGTTGGCAGGCGTGTAGGTCATGGTGAGCGAGCCGGCGCCAGGCGCCTTGAAGTCGGTTGCCTTGTACTGATCGCCGTGCGCATGACGGCCAACCACGATGGGCTTGGTCCAACCCGGAACGAGCCGAGGAATGTTGCTCATGATGATGGGTTCGCGGAAGATGACGCCACCGAGAATGTTGCGGATAGTGCCGTTGGGGCTCTTCCACATCTTCTTCAGATCAAACTCTTCGACGCGCTGTTCGTCGGGGGTGATGGTTGCGCACTTCACGGCAACGCCGTGCTTCTTGGTGGCTTCGGCAGAGTCGATGGTGACTTGGTCGTTGGTGGCATCGCGGTGTTCGATACCAAGGTCGTAGTAATCGAGCTCGATGTCGAGGTAGGGCAAGATCAGCTTGTCTTTGATGAACTGCCAGATGATGCGAGTCATCTCGTCGCCATCCATCTCGACAACCGGGTTGAGAACCTTGATCTTGGCCATGTAACTACCCTTTCAATTCGTCAGATTCGAGTCGTCGGGCCTGAACCCGAGAACGCACCATGAGCGGTGAACTTGTATTCGACTTGTACAGCCTAGCCGTGGCTCACTCGCTGAACGAAACAGAACGTCAAAGTCTCTCGTTCGAAACGCTGGCCACGCCCGCGAGTGCGTTGATATATGCCACGACCTGCGCTACTTCGGTTGAAGTCAACGTGTTTGCGGGCATGACGCCCGAGAAGCCGGCGGTTCGACTCGCCGACGGATCGCGGGTTGCCTCAGCGAGATAGGCATCGTCGGCCACGCGAGTGGTGCCGTCTTGCAGTCGCACTGTCGATCCGGAAAGGCCAACAAACTTTGGACCCGAGCCACCCTGTCCTGCCGAACCATGGCACGACATGCAACCGCTGCGTTGCGCCACCACCTGACCAAGCGCTGCGTTTGCGGTGAGCGCGTCGCCGGCATCGGGAGCGCAAGAAGTGAGCGCTCCCCCGACAACCACACTGGCCAGCACTACCGCAATGAATCGAAGCCTTCGCACAGACATAGTCGTCGCGATCATACGCGAGGCGGCGAGTGCGCTGGTCAGGCTCTGTATGCTCGCCGGATGAGCACAAGCGAGTTCGTCGATACAACGCCTTCAGCGCACCTGCGGCCCGGAGCCGACGGCTTCCCTGCCGGCGTAACAGTCGAGGCACTCACCGGCACTTTGGGTGCCGTCATCAGTGGCGTTGACCTCACCGCCGCACTTGCTGCGCCTGAGGTCGCCGCGATCCGAACTGCGCTGCTCGACTACCGCGTGATCTTCATCCGCGACCAACACATCACGCCCACGCAACAGGTGGCATTCGCCCGCAACTTCGGCGCGCTCACACCGGCACACCCCCTGCTTGGCGGACTCGACGATGAGCACCCAGAGGTACTGGTACTCGATAGCAGCGACTACCCGCTGGGCGTGGGCAGCCGCGGCAATGGCACGAGCTACAACAACCGGTGGCACACCGACGTCACGTTCTCCGAGCGTCCCCCAATGGGCACCATCCTCGCCGCACGCCAGATCCCAGCCCGTGGCGGCGACACATTGTGGGCCGACCTTATCGACGCATACGCGACCCTGTCGGCTCCGGTGAAGCACCTGATCGACGGCCTCACAGCAACACACAGCGCCAGCGGCACCTTCGACCGGTTCCGTGCCGACGATCCAAGCGGCGAGCAGCAAAATCGTCTCGCCGCACTCAAGCCGGTTCAGCACCCAATCGTTCGTGTTCACCCTGAGACCGGCGAGCGTGGCCTGTTCGTGAACGAAACATTCACCCAGAGCATTGTCGACATGTCGCCAACCGAGAGCGACGCCATCTTGAACATGTTGTACGCCCACACCGTCGAGCCGGAGCGAGTGGTGCGTTGGAAGTGGCGCGAAGGCGACCTTGCGTTTTGGGACAACCGGTCAACCGCCCACTACGCGGCAGCCGACTATGGCGATCATCGCCGCGTGATGCACCGCGTCACCGTCGCCGGCAATCCCCCAACAGGCGTCACCAACTCCTGATCTCACCAACGGGTTCAACGAACCCTTCTGTCAAAGACGCAAACTCTGTAGTCACGATCTACCATCGCCTGCATGGATTTCGCGTGGACCCCCGAGCAAGAGCAACTCCGCCTCAAGGCGCGCGCTGTCGCTACGAGTGCTGTCGAACGCTATGGCCGCCACAACGACAGTTGGATCAACGGCTACAGCAAAGAGTTCGCCAAAGAGATGGCCAGCCACGGCTGGATCGGGATGACCTGGCCCACCGAATTCGGCGGTGGCGGTCGACCCGCAATTGAACGGCTGATCGTCGGCGAAGAACTCATTGCCGCTGGCGCGCCGGTTGCCGCTATGTGGTTCGGCGACCGACAGATGGGTCCCACGCTGATTACCTATGGGCGCCCCGATCAGCAGGCAGAGTTTCTCCCGCGGATTCTCAACGGCGAGAGCACATGGTGCATCGGCATGAGCGAGCCCAACGCGGGCAGCGACCTTGCCGGTCTCACTACCTCAGCCACACGTGATGGCGACGATTGGGTCATCAACGGCCAAAAGATTTGGACCAGTTTCGGCGAGGTTGCCGACTATTGCTACCTCATTTGTCGCACCACCACCGAGGGTCCTGCGCACGCTGGCATCAGCGAGATCATCGTTCCGATGAACACGCCCGGCATCGATGTGCGCCCGATCAAAGACATGACCACCAACCGCCACTTTTGCGAGGTGTTCTTCACCGACGTTCGCGTGCCAGCGATCAACCTCGTTGGCACAGAAGGAGCCGCGTTCAAACAGACCATGCGTCAGCTTGAGCACGAGCGCGGCGGCATCGATCGTCTGGTCAGCAACCATGCGCTCTACCTGATGGCTCGCGAGCGCGCCGACACCACCGACGGCCTGGTACGCCAAGAGATCGCGGCGCTCGAGATCGCGTATCGAATCGGGCGAATCTTGGTTGTCCGCGAAACGCTACGTCAGGCACCTGCCGGGTTCAGCGCCGCCACGAAGTGTTTCTGCACCGAACACGAAACGCGCGTCGCCGACTTTGTGTCACGCGTGCTTGGCCCCGAGGCCACCTTGTGGAACCAAGTGACGCAGGGACTCTCGTACGCTCCTGGCTACACAATTATGGGCGGCACCTCAAACGTGATGCGCAACATCTTGGGCGAGCGCGTGTTGGGCCTGCCCCGCTAAGCAACAGAGCCAGCACTCACCAACACAAGGGCAGCGATAGCTAGCACCATGCCAGCGGCTTGAGATTTCGAGACGCGTTCGCGGTCGAGGCCAAACGCCAGACACACCGTGCTGATTGGGTATAGCGACGCCACCACTACCACGATCGAGAGCAAGCCTCGGCGCACCGCCAGCAAGTAGAAGAAGTTGGCCGACATATCGAGCGCCCCGGCGAGCACCGCCAACCCCCAGAGCCGCAGAGGCGGAAGTGGCGACCCGACCGACCCAGCAGCACGCGAACGCGATGAGCGAGCACGCATCACGAGCACGAAACCAGTGATCAGAATCACGGACGTGACGCGTGACGCAACGAGTGGCCACATGCCACTGCTCTTCGACGTGCGACCAAGCGCCACGAAGATGAGCGCAAAACCAACGCCGGTAGCGAACGCCAACACAACCGTGAGCCGCCTCGCGTGCTCGTGTCGCGTGCCCACGGCGCCGCTCACGAGAGCGACAGCGGCCACAGCGAGCGCCATGCCTACATACGCCATGACCTTGGGTCGGTCGCCTGAGAGAAGCCCGTAAGCAACCGGCAACGCAGCACTGGTCACTGCGGTAATCGGGGCAACAACCGTCATCGCTCCGTGCGACAACGCATGGTAAAACG
>CANNMD010000061.1 GCA_947505655.1 Acidimicrobiaceae bacterium | reverse complement strand
GCGCTCACCGATATCACCGAGGTGCTCTCCATCCCGGTAGCTACCGCTCAGTGCCATCAGTATTTGCGCTCCAATCTCCCCGATGCGTCGATTACGCCGGCAAGCAGCACTGCCGAAGCGGCGCGCACGTTGTCGGCTAACCCGGTCGCTGGTGTCGCGGCAATTGCTCCACGCAATGCGGCCGCGCTCTATGGCCTCGAGGTGATTGCCGCTGACATTGCCGATCATGGCGCCAACCAGACTCGTTTTGTGCTCGTCGGTAAGCAGCTTGTGCCGGCCCCAACCGGACACGATCGCACGGCGCTTGTGGTGTATCAGCGCGCCGATCAGCCTGGAAGCCTCATCGGCATTCTGCAAGAGTTCGCGGCACGCCGCATCAACTTGTCGAATCTGCTCAGCCGGCCCACCAAGCGCGGTGGTCTCGGCGACTACTGCTTCATCCTGTATGCAGATGGCCATATCGCCGACGAACTCATGGCCGATGTCATGCGCTCGTTGCATTCGAAGCAAGGTGCCGTGAAGTTCCTCGGCTCGTACCCGGTCGCGGGCGAACACACCCACAGCAGTCGAGAGCATGCCGATGCGCGCTGGCGCGAAGCCGACGACTGGGTCGAGTCCATCCGCGCCAATATTCAGCCGAGCTGACCTGGGCAGTGCTGACCTGGGCCGTGTTCTCACCACTTTCTTACGCTGACCGGGTACAAACGTGAACATGCCTGCACCAGTTCGCGTCATCATCGCCGAGGACGAACGCGCCGTTCGCGAGTCATTGTCTCGGGCGCTCACGCTTGAGGGCTACTCGGTGACGGCGGTGCCCGATGGAGCGCAGGCGCTTGAGGCGATGCGCGCTGAGCCCGCCGACGTGCTGGTGCTCGATGTGATGATGCCTGTGGTCGATGGGCTCACTGCTTGTCGTGTCTTGCGCAGCGAGAAGAATCGCGTCCCTATCTTGTTGCTCACCGCGCGCACCGAAACCTCTGATCGAGTTGCTGGTCTCGATGCCGGTGCCGACGATTATCTGCCCAAGCCGTTTGCGTTGGCCGAGCTGCTTGCTCGCCTTCGCGCGCTCCTGCGTCGCACTCAGCCCGACACCGAAGACGACTCAGCTGCCTGCTCGGTTGGTGACCTTCGCGTCGACTCGCCGGCGCGACGGGTGTGGGTTGGCGACCACGAGATCGAGCTCTCGAAGACCGAGTTCGATCTGCTCGAACTACTCGTGCGCAACTCGGGCATCGTGCTCGATCAGACCACCATCTACGAACGCATCTGGGGTTACGACTTTGGCGCCGATTCAAAGAACCTCGCGGTGTACATCGGCTATCTGCGTCGCAAAATCGACACGGCGGGTCGCGAACCGTTGATCCATACGGTGCGCGGCGTTGGTTACACGGTGCGGGCGCGATGACTCTTCGCGCCAAACTTGCGCTCGTGTTAGCTTCGCTGGCCGCTCTGGCAGCGATCGGCGTGGGCCTGTTGAGCTACGACGCCACCAGCACGCGCATGCTCGCCGAGATCGATCGAACCTTGCTGCGCTCAAGTCGGGCGCGCGACGATCTCGATGACGACAGGCTGCCCAATTCTGGCGGCGGCCCACCCGGTCGTGGTGGTGACGGTGGCGTGCAGCTCGCGAGTCTTGAAGTGTTTCAGGTACTTGATGCCGCTGGCCAGATCATCATCCAGACCAATGGCGTCACGCTGCCGGTCAATGCCGCCGAGAAGGCCGTTGCCAGTACCGGTCAGGGCGAGGTGCTGCGCACGGTTACGGGTTCCGACAAACGCGAGTTTCGGGTGCGCACTCAGTCGCGACGTATCGGCGCGTTTCAGTTTGGCCGTGATCTCTCCGAGATGAATCGGGTGCTCCACGATCTTCGCTCGCGCATCTTGCTCGTTGGCGGCGTCGCCGTGGTGTTGGCTGCCTTCGCTGGTTGGTTCGCGGCCCGAGGCCTTACCAAGTCGTTGAGCGCACTCACCGAGGCGGCCAGCGAGGTGTCGTCTACGGGCCGTCTCGATATCGATGTCGCCGCTGGCGGCCGCGACGAAGTTGGTCGCCTTGGCATGGCATTCTCAACGATGCTCAATGCATTGAACACATCTCGCGAAGATCAACGCCGTCTCGTGCAAGATGCCGGACACGAGCTGCGTACGCCGCTCACGAGCCTGCGCACCAATGTCGATGTGTTGCGCCGTCACGGCGATCTGCCCGCCGAGATGCGCGCCAAGGTGCTCGACGACCTCGATATCGAAGTGGCCGAGCTGTCATCCCTTGTCGAAGAGGTGGTGGCCGTTGGCTCCGGACGAAGCCCCGATGAGCCGTCCATTGAGGTGCGCATCGCCGACGTGGTCGAGTCCGCAGCCGGTCGAGTTGGCCGACGCACGGGCCGCACCATCGATATCACTGCCGACAACTCGGTCGTGCTGGCGCAGCGGTCGTCACTTGATCGAGCGATTACGAACTTGCTCGACAACGCTGCCAAGTTCGACAACTCTGCAGCGCCCATCGAGATCAGCGTTGCGAACGGTCGTGTCGCCGTACGCGACCACGGACCCGGAATCGCGCCCGAAGATCTCGATCTGGTTTTCGACCGCTTCTATCGGGCAGTTGCGGCACGCTCGCAGCCGGGCTCAGGGCTTGGGCTCTCCATCGTTGCTGAGGTGGCGGCAGCACACGGCGGAACAACCTTCGCTGCGAACCACCCAGAGCGTGGCGCAATCGTTGGTTTCGAACTGCCGATTATCGAACATCCGCCTCTCACCTGACTCTCACCTCCGCGCGAAGTGGCTCATACGTGAGGCGCACAAGATATGCACATCCGAACAGCGAGATCGAACCCCCTTCGACACCTCGACCTAATCAACTAGGAGAAGCTGAAATGAATCACAAACGACTCGCAATCGCAGGCATGACCGGTGCATTGCTCATTGGCGCCGGCACTGGCGTAGTGCTCAACTTGCCCACCGGCGCAGGTGCCAGTAACGCAAGCGTTGCCGCTGCTACCACGCCTTCGGTGCCAGCAGATCCAACGGCCATCGGTAACGGTGACGGCGAGGGTGGCCACGGCGGCCATGGCGCAATGCTCGCCGACTCACTCTCGAAGTTGGTCACCGACGGAACCATCACTCAGGCGCAGGCCGACTCGATCACGACGGCGCTCGAAGCCAATCGCCCAGCGGGTATGCCCGAAGGCGGTAAGGGTGGCCCCGGAATGGGTCGCCACCACGGCAAGGGCGGCGAAGGAATGGGCGGCCCCGGTAAGGGTGGCCCAGGCATGGGTCGCGGCCGCGGTGCCGGCCTTGAGGCTGCAGCCACAGCGCTGGGTATCACTGCCGATGAACTGCGCACCGAGCTACAAGGCGGCAAGAGCATTGCCGATGTAGCTACTGCCAAGGGCGTGAACGTAGAGACCGTGATTGATGCACTGGTGGCTGAGGCCAAGACCCGCATCACCGACATGGTCAATGGTGTCCGGCCAGCAGCACCCGCCGATCAGCCCGATGCCCCGGCGACCACCAATGGTGCAACCAACGGCTGATCTCAACCCTTCAACAACTGACGGCCCGGGGTTCGATGTGTCACCCCCTGACACATCGGACCCCGGGTTTGTCGTTGTTCATCTACAGTTGCGGCCATGTCAAAACCTGTTGCAGTCGTCACCGGAGCCAACTCAGGAATCGGCCGCGCGACGGCCATTCATCTCGCCAAGAACGGCTACTCGGTCTTCGGCACTGTGCGCAGTATGACCAAGGCCACCAAGGTCTTGGCAATGGCCGAGGACCATGGCGCCGAGCTGCAACTGATCGAACTTGATATTGCATCCGACGATTCAGTGAGCGAGGGAATGGACCAGATCCTGCGCCAAGCCGGTCGGGTCGATGTACTCGTGAACAACGCAGGTGTTGGCGGTAACGCTGTGGCCGAAGAGTGCCCACCTTCGATGTATCTCGATGTGATGAACACCAACCTGTGCGGTGCCGTGCGATGCATTCAGGCGGTGCTTCCCGGAATGCGCGAACGCGGTAGCGGTTGCATTGTGAACATCACCTCGATCGCTGGCCGCATGGCCGCGCTGGCACAGTCGCCCTATGTCACTTCGAAGTGGGCGCTTGAAGGTCTGTCCGAAGGCTTGGCCCAAGAACTCGCACCGTTTGGAATTCGCGTTGCGGTGATTCAGCCCGGCGTCACCAAGTCGGCCATCTTCGCCAAGAACATCGACGCCCCGAACCAGAGCGGCGCCTACGACCCGCACTACCGCCGCCTGTTTCAGTTCTATGCCACGGGTATGGCCAACGCCACCGATCCGTTCGAAGTGGGCGAACTGATTCACCACGCGATCACCACCGATGCTCCACAGTTGCGTTACCCGTGCAGCTGGGGCGGCGCCGAGCTCATCGAGGGTCGCGCCAAGATGTCCGACGCCGACTGGGTCGAGATGGGCCGCCATCAAGATGACAGCGATTATTACGCCGGATTCAAAGCAGCCTTCGGGCTCGATTTGGCGTAGCGCCGAGCTCGCTGTCGAACGTTTGTCTGGCTCACCGACGCAGGCCCTCGAGAAATGAGCTACAACGGAGCCGTGAGTGTTTCGAAAAACACCCTTCAACGTCGGGTGATCACCATCCCTGCGCTGTTCGTTGCTGCCATATTGCTCACGCTGCTGATTCCGGTGTGGGTTCCTGTGATGGTGTTGGCCGATGCGCTGCGCGCCAAGTTTCGCTTTCCGCTGCTTCGTCTCGTCTCCTTCGCGTTCTGCTGGGCGTGGCTCGAAACGGTTGGGGTCGTTGCCGCCTTTGGCCTGTGGGCTATCGGCCAGCGCAAGAACCTCCGAGCGCATTACGACCTACAGCGATGGTGGGCGGCTCACTTGCTCGACGCGTTGCGGGTCACGTGCGGCATTCGCGTAGAGACCACCGACCACGCGGCGTTCAGCCCAGGCCCAGCGGTGCTGTTCGTGCGCCATGCCAGCTTGGCCGACTCGTTGGTGTCTGCGTATGTGATCACGCACTTAGCCCAGATGCGGCCGCACTATGTGCTCAAACGCGAACTGCTCAGCGACCCGTGTCTCGATGTGGTCGGCCAGCGCGTGCCCAACTATTTCCTCGATCGCGGCGCGAACGATTCGGCTCCCGAACTTGCGGCCATCGAACGTCTCGCGGCTGCGCTCGGCCCGGCCGATATCGGCATCATCTTCCCCGAGGGCACTCGCGCCAACCCGGCCAAGCGGGCCGCGGCGATGGCCAAGCTTGAGCAGCGAGATGCCGCCCGTGCCGGCAAGCTCAAGAACCTTCGGCATCTGCTTCCACCGCGACCCAGCGGCGCGAGCGCAATGATGCGCGGGGCACCGAATGCCGATGTGATCTTGGCGTGGCATGTGGGTTTCGAGGGACTCGATACGTTCGGCGGCATTCTCAAGGCGTTGAGTCGTCGATTCGACCCGATCCGTTTCGTGGCCCATCGTGTGGCCAACGCCGAGGTTCCATCTGGTGATGCATTCGCACCCTGGCTCGATGACCAGTGGTTACGTTTAGACAACGAAGTAGATCTCGCGCTCACCGAGCGCGCCGAAAGGAAGCTCACATGAGCCATGCGATGCTGGTCTCAGCGCTCGCCATTGTTGTGCTGATGCTCAGTACGTGGGTACTGAGCATCATCTTGAAAAACGCGTCCATCGTCGACATCGTGTGGGGTCTGGGCTTCGTGATGGTGGCCTGGGTTGTGCGCCTCTCCACCGACGCCAACAACGCTCGCCAATGGTTGCTCGTTGCGATGGTCACCGTGTGGGGCCTTCGCCTCGCGGGCTACTTGTTTTGGCGTAACCACGGCAACGGCGAAGACTTCCGTTACCGAGCGATGCGCAAGCACTACGGCCCACGGTTCGGGCTCATCAGCCTTGTCACCGTGTTTGCTCTACAGGGTGCGCTGATGTTTGTGGTTTCGTTGTCGGTGCAACTCGGACAAGCCGATGCCACACCCAACATCGGTGTCATTGCGTACATCGGCGTCGCGCTGTGGTTGGTTGGGCTGTTCTTCGAAGCCGTAGGCGATGCTCAACTGGCTCGCTTCAAAGCCGACCCAGCCAATCAGGGCATGGTGATGCGCACCGGACTGTGGCGCTACACGCGCCACCCCAACTACTTCGGTGACTCGTGCGTGTGGTGGGGCATCGGCCTCGTTGCCGCCGAAACTGGCTCGGGTGCATGGGGCTTGATTGGCTCGTTGGTGATGACGATTCTTGTGCGCCGCGTGTCGGGGGTACCGATGCTCGAAAAGACCATGGGCAAACGCCGTCCCGGCTACGC
The DNA here is from genome assembly GCA_947505655.1 of Acidimicrobiaceae bacterium. Classification (GTDB taxonomy): domain Bacteria; phylum Actinomycetota; class Acidimicrobiia; order Acidimicrobiales; family Ilumatobacteraceae; genus WLMZ01. The sequence goes on along the minus strand of CANNMD010000061.1, from coordinate 6,272 downwards.
CGAATACGTGGCAACCACGAGTCCGTTCTTCCCGCGGCCACCGAAGAAGGCGTAGCTCGCTTCAGCGAGTCGTCAGCGAGTCGTCAGCGCTTCAGCGGTTCCGATTGCGAAGCGTGGGTTCAGACTCGGGTCGATGGCGCGCAGCGCGATCAACAGTGGCTGATGTGCAATCGACACGCAACCCGACGTGGCCTTGGTGGCGCCCGACGTGGTGTAGCTGAAGCGGTGCAAAAAGATTGCTGACGCCAAGGCAGGTTCACCGGCGGAATCGCCGCTCACGTTTGGTTCGGTGTTGGCGCCGATGAGCACGGCGTGTTCGTAGGCGGCACCAACGCCGTGTAGTAACTCGTCGGCACCCGAGCACGTGGTGGCGTCTGAACGCCAGTGTCCGTAGCCGGGCGTGTTGGGCTCTGCGCCGTAACAGTCGTCGGGTTGGATGTGTCGGTATGCGCCGCGAGCGCCGGGGTCGGAGCTGTTTCCAAAGAACGAGATGGGTCCCTGTGGGCTGTTCACCACGCCCAAACCGAAGACACCCGATGGGGTGGTGTCGTCGCCGCTGCGACGATCGGCGAGCGGTCGAATTCCGTTGCGTCCAAGGCGCGCTGTGGTTGGCGCCAGCGAGCACCGCCACGCGTTGTCGGCGCCGCGAGTGGCGATCTGCACTGTGGCTGTCGTCGACGTGATCGAGGGAGCCAACACAACAATCCACTGGTTCGCTGTTGGCTCGCTGTGCACCAGCGAACCGAGCACGCGCGCGTCGCACGCGGCCAACAGCGAACCGTCGAATGGCGGCGCGCTCGGGAACGGCAACTCTTGAGAACGGTCACCACGCACCGCTGGTTCGGTGACATGAACCGTTGTGTTGATCAACGAGGAGAGCGACGGCGATGCCGCCGGCTGGGCGCTGCTGAGTTGCCCGCGCGGGTTCGCTTGAGCGCACGATGCGAGACCGAGCATCGTTGCAATCGTAATCAGCGTGATAACTCTCGTGGGCGGCCTCAGCACACTGCGAACGTAGTTGACCCGTAGGTGCGGGTGGCTCCAGTTGCGTCGGTGCGGGTGACGTAACCAAGGCCGATGCCTATGTAGCCCCGAAAGACGATGTTGGCATGGTGTGGTGGCGATGCCATCCACAGATCCATTAACTGCGGTACCGCAATCGATGGTGGTGCAGTAGAGAACGCAACGTTTTCACCGGTGGGGCAGCCCACCTCAGCGTCGCGAGGAGCAGCGACCGAGTGCGAGATGCCGCCCGCCAATTGGGCGAGGTGCAGAGCCCACGCACATGCGGTGGCTTGAGCGGCCGGGTTCACGACGAGCCCGGCAACTCGTGCTCGTCGGCGCTCGGCGTTGATGCGATCGAGTCCCTCGTGGGTGCATTTCGAGTAGGTAGCTCGCGGGGTGGCCGGCGCCCGGTTCGTAGGAGCCGCGATCGTCGCGGTGACCGACGGTCCAGAGAACCAACCCTGTAGGTCGACGACCAAGTTGGTTTGTGGTTGGCTCCAGAAGTCGAGGCCATGGTCTGATGTTTGGGTGATTGCGAAGTTGGCGACGATGTCGCCTTGGCCCTGTGGGTTCAGCGTTGAGGTGTCGGGTTGCGGTGTTCCCGCTGCATAGCCACGGATAAACCCAGCATCCCCATCTACGGAGGTCACGTTGTAGGCCATCGAGCCGCGTTGGCTCACTGCAAGTTCGACGCCGCCCTGCGGATAGATCGGAACGCCCACGCCAAGCGGGCTCGTCTGGCGAGTGTCCATCAGCCGTACCGGATCGACCACGCTGAACAATCCGTCGCTGCTCGGTGAGGCACTCGGGCCGGTGAAGTAGCCCGAGTAGTCGACAACTACGTGGCCGCCACCCGACAAGAACAAGGTGATCCCTTGGGCCGACACACCGAAGATGCCGCCAGCAGCCCGAGTCTGGTCGAACCAGTCGAGGTTGAGTACCGACGCCGTCGGCATCGGAGTACCCGCTGGAAATGCCGTAACGAAGCCGGGTCGCGTCGACTCGGTGACGGTGATGTTCAAGGCCATTGCAAGGGCATCAGTGGGCACGCCTGCAGGTAAGGGGATGGTTACTGATCCGCCCGCTGGGACGATGTTGTTGGGACGTGAATCGAACAGTCGCGACGAGGTGCTCGGCACGAATCGCCCGGCCGCCACGGTGGCACCTTGAGGAACGAATGCGCCGACGACATCAACCACAACGAATGCGGGCACCGACGTGTACACGCGCAGCCGGCCGAGATCGTCGATCTTGGTGATGGTTCCGTTGGCGCGCGTCTGGTCAGCTTGAAAGTTGAGGTTCGATACGGTGGGCAATCTGTGGTCGCCAGGCCAGGCGGTGAGAAACCCATCGGCCTCGGGGTCAACAACGGTGAGCGTGACGGCGAGTGCGGTTGATCCGGTGGGTATGCCACAACGATTCAGTGACGAGATTGAGATGGTTTGCGGGTCTACTCGCGAGTAACCGTTGCCGCCGTCAGGGCGGGTGTCGGCGAGGCGGCAGGGTTGCACCGGCACGAATGCAGCGGGTGGTGTGGGGACAACTAGCGCGGCACTGGCGGCACCAGCCACGGTGGCAACTGTCGCGAGCAACGAAACAGTGAGTACGTAAGCAACGAATGATTTCACTGGCGACCTCCGTTCGGGCATGCGTCGCACGGCTCCGGTTCAGCGGACTCATCGTGTCAGACATGCCGCGATCAATCAACGCAACGAAAGTCACTTCCGTTACATTCGCGGCGTGCATTCGTCGCCGCTCCCTACGCTGTTGTTGATCTTCGCCGTCGCCGTGTTGACGCCAATCGTGGTCGATCTTCCGAAGAAGGTTCGGGTGCCGGCTGTGGTGCTCGAACTGGTGCTCGGCATCGTGATTGGTCCGATGGTTCTCGGGTGGGCCCAACGTGGCGAGATCGTTGAGGTGCTGGCCGAATTCGGACTCGCCTTTCTGATCTTCCTCGCTGGCTTTGAGCTCGACTTCGCGCAGATGAAAGGTGCGCCGCTACGTCTCGCATCACAAACGTGGGTGGCGTCGCTCGTGCTTGGTCTCGGAGCGGGCTATGCCATGGCCTCAAGCGGTCTGACCATCTCGTGGTTGGTTGTTGGGTTGGCGCTCACCACAACGGCCCTCGGAACCTTGCTGCCGATTCTGCGCGACGCAGGCCAACTCACTACCGAGGTTGGTCGTCACGTACTTGCGAACGGCGCTGTCGGAGAATTTGGCCCCATCTTGGCGATCGCGCTTGTGCTCGGATCGAAGAGCCCTGCCCGATCGTTGGTCACGTTGGTGGCGTTCGCTGTCGTCGCGGTGGTTGCTGTGTGGCTGTCATCGCGCCCAGTGCCAGAGCGGCTTTCGCACCTCGCTCAGCGCACTCTGAGCACCAGCGGTCAGCTGCCCGTGCGCATTGCGATCTTGATGGTCACCGCTCTGGTGTGGTGGGCCTCGAAGCTCGAGCTCGACATCCTGCTGGGGGCGTTCGCTGCCGGCATCGTGTTCCGCACGTTCAGCGAGTCAGCCCACGATCATGAGCACTTGAAAATCGTCGAATCAAAACTCGACGCGGTTGGGTTTGGGTTTCTGATTCCGTTGTTCTTCGTGGTGAGCGGTATGAAGTTCGACCTCGATGCGCTCACCCACGACGCCAGCGCGATGGCCAAGGTTCCGTTGTTCCTTGTGTTGATGTTGGTTGTGCGCGGCGTACCGGTGATGGTGCTGTATCGAAAGGCATTGACTGCTGCCTCGCGTCGTGCCGTTGCGCTGATGACCAGTGCTGGTTTGCCGTTGGTGGTTGTGATCACCACCATTGGCGTCGACTCTGGGCGAATGAAGCCCGCCAACGCGGCGGCCCTCGTAGGTGCCGGCATGTTGTCGGTGCTTGTGTTCCCTCTGGTGGGTCTTGCCCAGCTCAAGCGCGAGGCTCCAGAGACGTTGGCCGCCAACGCTGCTCGGTAGTCTCGGTAGCCTCGGTGGCGAAGTTGCACGCAACAAGATGAGGACATCGCGATGGTCAATGATCTGAAGTTCGGCTGGTTATCACCGGTTATCGGCAACCGATGGAGCGATCATCAGCCCATCGTGGTGTACCAGGAACAGCACATCTTGCCCACGGCTCTGCCTCACTTCGACTCGCTCTGGATTGCCGATCACTTCTATGGCTTCGACGCCAAGACCGATCCATTTTTGGAAGCGTGGACCACGCTCACTTGGCTCGCCGCGAAGTTTCCCAACGTGTTGCTGTGTCATCACGTGCTCGGTCAGGGCTATCGGCCGCCGGCCCTCACGGCAAAGATGTCAGCGACGCTGCAGACCCTGTCGGGCGGGCGTTTCATTTTGGGCATTGGCGCCGGTTGGCGCGAAGACGAATACAAGTCATATGGCTACGACTTTCCGAAGGCTTCCATTCGGTTCGCTCAGCTCGAAGAACTGATTCACATCTGCCGAGCAATGTGGACCGAAGACCTCCCGAGTTTCGAGGGCAAGCACTTCTCAATTACCGAGGCCTCAGCGCCGCCGCTGCCGCACCCAATTCCACCCATTTGTATCGGTGCGTCGGGCGAGCAGATTGGTTTGCCGATGGTCGGACGTCTCGCCGATATGTGGAATGGCTTTATGCGCGGTGAGGCCGATTGGTTGCGCAAGCGAGACATCGTGCACGCATCAGCCGAGAAGGCCGGCCGCAACCCAGCCGATATCGAAATCAGCATGACCGTCGAGCGAGCGCTGCCCGACACCGACGCCGAGGCCGCCGAGTTCCGCGAGCGCCTCGAGTATCTCGTGGGACTTGGCGTGCGTCACTTTGTTCTTGACTTCGGTCATCCGCAGTCCACCGATCCGGTGCACCGCTTTGTTGAGCAGGTCATGAATCCGATGCGTGCCGCAAGGTAATGACTTTCGGCCCTAGCTCGGCGAGGGCATCCTCCGTAACTTTTTAGACAAGACCTGCCAACTGATGGCAACAACGTTGAAGGAGTTACGGCAATGGTTCAGATCACGACATCGACCACGCTGCCGGAGGTGGCACCCGACGGGGCTGCCGAAGCGTGGGCTGGCCTGAACGTGCTCGACCTTGTTGACCATGTCGAAGCAGTTCATCATCGATACCTCGCTGCCGAGTTGCCGCGGGCACTGGCGTTGATTGATGCGATTACCGAGGAGCACTCGCAGCGCCACCCAGAGTTGCTCGAAGTGCAACGCCTCATGCATGAGATTCAGGCCGACCTGCGTCCACATCTGGTGAAAGAAGAGCGGGTGCTGTTTCCGATGGTGCGTCGTTTGGCTGCGGCCAAGGTGGCACCGTCGTTTCATTGCGGCACGCTGCAAAACCCAATCTCGATGATGCTCAGCGAACACGGTCGGGTGGGCGAGTTGCTGGCCGACCTGAGGGCTGCGGCAAACGGATACGAACTGCCGTCGGACGCCTGTGTCACCTATCGAGCGTGTTACGAATTGCTCGTAGAGATCGAGGCCGACACGCATCTGCACATACACAAGGAGAACAACGTGCTGTTCCCCGCTGTAGTTGCGCTTGAGGCTCGCCTCGCGCTGTAGCGCCGGGGCAAATGGAACGCGGCATGTTGAGCTAGTGAACCGGCCAGAGCAGCGGATTGCCGGGTCCGCCGACCAAGGTGCCGGGTTCGGCTCCACCGAGCCACATCGCCCGGTCGAACGCGCGGTACGGCGAGTCGTCGGGTCCTACGCGGGTGCCGTCGGCCACGTAAATCACGGTCATCACCGAGCGCAGCAATGGTGTGTTGTTTGCCGGAGCGCGGTGAAGGGTCCAACCTGTGTGAAACGTAGCGTCGCCCGCGCGCACGGCGCCGTGGGTGCTGGTTGGAAACCCGCGTTCGCGAACCATCTCGTCGAAACGTGCTTCCGATTCGTCGCCGATAACCCACTTGCCGAGATCGCCGTGTTGGTGACTGCCGTCGGCGAAGGTCATGCTGCCCACATCGGCGGGCACATCGACGAGTGGCATCCACATGGTGATGGTGCGGTCAGTATCGAGTGGCCAATAGGTCTGGTCTTGGTGCCACGGTGTGTACCCACCGAAAGGCTCTTTGAACAAGGCCTGATCGTGATAGAGCCGAACGCCTTCGACACCGAGAAGGTCAGCGGCCACCTTGGCGAAACGTGGCGCGAAAGAAAACATCTTTGCGACTTCGTCGTTGAAGCAGATGTTGGGCACCTGCAAAAACGCTTTGCCGTAGGTATCGCGCTTGTTGATGTCGGGGTGGCGGGCGGTGGCGCGCTGCACTGATGACTCGATGGCG
>CANNMD010000060.1 GCA_947505655.1 Acidimicrobiaceae bacterium | reverse complement strand
TGTAGGCGGTGCGGTATTCGCCGCTGCCGTCGTCGTCGCCGAAGCAGATGTTGGTGGTGAGCATGTCGCCGGTGGCCACGTGGTCGATAGCGCCGCCGTCGGCAGAGATCACGGTGACGCCGCCGTTGGCAAGGGTGGCGACGCACACATTGCCAGCGCCATCAATGGCCAGCGAGTCGAGCAACTGATAGCCGGGCAAGCCTGCCAGACAACCCGATGGGTCGCCGGGAATTGGATGCTCAACAGCACCGGGCGATGTGATGCGGCGCTGCTGCACGCGGCCGTGGTGGGTCTCGGCCCAGTACAGCATGGTGCCGTCGGGCGACAAGCCAATACCGTTGGGGCTATCGACCGGGAACTCGACCTCGACGATTGATGAACCATCGGGCAACGCGTAGTAGATGCTGGTGAGATCGGCGGTGCGAGCGCCGAGATCGTGGATGCCATGGTCGGTGAAATAGAAGCCGCCATGGGTGTCGAACACGAGGTCGTTTGGTGCCCGCAGTGCACGGCCGCCGCACTCGGTGTAGAGGTCGGTGACGGCTCCGGTGGCGATATCTACGCGCTGGATGCGGCCGCCGATGTAACGGCTTGGATCGAATGGGCCGGGGAACAACAGGTCGCCGAAATCGATGGGCGAAAAGCATCCACCGTTGTTGCACAGGTACAGCGCGCCGTCGGGCCCGATGGCGGCACCGTTGGGTCCGCCTTCGATCTCGGCAATGGTTTCTTTGCGACCATCGGGGTACACGCGGGTGATCCGCGGGCCGAACATTTCGACGAGGATGACGGTGCCGTCAGGCATCGCGATCGGACCTTCGGGAAATCGCAAGCCCGAGGTGATCTCAGTCATTTCCAAAGCAGCCATGTCGGCACTCCCCTGTGTTGATGTTCCTCCATCATTGCCGCTCGCAGGCGTGTCAGCGTCAGCGCACGGGTGCTCGCCGCATCTCAGAGGTTGATGCGCACTTCGCTCACTGACACCGGTTCACCGTTCTCGGCCGAACGATCGAACACCCGCACCTGCAGCGGCCCCTTGGTGCCGGGCGGCAGGTCGGCGAGGCGAGCATCGAACGTGCCCCATTCGCCAGTACCGGCGGTGGCCATTACGTAGCCCTCAATCAGCTTCACGCCATCGACCCCAAGCACTTCGTAGTACACGGTGGCTTCAAAGGTGTTCGAGCGACCAGCAATACGAATCGGCTGGGCCACGGTCTCGTCGTGATACGGATGCTCAAGTAGCACCAGTGGAGCCATGTCGGTAAACGTGGCTCGAGTAACACCATCGACACCCACGCCTTCGCCAGTGATCTGTGTGATCGGCTCGCCATCGAGGCTGAACCGCACCGTATCGATGCCTTCGAACTGGGTGAGCGTGAACACCATCTGAGCGAGCCGACCCAGCACCGACATGCTGCCACCGCCCGAGCCGAACACACCCGTGAGGTCAACCCTCACTTCGCGGCCGCTGATCATGACGCTCAGCAGTTCGGTGCCCGCAGGGATCAACGTGACCATGCCTGCAGCCGTCTCTGCACTTGTTGGCCCGGCGAGCAAGGCCTCGACCGCTGCGGCTGGGTCCGCAATCTCAACGACGCGTCCGACCACATGCAACTTCTCGTTCATCAAGAAGTAGGCCAACACCGACTTGCGTTGCGATGGCGTCGTTGAGGTGCTGGTGCTTGACGATGTCGACGACGACGACGACGACGATGTCGACGACGACCCGCAGGCGGCGCCAAACAAGCACAATGTGATTCCAAGCGCCCAACGCTGCTGCAACCGCATATACAACCTCCGAGGTTGCGTTCATTGTGAGGCTGAGGACACGAAAGGAGCTAGGGACTTCGGTCAGCACTTTGTGGGGCAATAGCCCCTGTGTGACGGCATTGCCTAGCCCGCCAGAGCACTATGAGCGATTGCGCTCGTTCTCTTGCAGCAGTTCGAACTCTTCGACCGTCATCAGCACCGAGCGCGCCTTGGAACCCTCGGTTGGGCCAACCACACCACCCTGCTCGAGCAGATCCATGATTCGGCCAGCGCGAGCGAAACCAACTTTGAGCTTGCGCTGCAACATCGAGGTAGACCCAAGTTGGCTGCGCACCACAAGCTCCATTGCCTGACGGGTCAAGGCGTCGTCGTCGTCGGCGTCGCCGCTGGTGACGCTTGAACCGCCGGAGCTCGTATGGAACAAGCCGGTGCCAGCACCATCGCCTTCGTCGCCTTCGATACCCGCGACCGTGGAGATATCGGCGCTCTGTTTGCGCCAATGGCCAGCGATCTTGCGAACCTCTTCTTCGCTGACGAACGAACCCTGGATTCGTTGCGCCACGTTTGAGCTTCCGGGCAGCAACAACATGTCACCCTTGCCCACCAGCTTCTCAGCGCCCGGCTGATCGAGGATGACTCGGCTGTCGGTGAGGCTGCTCACGGCATAGGCCACGCGGGCCGGCACGTTGGCTTTGATGACGCCGGTGATCACGTTGACGCTGGGCCGTTGGGTGGCGACGATGAGGTGGATGCCAATGGCACGTGCCTTTTGGGCGATGCGGGTGATGCTGTCTTCAACATCTCGCGCCGCCACCATCATCAAGTCGTTGAGTTCGTCGACCACGATGACGATGTAGGGCAGGCGTTCAAATTCGCGATCGGTGCCGGCCTCGGCCTGCAGCTCGCCGCGATCGAACGCGGCGTTGTAACCGCTGATGTCACGGAAGCCGACCTCGGACAAAATGTCGTAGCGGCGATCCATTTCTTTACATGCCCAACCCAGCGCGTTGGCCGCCTTTTTGGGGTTGGTCACTGGCTGAGTGAGCAGATGCGGCAGGCGGTTGTATTGACCCATCTCGACCTGCTTGGGGTCGATGAGGATGAGCCGCACCTGATCTGGCGTGCTACGCATGAGCATCGAGGTGATGATGCAGTTGATGCCGCTGCTCTTGCCAGCGCCCGTGGCGCCAGCGATGAGTAGGTGAGGCGTGGTGGCGAGGTTGAGGAACACCGAGCGACCGGCGATGTCTTTGCCAATCGCAACATCGAGCGGATGTGTGGCCAGCTTGGCCTCGGCCGAGGTCATGATGTCGCCCAACGACACGAGCTGACGGGTGTGGTTTGGTACCTCGACGCCGATGGCCGAGCGGCCCGGAATAGGCGCCAAAATTCGCACATCGATTGCGGCCATCGCATAGGCGATATCGCGGTTGAGGCTGGTGACTCGGGCGACCTTGACGCCAGGCCCCAGCTCGAGTTCGTAGCGGGTGACCGTGGGGCCAACGGTCATGCCAACGAGCTTGGTTTCGACCCCATGCGAGTTCAGGGATTCGACCAAGGTGCGACCACGTGACTCGACCTCGGCCTTGTTCACGGTTTGCACGCCACTACGCACGAGCATTGAGGCGGGCGGCAGCACCCAATTGCCCTTTTTGGCACCTGGACCAAGATCGAGCTCGCCCTGCTCGGCAAGACCGCCCACGTTGAGCGCCGCAGGCGCAGGCGTGGCGGGTGCCGACTTACGCGACTTCTTGGTTGGTGCCGACGGGTCACCATCTTCGGAGTCGGCGTCGTAGATCTGTGGACGCATGCCCGGATCGATGGACGCACCATCGCCACGATCGCTCGACAACGTAGACATTCCGCCGAAGGCGCGCCGCGAAGCCCTAGCAGCAGGACCCGACACGGTCTCGACCGAAGCCTTGACCCGTTCGAACAATGTGTTCACCGACAGCCCGGTGATGAGCAAGATGGCAGCGAAACCGAGCGCTAGCAGCAACACCACACCAGCGACATCGCCCAGCAGCGACCGAATCGGAACGCCAAACAGCGCGCCGATCCATCCGCCTGCGCCATCGAGTGGGCCAAGCTCTGACCAGCTGTTGGCGGGCGCTACGAAGATGTGCAACAACGCCAACACCGACGCAACCAAGACGCCCCAGCCAACGACCAAGCGCACCCGGCGATCGCTGCGACCCTGACGGATGAGCGCCCAACCTGCAGCCACCAACACCACGGGAAGCGCGTAACGACCAAGCCCGAACAGCGAACCGAGCGCACGGGAAAGCCCACGGCCAATGACGCCAGCGGTTTTGAGATAGACGGCAAGACCAAGCAGCACACCAACGGCGATCATCGCGACGGCAATGAACTCGTGTTCGCGACCCTCGACCGCCTCGCGCAGTTCGGCCCGAGTGCCGCCGCTACGCGATGTTGATTTTGTCGACTTCGCCGATTTCGTCGACTTCGACGCCGGCTGAGACGACGAGTTCGACTTGGACGACGATGCCGATTTACCAGCAGATCGACTAGGTGATGAGCTTCGGGCGTTTGCGCCCCGCGTTGCCATAGATGATCAACGTACCAAGGGGGTGCACCACGGTTGGAGCATCTTCACTTCTGGGCTTGGCCAATGATCGCCCCATCGGGCTTCACCGGCACCTGAAAATCGCCGCCCTTGGCCGATTGCATCGTGATCAGATAGGCCGCGCCACCATTGGCAACGCCAACGATCGAGAACACTCGATAGGTGGATTCGGGCAATTCGACCAGCACCGGGTCGAGCACATGGGCTTCGTCGTAGGCGATATCGGCGACGCCGAACGTGGGCGCTCCGGCTTTCACCTGCTCGGGCGCGGCGGGCTCGCTGAGCGCTCCGGCGGTGAACACATATGCCGTGGCCTGCGTGTTGTCGCTGTTGGCGACGAAAAGGTTAACCAAGGTGGGGGTGGCGTTGACCTCGAAATAGTGCTGCGACCCACCCAATTTGGCCTCGAGCGCGGCAAGTGCCGGGCGAATCAATTCGAGGCGCAACGGCAGATCGGCGGTGACGCCAACCGATGATCCAACCGACGAACCAGGCGTCGTATCAGAAGCACTGCTGGAACATCCGCCAACCATCGCAGCCATCGCAGCCGTGGCGACCACCGCTGCGGCGCCAACGATCCGTCGGAAGAAGTTCATCGTGATTACCGGCGAACTCGGAGGCTCTAGGCCTCCATCACCACGGGCACGATCATCGGGCGGCGCTTGGTGCGCTCGTTCACGAACTTGCCCGCAGCCTTGCGCACATCGCGCTCGAGGGCATCGACATCGCGCTCACCCTTGGCCAACGCAGCCTCGACGGCATCGGCAATTCGCTCGCATGCTTCGTCGAGCAGATCTTCGGCCTCGGGCGCATAGACCCAGCCACGCGTGATGATCTCGGGCCCAACAAGCACCTTGCCCGAGGTGATGTCGACGGTGACCACAACCACCACCACACCCTCTTCGGCCAACACCTTGCGGTCGCGCAACACGCCTTGGCCAACATCGCCAACGATGCCATCGACATAGAGATAGCCCGCCGGAATTCGACCTGCAGGGGCGAGACCCTGATCGCTGAGTTCAAGCACATCGCCGTCTTCGCACAACAACACGTTTTGGCGATCGACGCCCATGATGATGCCGAGCTTCGAGTTGGCAACCAAGTGGCGGTACTCGCCGTGGATGGGCACATAAAACTCGGGCCGCACGATGGACAAGTAGGTCTTGAGTTCTTCGGCCTGGGCATGACCCGTTGCGTGCACGTCGGCGATGCCGCTGTGAATGACGTCGACTCCCAAACGCAGCAATCCTTCGATGACGCGATTGACGTTGCTTTCGTTGCCAGGGATGGCATGGCTCGACAGAATCACCGTGTCTTGATCGGTGATCTTCACCCAGCGGTTCTCACCGCGGGCCAGCAAGCTGAGCGCCGACATCGGCTCGCCCTGCGAACCGGTGCTCAAGATGCACAGCTTCTCGGGTGGGTACTTGTCGGCGTCTTCGATGTCGATGAGCGACGCATCGGGAATGTGCAAGATGCCAAGGTCGCGACCCATGCGCACGTTCTTTTTGATGCTCAGCCCCAGCGTGGCCACAATGCGGCCATTTGCGATGGCGGCATCGGCGATCTGCTGAATGCGATGAAGATGGCTGGCAAAGCTAGCGGTGATGATGCGACGGCCAGCCTGCTCGGCGAACAGGCGGCGCAACACAGCGCCAACAGCGGTCTCGCTGGGTGCGTGGCCATGCTCTTCTGAGTTGGTGCTGTCGGCGAGCAATAGGCGCACGCCTTCGGTAGAGGCAATGGCGCCGAGGCGGGCCAGGTCGGTTCGTCGACCATCGACTGGAGTGAGGTCGAGCTTGAAGTCACCCGAGTGCACGATGACACCCTGCGGCGTGTGCAAGACGATGGCGTGAGCGTGCGGCACGCTGTGCGTGACCGGAATGAACTCGACATCGAACACGCCGATCATGCGGCGCTCGCCGTCTTTGACCACGATGAGCTCGGTCTTGCCGAGCAGGCCAGCTTCTTCGATGCGGTTGCGAGCGAGACCAAGCGTGACGGCCGAGCCGTAGATGGGGAAGCTCAGTTCGCGCAGCAGGTACTGCAGCGCGCCCACGTGATCTTCGTGACCGTGCGTGGCAACACATCCAACAACCCGGTCGGCGTTCTCGCGCAGCCATGTGAAATCGGGAAGCACGAGGTCGATGCCATGCATGTCGGCATCAGGAAACATCAGCCCGCAGTCGATCATCAACAGTTGGTCGTCTTGCTCGATGACCATGCAGTTGCGGCCGATCTCACCGAGACCGCCGAGGAAATAGATCTTGACTGGCGAAGCCGAATCAGGTTTGCTCACGAATTAACGACCTGGCTGTAGAGGGAACTGATTTCTCCATCGTTGCAGGTTGTCCCACACCTGGGACACTCTCTGCTCGACGAAGTCGGGAGCGTCGCCCATTGGCAGGCGCGCTTGGCCCACGGGGATGCCGAGATGGCGCATCATTGCCTTTGATGGAATTGGGTTCGGCGCATCGTCGCCAGTCTCAAACGCGAAGCTCTCGAGCATGCGACTGTTCACGGTGCGAGCACCAACGGTGTCGCCCTTGTGCCAGAGATCGAACATCTGCTGATGGTCTTCGCCGGTCCAGTGTGTGGCCACGCCAACCGTGCCCACGATGCCACTTGCCAGCAGCGGAAGGGTGAGGCCGTCGTCGCCGCTGTAGACCTCGACGCCATCGGGTGCCTGGCTGATGAGCGACGCTGTCTCGCCGGGGTTACCAGCGGCATCTTTGAGCGCCATGATGGTGGGCACTTCGCGGAACAACTTGAGCAACGCTGCGGTGGTGATCTTGCGGCCAGTGCGCACGGGAATGTCGTAGACCATCACAGGCAGATCGCTGGCGGCTGCCATGGCTCGCATATGCCCATCGATGCCCGCCATAGATGGTCGGTTGTAATAGGGGCACACGGCCAAGATGCCAGCCGCGCCAAGCGCCGCTGCCTCTTTGGTGAGATGCACCGAGTGCGCTGTGTCGTTGGTGCCGCTGCCGGCAATGACCGGGATAGTGACGGCTTCGATGACCGCGGCAAACAACGACAAGCGTTCGTCGTCGCTGAGCACTGGCGCTTCGCCGGTGGTGCCAGCAATGACCAAGCCATCGTTGCCGTGGTTTTGCAAGTAGCGCGCCAACTGCTGCGCCACATCGAGGTTGAGCGAGCCATCGTCGTTGAATGGTGTCACCATTGCGGTGAGCACGCGTCCGAACCGTGCCATCAATAAGACCCTTCTTGTGCTCGATCAATACCCTGCGTCAGGATCAGATCTTCGTGGAGTTCCATCCACACATCGTGGTAGCTGCCACACATCAGTCCAGCAAACATATTCGTTTCAGCGTTGATCACTCGCTGGCACGTTTCTGCCAGGCGATGCGAGTAGTGAGCGAACCGCTCGAACTCGTGACCGATGGCGATGGCAATCGGGTGCACCTCGGTATTGAGCGCAACGAGACCAGCGATGATTGCGGCGTCATAGGCCTGATCAGAGTGATCGTTGACGACGCCGTCGCGAAGTTGAAATGCACCGCACAATTGCTTGAAGCGTTCGTGCAACGCGAGGAAGGGCCCGTAGATGTGCGCCAGCGATGATGGTGTGAGATGCGCTGTGTCTTCGCCAAGTAGTGCTGCGTGCGTCGTGTGGCCAGCGGGCGTGAGCTGCCACAGTGCACGAACCTCACGAAACTGCGCGTGACCCGAATCCTGCAGCTGCTGCAAGTGCTGTTGAGTGGTCTCAACATCGTGACCCGCAACCACAGCGACGACTTCGGTCTTCGCAAAGCCCTTGATGCGCAGCGCGTGGTGCGTGCGAAAGAGCGGGAGAGATCGATGTGCCATAGCGCACGCCATCGTAGTGAGCGCGTGGGCCATCAACTGCGGCGGAACACTGTCGATCGCAAGAACATGCCCCGAAAAACAAAACGGCCCGGGACTCGAAAGCCCCGGGCCGTTGAAGACAACTGATCGATTACTCGCCAGCGACTGGCATTGCTTCGTCGAGGCCGAACGATGCGTACTCTTCGCCGGTGTCGGCCCAATCCTCGAACTGGATGACGCCCATCTCTTCGAAACGGTGGCGCAGCCACTTGTCGTTGCGATCGAGCAGACCCAGCTTCTTGCAGTTCGGCACGATCTTGCTGAACAACATCGACTGGAACATCACGCGGGTTGGATCGGCCAGGGCGATTGGAACAATGTCGCGCACGTTCACGCCCATGCGCTCCCACACTTCTTGCTGCATGAAACGGTCGCGCATACGCACGGCGGCCTCGAATGCGAACTCTTGGCGATCCTTCATCTCGAGGTCGGTCATACCGTCGTAGACCTCTTTCAGGCTGAGCACACCGAAGGCAACGTGGCGGGCTTCGTCGCTCATGACGTAGCGCAGCAACTGCTTGAGCAGTGGCTCTTGGGTGGTCTGATGCAAGAAACCAAAGGCTGCGAGGGCGAGGCCCTCGACCATGATCTGCATACCCAAGTAGGTCATGTCCCAGCGGCTGTCGTTAATGATGTCGTCGAGCAGCATGCGCAAGTGAGCGTTCACTTGGTAGCCGCCGCCGAGCTTCTCGTCGAGGTAACGAGCGAACACTTCGACGTGGCGGGCTTCGTCCATCACCTGGGTGCTGGCGTACAACTTGGCGTCGTACCACGGGACGGTCTCGACAATCTTGGCGGTGCAGATCAATGCACCCTGCTCGCCGTGCAGGAACTGGCTGAGCTGCCAGTTGCGGCCCTCAATACCAAACTCGAGCCACTCTTTGTCGCCCCACTTGGCCACTGGAGTGCCATCGAAGATGCTCTGGTCGATACCGACGCCGAGCATTTCCTGGTCTTGCTTCACGGTCTTTTCGACATCGACCTCGAGGTGCCATGGAAGGTCGGTGGTGCCGTTCCACTGGCCAGTCTTGGCCTTCTCGTAGAGCTTGCGCAGCGCTGGGCGCGAGAGCGAATAATCCCAGGTGAAGATCGAGTCAGCATTGTTCTGGACAATGTGCATGACCTCATCGGCATCGGTGGTTGGGATCGCGAGAATCGCGTCGATGTCGTTGATCTCGGCGCGGCCAAGAATCGACTCGTTGTCGTTGTGCACGATGGTCATTGTGGAACTCCTGATGTGTTTGCAACTACTAGTTGAAGGGTTTGGTCTGACGGAACTATTTGGAACGCTGGGAGAACATGAGCCCGAACAAAACGGCGGGCTGACTGGGCGTCGGCGAGATCAACAAGATCTGACGGCGCCAAGAAGTAAGAGATCACAAGACGGGCAAGCAGCTCGACGAGACGAGCGGCGCTCTTGCGACCGAGGTACGGCTCGACCAATGGTGCGAACGACATCGAGGCCATACGGATAATGCGCGGCAGGCCCTGCACGGTGAGTTGCGACAACGCATCGCCGGGCTCAGAGGCCAACATGATGGCCAAGTGGTAGTCGCTGCGAAGTTCGCGTGTAGCCACCACGACAGCGCGCACGATGAGGTCTTCGAGATCGGTAGCGCCACCCACTGCCTTTTCGAGTTCGGCGAAGAACTCCTCGAGGTCGCGTACGCGCAACGCTTCGAACACGACATCTTTGCCGCCCGGAAACATGCGATACAGCGTGGCCCGCGAAACGCCCGCTTCTGCAGCGATGTCGTCGATGCTCACTTTGGCGATACCCCAACGCTCGAAGCACACCTTGGTGGCATCAAGAATGCGGGTTTCGGCCGGAGTCACAAGGTGAGACGATAAGAGAATTTCGTCTCAATGTCAAGGGGTAACGGCCAGCAACTTCGTGACGATTAGAGGCGGCCGGCGTCGACGATGCGCTTGAGGAACTCGCGGGTGCGGTCTTCGGACGGATCGCCAAAAATCTTCTCAGGCGGGCCCTCTTCGAGGATCACGCCCTGATGCAAGAAGCACACCTTCGACGACACCTCTTTGGCGAAACCCATCTCGTGAGTTGCCAACATCATCGTCATTCCCTCGCTGGCAAGATCACGCACGATGTTGAGCACCTCGGCCACCAACTCGGGGTCGAGCGCTGAGGTGATCTCGTCGAGCAACATCAACTTGGGGCCCATCGCTAACGCGCGCACGATGGCCACACGTTGTTGCTGGCCGCCCGACAACCGATCTGGATAGTCGGTTGCTTTGTCGGCGAGCCCGACACGACTGAGCAGAGCCATTGCTTTGGCTTCGGCTTCGTCTTGGTCCATGCCCAACACCTTGCGCGGCGCCAAGGTGATGTTGTCGATCACGCGCATGTGCGGAAACAAGTTGAAGCTCTGAAAGACAATGCCAACTTCTTGACGAAGCGCATCGACGTCGATGCCACGTCCGCTCACCCGGTCGCCGTCGAGGCGGATCTCGCCGCCGTCGATGACCTCAAGCGCATTGATACAACGCAGCAGAGTGCTCTTACCGCTGCCGGACGCACCGATGAGGCAGACCACTTGGTGAAGATCGACGTCGAGGTCGATGCCACGCAGCACTTCTACTTGGCCAAAGCGTTTGAACACCTGATTGATCTCGAGAAATGCCATGGCTCAGCGACCACCTTGGGTTCGGGCCTGGCGGCGATTCTGCAACCATTCGAGCCAACGCGTGAACGGAATAGTGACCACCAAAAACAACAACGCAGCCATCGAGTACGCCGTGAGCGAACCCTTGGCGTTGTTGATGAACCGGGCACGGCTCACGACATCGAGCACACCGATGACCGAGATGATTGCGGTGTCTTTTTGCAAGCCAATGAAGTCGTTGAGCAACGGCGGAACGACGCGCCTCACTGCCTGGGGCACCACCACAAATCGCATGGTCTGCGAGTACGACAGACCGAGCGAACGGGCGGCGGCAACTTGACTCCAGTGGATTGACTCGATGCCCGCGCGATACACCTCGGACACGTATGCCCCGTAGGTGAGCGACAGCGCGAAGATCACATATTGCATGTCGGACAGATGCCCAACGAGCGGAAGATTGGCCTGAGGCAGGCCCAAGCCCACGATGTAGACCACCAGAATCGCAGGGAATGCTCGAAACGCATCGACGTAGACGGTGGCAAGAAATCTCAATGGACGACACGCTGGGCCCGGCAACAAGCGGACCACGGCGACAAACAACGCCCACACCAACACAATGACCTCAGCGATGAGGAACACCTGGATGTTGATCCAGAAGCCCTTGATCATCGAGTGCCACGCGCTGCCATCGGTGAGGATGGACCACGCGAAATACACCACGCGCACGCTGCCGTGGTTTGCAAACAACAGCCCAACGAGGGCCGCAACGACATAGACCGTCAGGCCCACACCAACTGAATACCAGGCCCAGTTGCGAGCCTTTTCGCCATGCTCACGGGCGAGTTCGATCTCGCCCTTTTCTGCAAGCCGTTGGGCCCGAAGGGAATGCACCAACGCAGGGATTCCGGCGGGCGGGAAGAACAAACTTGCCACCGCGCCAGCCCGGTAGGTGAGCACGCGGCCCACCCGCTTTTCAGCGGGTGGGCCGGTGAACGCTGACGTCTGGTTCAACGAAATTACTTACGACGTGGCTGTTGCAACTGGCACATCGATGAATGGCACGGTGCTTGGGTCGCCGCCGAGGTACTTGGCGATGAGACCGTTGATCGTGCCGTCATCCATGAGACCCTGCAGGATCGGATCGAAGATTGCCTTCTTGCCGTTACCGAGGCCAAAGATGGCGCCGTACTCTTCGCCGGTCTTGAACTGACCAATAACTTCGAGCTTGCCGTCTGACTGCGAGGCCTGACCGAGGTTGATTGGTGTGTCGATGACGATGCCATCGACCTGGCCAGCGTTGAGCGCTGCGTATGCCGACGACAGGTCAGGGAAGACCTTGGTGTTGTCGAGCGTCCAGCCAGCGACCTCACCCGAAGTGAAGTAGTACTCGGCGGTGGTTGAGGCCTGCACACCAATGGTGAGCTTCTTCACATCGTCGAACGTTGCTGCGGCGGTGCCGGCCTTGACGAGCAAGCCCTGATCGCTCTTGAAGTAGCCAGTGGAGAAGTCGACAACCTTGGCGCGGTCTTCGGTGATGGTCACCTGTGACAACGCGATGTCATAGCTGTCGCCTGCAACCTGGCCAGCAACAATGGCGTCGAAGCCTTCGTTACGGAACTTCATCGTGAGGCCGCACTTGGCTGCGATGAGCGTGGCGAGGTCGAACTCGATGCCGCTGCTGATCTTGTCAGGGTCGACTTCGGCGTCGGTTGTGCCCCAGAAGTTCGGGCCAGGAAGGCTGGTGACCACAGTCAACTCGCCGGCCTTGACAGGCTTGCAATCGATGTCGCTGGCACCGGTGGTGTCACCAGTTGCGGTTGAAGTGTCGGTTGCGTCGGTTGCTGGCGTGACCGTGGCATCACTGCCACAGGCGCTAATTGA
>CANNMD010000059.1 GCA_947505655.1 Acidimicrobiaceae bacterium | reverse complement strand
TTTCACGCTTCGTGGGGGGCGGTGCCAGCGGTTGATCTCACCGAGCATGAGATCGGGCACACGCTTGGGCTGCCGCATAGCGGCGATTCGCAAAGCGCCAACGAGCACGCCAGCGGTATCGACCTGATGAGCAACAGCGCGTCGCCACGCGATGTTTACCCCGAGCGTCGTAACGGGCCCGACACGTTGGCAATCAATCGGCTCGCGCTGGGTTGGATGACCGCCGACGATGTTGTTGTATCGGCCCCCGCAGGCGGTGCGTTCACCCTGTGGCCGTCTACAGGCGACAGCGGCTTGCGGTTGCTGGCGATTGGTCTCACCGACACTTCGTTTCTCACCATCGAATATTTGACCGCCGACGGATTCAACGATTTTCTTCCAGCGTCTGGCGTAGCGGTACATCTGATTGAGGGGTCGGGTCGGGTGAGCGAACGCACCCAGACAACGCTCGGCAGCGCGGCTCCGCATCTGCAGTTGCTGTCAAAATCGGGTTCGTCACTCGATCTGTATGGATGGACAATCACCGTTGGCGCGCCAGGTTCCACCGTGCAGGTAGAAGTTCGGCCTACTCACAGGTAACACTTGCTGCATGAACGACAGCAATGACGCCAACGCGCCACGCGACGAACCATGGTTGATGCGCACCTATTCGGGTCACTCGACCGCGCGAGCCTCGAACGAGTTGTATCGCACCAACCTTTCGAAGGGCCAGACCGGCCTGTCGATTGCCTTCGATTTGCCCACCCAAACGGGTTATGACCCCGACGATGTGCTGGCCCGCGGCGAGGTCGGCAAGGTAGGTGTGCCGGTGTCGCACCTCGGCCATATGCGCACGCTGCTCGATTCGATTCCGCCCGACAAGATGAACACGTCGATGACCATCAACGCCCCAGCGGCGTGGATGCTGGCGCTCTATGTGGCCAACGCCGACGAGCAAGGCATTGCGCCCGTGGCGCTGCGTGGCACCACCCAAAACGACATCGTCAAGGAATACCTCAGCCGAGGCACGTTCATCTTCGCCCCCGAACCCTCGCGTCGACTCATTGTCGACATGGTGGCGTGGTGCGCGCAGAACGCGCCGAAGTGGAACCCAATGAACGTGTGCTCGTATCACCTGCAAGAGGCTGGGGCCACGCCGGTACAAGAGATCGCGTACTCATTGGCCACCGCCATTGGTGTGCTCGATGCGGTTCGCGATAGCGGCCAAGTTGAGCCCGAGCAGTTCACCCAAGTCTTTGGATCCATCTCGTTCTTCGTGAATGCCGGCATCCGTTTCATCGAAGAAACCTGCAAGCTGCGGGCGTTCACCGAACTGTGGGAGCGCATCGGGCTCGAGCGTTATGGCGTCACCGACGCCAAGGCGCGTCGCTTCCGTTACGGCGTTCAGGTGAACTCGTTGGGTCTCACCGAGGCGCAGCCCGAGAACAACGTGCAGCGCATCGTGCTCGAAATGCTCGCGGTCACCTTGTCGAAGAATGCCCGGGCGCGCAGCGTGCAGCTCCCGGCATGGAACGAGGCACTTGGCTTGCCGCGACCGTGGGATCAGCAATGGTCGCTGCGAATGCAGCAAGTTTTGGCGTTCGAGACCGACCTGCTCGAGTACGAAGACATCTTTGATGGTTCGGTGGTCATCGAGGCCAAGACCAACGCAATGCGCGACGCCGCGTGGGCCGAGCTGCAAGATGTGCTCTCGCTCGGTGGCGCCTTCGAGGCGGTCGACGAACTCAAGGGTCGCTTGGTGCGCTCGATGGCAGAGCGCACCCGTCGCATCGAGTCGGGTGCGCAGACCGTGGTGGGCGTGAACAATTACGTAGAGACCACCGACAGCCCATTGGGTGGCGAAGGCAACATCATGGTTGTCGATCAAGGCGTTGAGCAAGAGGCCATCGACGACATTCGCGTGTGGCGCGCGAACCGCAATAACGCAGCGGTCGAGACCGCTCTTGCGGCGTTGCGCGCGGCGGCCGAGGGCGACGAAAACATCATGCTCGCCTCCATCGAACTGGCACGCGCTGGCGGCACCACCGGCGAGTGGGCCAACGCGTTGCGCTCGGTATTCGGCGAATACCGAGCCCCAACGGGCGTGGCTGCAGCCGTCGGCAGGCGCACCCACGAACTCGCCTCTGTTGCTGAGTTCGTTCGCTCGATTCCTGGCGGACCTCCTAAGTTCTTGGTTGCCAAGCCCGGCCTCGATGGTCACTCCAATGGCGCTGAGCAGATTGCCGTGGCCGCCCGCGACGCAGGTATGGAAGTTGTCTACAGCGGCATTCGCCTGACTCCCGAGCAGATCGCAGCATCGGCCCGTGACGAAGACCCCGATGTGATCGGCCTGTCGATTCTCAGTGGTTCGCACCTGGCGTTGGTGCCCGACGTGATGGCCTGCCTTGCGGCGCTCGGTGTCGATTCGCCAGTAGTGGTGGGTGGCATCATCCCCGAGGCGGACCAGCGGCGTCTCGCTGCAATCGGTGTCGCCCGGTGCTACACGCCAAAGGATTACGAAATCAGCCGCATCATGCGCGACATCGCCGAGCTTGCCGCAAGCCACCGTTCAGGTGTTTGAGCGATCACGCCATGGCGGCGCCGACCGCATTCCACTGCCGCTTGATCAGGGCGCGCTGTGGTTGTGCGGCAAACATTTCATTGGCCCCGATGCTGAGGTTGCGATGCAACACGTTGGTGCTACCACGGTTGTGTGCCTGAATCAGCGCGCCGAACTCGAGGTCCGCTATCCCCACTATGTCGAGTGGCTGCAGAATCAGACACCACAGCGCGTGGTGTGGTTTCCGATCCCCGACCTTGACGCTCCACCGATCGACGCGTTTACGGCGTTGCTTGGCGACCTGCATGGCCGCATCGTGCGCGGCGACACGTTGTTGGTGCATTGCGGTGCTGGCATTGGTCGCGCCGGCACTACGGCTGCAGCGTTGTTGATGGCAATGGGCTTCGAACGCGAACGGGCGGTGGCGCATGTTGGTGCGCATCGTCCGATGGCCGGGCCCGAAGCCGGGGCACAGCGCGAGTTGCTCGTGGCGCTCGAGCGGACGCTGCCGCGGTCGTAGCCGGAAGTCCTCACGATTGCGCGTGGGCGTTACGCGGAGACGCCGAGTTCGCGGTTGACCCATTGCTCGAGCACGGGCCCGCTCTCGAAGCTTGTGATCAGCGCGTAGCGAGCACAGGTGCCTGGGTGCACAACCACGTGCCACAGTCGTTGCGTGTCGACAACGAATCGGGCGCCGCGGTGCAGCGGCACGCGCACTTCGGTGGTGGGGTCGGGCAGGCCATCGGCGCCGTTGTCCATCAGCAACATGTAGCTGTCGGGGTTATCGGTGAGCTCGACCCATGAGCGCACCACCCATCCCTCATTGTCGGGATTAAAACGGTTGTTGTCGTCGCGATGAATGCTGCGGATTGCCTGCTCGCGGTCTTGCGGTTGCAGCTTGATGATTCGGACCCGACCGAAGTTGGCACCCACATCGGCGACGTAGTTCTTGAGCGTGGGGGCGAGCTCGGCGTTCGAGGTCCACAGCGCGTCTTTGTCGGTCTTGCCCTTGTCCCAAAAGCCGCGGCAATCGAGTTCGCCATCGGCAGACGCAAGCGGAGCAAAGTTGGTGTCGCCGCCGCTCTTCCAATCGAGATATTCGAGCGACTCGTACTCGACAGCCGGAACCTCGAACGGTGCTGGCGACAGCTGAACAAGACCGGTGGCATCAAGTGCAGACAACCGCGGATGCGGAGTGTGCAGCGGAATGCTGACTGACCAGTGCTCCTGTGTGGGCCAAAACGTCGTCATGTACGCAGTGTAGAACGCGGCAGAGAGGTCACGGAGCAGCTGTGGTGGTGGCCGTTGGCACGGCTGTTGCGATGGTGACCTTCGGTGTGGGGGGCGCAGGTGGCGTTGTGGTGGGCACGGTTGCGCCGGGCTGGGGCAGGCTGATCACTTGCCCTGCCTCGATCTTGTCGGGATCGCTGATGTTGTTGAATGCAGCGAGGGCGGCGGCGCTGACCCCGAACAGTTTCGCGATCTCTGACAGCGAGTCACCTGACTGGATGACGTAGGTCTTGGGGATGGTGGTGGTGGTCTCGGGCACCGTTGTGGTGCTCGTAGTGGTGAGGATGGGCGGCAACGTATCGTTCGCCAACCGGCCCGTATCGGCGCAGCCTGCAAACACTGCGGCGCAGGTGATGGCTGCGAAGAGTCCTACGGTGCGCTCGTAATACCTCATTGCGGCCATGCTACGCGTAGATTCAACGTGGTGCAGTCAAACTCTTCCTCTGACGCCCCGGTGGGCTACTACCCCGGTGCGCATGCGCCCGATCGCGATTACTTCGTCTCTTCCGGACAGTTGAAGATTGCCGTTCACGAGTGGGGCGACGAGCGCGCCGATCCGTTGTTCGTGGTTCATGGCGGTTTCGATTTTGCGCGTACCTACGACGTGTTTGCGCCATTGCTCGCCGCTGCCGGTTGGCGTGTCATCAGCTGGGATCAGCGCGGCCACGGCGATAGCGATCACACAGAGCTCTATTCGTGGGACGGCGATATGCGCGACGCGATGGCGGTGATGGATCACATCACCACCAAAGCAGCGCCGGTGCTTGGTCACTCAAAGGGTGGCGCGCTGATGATTCAACTCGCCGACGCGCAGCCCTTTCGCTTTAGTTATCTGGTGAACATCGATGGCATTCCCTACAAACGTCGCATCCCCGATGTGTCCGATCACGAGCGCACGCGCATGATGACTGGCGATGTGCAGCGTTGGCTCGACGACCGTCGCACCGTAAGCAGCGCTACACGCAAGCCAGGAACGCTCGAAGATCTGGCCCGTCGCCGCGGCCGGATGAACCCACGGCTGTCGCATGAGTGGCTGTGCCATCTGGTGTCGGTTGGAGCGCGCCACGACGCCGACGGCTGGCGATGGAAGATCGACCCCGCCATGCGATTTGGTGGGTTTGGACCGTGGCGCCCTGAGTGGACGATCTCGCGGTTGCCTGGCTTGCCAATGCCGTTCTTTGGCATCTTGGGTCGCGAACTCGAAGAGATGGGTTGGGGCACGTTGCCACGTCACGTTGCCGCGTATCTTCCCGATGGTGGGCGTTGCGAGGTACTCGAAAACGTTGGCCATTTCGTTCACATTGAGCAGCCCGAACTTGTGTCGCGTATGGTTCTCGATTTCCTTGGTGGTGTCGCATGAGCCGCATATCGATGTTGCGTCACGGCAAGGTCTCGTTGGCTTTGCACCATTTGCGTGAGGGCGAAGGTCGCTCGCTGCTGTTGTTGCACAGCCTTGGCGATCACGCGCCAATCGCAGAACCGGCGTGGTGCAGTGATTGGGTGGGTCCTATTGCTGCGCTCGATTTCACCGGCCACGGCCAATCGACAGTGCCTCGCGGCGGCGGATACAGCGCCGAGATGCTGTTAGCCGATGCCGACGCGGCGCTCGCTGCACTGGGTGAGGTCACCGTGGTGGGCCGAGGACTCGGTGCCTACATCGCGCTGCAACTTGCTGGCGCTCGCGCTGCATCGGTGCGCGGCGCGGTGCTGGCCGACGGCCCTGGTTTGGCCGGAGGTGCGGTGCAACCCACGTCGTCGAGCTTTTTGGTGCTCGAGCCTCGCGCCACGCCACCAGATCCGTACGTGTTGTTCGAGATGTCACGAGACCTGCGGCCGCCCGACTACGCAACGTTGTTCGTGCGCATGGCCGTAGAGGGTTCAGACATCGACGAGCCAATCACGGTGGCAGCCGTGGTGCGCCCGCCATGGCTTGCCGCTGTTGCCGACGAAGTTGGCGTAGCCCAGTCCAGCGTTCGTGAGGCGTTGGCTGTCTATTCGCAGGTGCCGTAGCGCCCCGCCCGCCCGGGCTTGATTAGATGTCGCGCCAGCTCACGTAGTGGGCGAGCTGTGCCAGTTCGTCGCGTGCCTGCGCGTTCAGCGGAATGGTCTCGAGCGAAGCAAGCGCAATGTCGGTGAGGTGGCTGATGTGTGCCTCGAGCTGAGCAAGCGCGCCAGTGTCGATGATGACCTGTTGCACTGAAGCGATCTCTTCGCTGGTGAGCCCAGGCTCGCCAACGAGTTCGAGCACCGCGTTCTGCGCGGGTGTGGCCGCTGCGCAGGCCAATGCCATCAGTGGAGTGGGCTTGCCTTCGCGGATGTCGTCGGCCACGGGCTTGCCGGTGACGAGCGTGTCGCCGTAGACGCCGAGCACGTCGTCGCGCATTTGAAATGCATCGCCCAAGGGAAGGCCAAACGCCGACAGGGGAGCGAGCAACTCGTCGGCCCGTTCGGGGGCTGCGAGCAATGCTCCCAAATGCAGCGGGCGCTCAATGGTGTACTTGCCGCTCTTGTAGCGACAGATCTGCGCAGCCTTCTCCCAGCGGCGTTCGCGGTGAGCCGACCCGACGATGTCGAGATACTGACCGATGTTCAGCTCAATGCGCAGTTCGTTCCAGATGTCCCAAGCCGGGCCAGAGGCGCCGCGCATCAATTGATCGGCGTAGACAAACGTGAGGTCGCCCACGAGGATTGCGACACCCTCGCCGTATCGGCGTGACTCGCCCGCCCATTCGCCAGCGTGACGTTCTTCGTGCACGGTATGCACAGTGGGCTCGCCGCGGCGGGTGGCCGAGCCGTCCATGACGTCGTCGTGGAACAAGGCAAACGCATGCAGCAGTTCGAGCGCGGCGCCGGCATCGATGATCTGTTGGTCCTCGGGGTCGCCGCCAACGCCGACAAAACCCCAGTGGCAAAACGCTGGACGCAGTCGCTTGCCGCCGCCGAGCACGAGCCCGCGAATAGCGATGAAGGGATCGGCCAAGGTGGGGTCGAGTGCTGACCAGCGGGCGTCTTCGATATCGATGATTGCCCGTAGGCGCGTGTCGACGCGAGCAGCAATGTGAGCGAGCGACGCCGGCGCGACAGGAACCACGTGGTCAGGCTAGCGGCCGTAGTGGGGTGAGTCTCACGGAGCGTTGAGGCTGTGCTGGATCAGGCGCCCAGCTCGGCCACGACATGCTCAATCTGCAGCTTGGCGTTGCCGATTCGTTCGCGGCACAGGCGGATGAGTTCGCTGGCGCGCTGCACTTGGCTGGCGAGCCGATCGACGTCGACATTGTCTCGTTCGAGTTCGGCCAAGATCGCTTCGAGTTCGCTGAGCGCTGCCGCGTAGCCGAGCGAGTCGATTGCCGCGTTGGCGTTGGTCGGGTCGGTCATGGTGGGTCTCCTGGAGATTGGGGTGGCGGCGTGGTCTGAATGGCGGCGATGGTGCTGTGGGCTTGGCCGTCGGCGAACGTGGTGATCACGGTGTCGCCAACAGCGAGATCGGCGGCGCTGCGCACAACGCGGCCGTCGGCCGAGCGGGTGAGGCTCCAGCCGCGCGCCAGCGTGTGCACTGGATCGAGCAGCCTGACGCGTGCCTCGATTTGGCTGAGTGTCTGCAGTTCTTGATTGGCCAACTGCACGCCGCGCCGACCAAGGCGGGCGCTGGCGACGCCAAGCTGGGTGCTGGCCTGATCGAGCGAGCGGGTACACGACATGGTGACCCGATTGGCCCGGTCGGTGAGGCGCTGATCGCTGCGCTCTACGGCGGCCACAGTGCGTTGCTGAATGCGCCGAGCGGTCTCAAGCAGACCCGACGATGCTTGGCCTACCTGGCGCGTCGCAAGCGCGCACAGCGAGGTCCACGCGGACTCACTGTGTTGAGCGAACGCCTGCACGCGCTCGATGAGCCCGCCTGCGCAGGCGGTGGGAGTTTTGAATGCCAGATGCGCGACTTCGTCAGCGATGCTCTTGTCGATCTCGTGACCGATGCCAGTGAATACCGGCAACGACGATTGGGCGATGGCCATCGCGATGGACTCGGCATCGAACGCAGCGAGTTCTGATCGGGAGCCGCCACCACGAATGACGACGATGACATCGAGGTCGGTGCGCGCTGCGAATTGGTTGATTGCTGCGGTGACCATGCGCGCTGCCTGGTCGCCCTGCACGCGCACGTCGATGACGTTGAGGGTGAAGCCGTAGCCGCTTTGTTCGAGTTCTTTGGTGAAGTCGTGCCACGCCGCGCTGCCCTCGCTGGTGACTACACCGATACGTAGCGGCACGAGCGCCAGTGGGCGCTGCCGGTTGGCGTCGTACGCGCCCGATGCCACGAGTCGGCGAATGATTTCGTCGCGCTCGATAGCCATTTCGCCGAGCGTGTAGCGCGGATCGATTCCCGACATCTTCAAGCTGATTCGGCCAGTGGGCGCATAGAGATCGACCGTGCCGAAGACCCGAACCTTCATGCCGTCGCCAAGCTGCAACCGGTGTGTTTGCAGCAGTGGCCGAAGGCGGGCCCTGTTGTTGGCGAACAACGACACGTCGAGCACGGCTTTGGCGTTATCTCGGTTTTCGACGATGCGGAAGTACACGTGAGGGCCGCGTTCGGCATAGCCCTGGATCTCGCCGCGAACCCATACACCGTCGCCGAAACGATCTTTGAGCGTGGCGTTGATGGTGTCGGAAAGTTCGCCAACCGAGAACGTGTATTCAGCGTCGGCGGGGGACTCGAAGTCGAAGGCTGGCTGAGTCACCTGCCGATTCTGCCCGAACGAGGCGGCCACTCTTGGGTTAGCCCGCGACAGTGACGCGAATGGTGTGCCAACCCGTTGCGCCGTCGGGAGCGACGTCGGCACGTTGTTCGGTTTGCGTTGCGCCGCTGCCGTCGGTGGCCCGGCAACGAATCTGGTGTTGGCCGGGCGTTGCGTCCCAACTGATCCACCATTGCCGCCACGAGTTGTTGCTCAGTGACGGACCAAGGGCGGTGGCTTGCCACGAGCCGTCGTTTATCTGCACTTCGACCTGCTCGATGCCCACTGCGGGGGCCCACGCAACGCCAGCAATGGCAACCGTGCCGGCGGCGATGTTGGTGCCGGGCCGATCGATGCGGGACTGGGTCTTTACTGGCGCGAGCGCAGACCAACCGCGCGGCACCCAGTAACCCTCTTCGGTGTCGAAGCGGGTGAGACGAATTTCGGAGAGCCACTTGGTGGCTGACACATAGCCGTACAGGCCGGGCACGATGAGCCGCGCCGGGAAGCCGTTCTTGACGGGCAATGCCTCGCCGTTCATGCCGAATGCAACGATGCAATCGCGACCATCGAGAGCGGCAACCGGAAAGCCAGCGGTGAACTCGTCGACCGACACACCCATGATCTGATCGGCCTCGGGCTTGATGCCCGAGTCGGCGAGCAGATCGTCGAGTCGGCAACCGATCCAGCGAGCGTTGCCCACCAGCTCGCCACCAACTTCGTTCGAGACACACGAGATCGTGATGTCACGCTCGATGAGTTCGCGATCGAGGAGTTCGTCGTATGTGTAGGTGCGCTCGCGATCGACGAGGCCAGTGATGCGTAGCCGCCACGATTTCAGCGAGACGTTTGGAAACGACAGAGCGGTATCGATTCGGAAGAAGCTGTTGATGGGAGTGATGAGCGGCGAGAGGCCCTCGGTAGTGACGGCCGGATCGGTAGGTAGTGGGGGGAGCGACGTTTTGGGTGCGGGCAAGCGCACACCAACCCGCTCGAGCGCTGTGTTGAAGCGTCCCTGCATGCCGCGGCCAGCAGAACCGACCACAGCTGCGGCCACGGCAATGCCACCCGTGGCCACGAAGAACCGACGGCGGTTGAGTCCGGCGGCGGGCAGCATGCTCTGCGCTACTGGCGCCGCAGGTGTTGTGGGTGAGGCGCTCGAACTGGTGCGTGTTCGGGTCAGGCGCTGGCCGTAGACCAGCACCCCGGCAGCGACTGCGCCCGCCACCAACGAGGGCAGCACACCGATGATTTTGGTATTGCGGCCGATGCCGCTGGCGCTGCCGCCGAGCACTCCGAACAAGACGGCGAACGCGATGCCCAAATCGGTGCGGCCGCGAACCGTGACCACGCCGACGATCATTG
Source organism: Acidimicrobiaceae bacterium (assembly GCA_947505655.1). Taxonomy (GTDB): domain Bacteria; phylum Actinomycetota; class Acidimicrobiia; order Acidimicrobiales; family Ilumatobacteraceae; genus WLMZ01. Next base: position 3,051 of record CANNMD010000059.1, on the reverse strand, counting down.
CGGCGATTGCAATGACCGCGAAAATGGTGCCAATGAGAACGGCTTTGTCGCTCGTGCCGAACGATCGGATGGCCCACTCTTTGAGACCCTTGGGAACGTGATCGATGACGCGGTCGCCCACGCTGACGATTGGTGAGCGCAACTGGCGCGACATGCCGGCCACGAACTCACCCGCTGCGAGGCCCGCCCCGGCCGCGACGAGCCCGGTGAGGATGCCCCACCACAGCGGAACACGAGGTGTGCTGGTCTCGGTGGATTGCAGCACGATGGATTGTTCGGTGCCGGCGGAATCGGCCATGTTGGTTCCCCTAGGAGATCAACGAACTCAGGTCAGTGAGCTACGCGAGTTCGTCGATGTGTTCGTCGATGTGTTCGTCGATTTCGAGCACCGTAGTGCCGAAGAGTTCGCCTTCTACCGTAACCCCACGATTGAGTCGTAACGCCTCGAGATCTTTGAGTGGCCGCTCGAGCGCCCGGCGCCGTGTGCCCGCGAGTTCGTGAAACGAGCTGGCCACCGTGTCGAACTGGCGCTTCACTTTGTCGACCGCCTGGCTGTACTTGGTCCACTGTTGGCCGAACTGGCCAAGTATCTGCAACATCTCGTGGCTGGTCTGCTCGATCATGAAGTTGTCGAACGCTTGGCGAATAACACCGAGAAATGCAAACAGGGTGAGCGGCGAACAAATGACCACGTGTTGTTTCATTGCTTCGTCGATGAGATCGGGGTCGGTCTCGTGGATGAATGCACTGAGGGTTTCGTTGGGTACGAACAACAACACGTTGTCGACCGCGGGCCGAGAGTCGGCTAATGCGTATTCGCGCTTGGCGAGCTCTTTCACGCGCATGCGTACATCGCGTAAGAAGGTGGCCCGATGTGTGCTTCGCTCGATGTCGGTTTCGGCATCGAGATAGCGAAGGTACGCGGCCATGGGGAACTTGACGTCCATGAAGAGCACGTGACCCTTGGGAAGCAGAAACGTGAAGTCGGGGATGCCTTGCTCGGCCCCAGCCACTGCGGTGCGTTTGAGGTATTGCTTGTGCTCAATGAGACCAGCCGAACGAATGATGTCTTCGGCCATGCGCTCGCCCCATTGACCGCGGTTGTTGGGGCTGGCCAGTGCTTCGCCAAGGCTTTGCGTTGTGCTGGAGAGCCGTCGCGTGATTTCGACGTGATCTCGTAGCGACTGATCGACCTGCCCAAAGCGTTGCGAGGTGGCATCGCCAAGTTGGCTGATGATCGACACCAGACGGTCGATGTCGCTGCGAACCTCGGTCTGGATCTGGCCAAGGCGAGCATCGATGATGTCTTTCTTGGCCGACAGATCGGCGGTGGCTGTGGCGCTTTGGGTGCCGAGCTGCTGCCTGCTCATCAGCACGAGACACACAAGCAGCACCACGATGGCGGTGACGGCGACAGTAAGGGCAGTGTTCATTCGGCGATCATGCCCAAGGGGTGTTACAGAGTTTCAGCGCCCAGAGCGCTTGAGCGACTAGTTGGTCTGCTCTTGGCGGGCGTAGAACCCACCGAGGGCCATTAACTCGTCGTGGGTTCCCTGCTCGACCAGCTGGCCATCGTCGAGCACCACGATGCGATCTGCGTCGCGAATGGTGGTGAGCCGGTGCGCAATGACCAACGCAGTGCGGCCGCGCAGGGCGTTGTCGAGAGCGGTTTGCACAAGTGCCTCGTTCTCGTTGTCGAGATGGCTGGTGGCTTCGTCGAGAATCATGACAGCGGGGTTCTTCAGCAACATGCGCGCAATCGCCAGGCGTTGCTTCTCGCCACCACTGAAGCGGTAGCCACGCTCGCCAACAATCGTTGCGTAGCCATCGGGCAACGCGGCAATGGTGTCGTAGATGCGAGCAGCCCGGCACGCTTCGTCGAGCTCGGCAATGGTTGCGTCGGGCTTGGCGTAGCGCAGGTTTGATTCGATGCTCTCGTGGAACAGGTGCGGATCTTGTGACACCACACCAATGGCGGCGCGCAATGACTCGCCAGTGAGCGAACGCACATCGTGACCATCGACCAGCAGAGCGCCGCCCGTCACGTCGTACAAGCGCGTGATGAGCGATGCGAGGGTGGTCTTACCGGCGCCCGATGAGCCAACGAGCGCAACGGTTTCGCCGGGTGCGATGGTGAGCGACAGGTTGCGCAGCACATCGCGATCGGGGTCGGATCCTTGTGGGCCGGGGGCCTCGAGCGACGCGATAGAGACAGTGGAAGCTGCCGGGTAGCGGAAGGTGACGTTGGCGAACTCGACCGAACCCTTTGGATTGGTGAGCTCGGTGGCCGTTGGCGAATCGACGATGGCGACAGGCGCATCGAGAACCTCGAACACGCGCTCGAAGCTAACGAACGCGGTCATCAAATCGACGCGTGCATTCGTGAGTCCGGTGAGCGGTTGATAAATGCGTGACACCAAGGTGGCCAACAGCACCAAGGTTCCGGCCGAGATGGTGCGCGAGATCGCAAGCTGACCGCCGAAGCCGTAGACCGCGGCAGCGCCCAACGCGCCCACCAGGCCGAGCGCAACGAGAAACACGCGCCCGTACATGGCTGCTTTGATGCCGGTGTCGCGTACGCCGGCTGCCCGCTTCGCGAACGTGTTGACCTCGCGGTCGTGGCGTCCAAACAGCTTCACGAGCATCGCGCCGCTCACGTTGAAGCGCTCGGTCATCTGGGTGTTCATTTGCGCGTTGAATTCCATTTGCTGGCGGGCGATGATCTGCAGCCGCTTGCCCACGCGCTTGGCCGGAATGATGAAGATGGGCAGCACCACCAACGACAGCAGCGTGAGGCGCCATTCGAGCGCGGCCATCGCGCCAAGGGTGGTGGTGAGCACCACCACGTTGCTCACCACACTGCCAAGGGTGCTGGTGACCGCCGACTGAGCACCGATGACGTCGTTGTTCAACCGACTGATGACCGCGCCGGTTTGGGTGCGAGTGAAGAACGAGATGGGCATGCGCTGCACCTTGTCGAACAAGGCAACGCGCAGGTCGTAGATGAGGCCTCCGCCGATGCGGGCCGAGTACCAACGCTGAATGATTGCG
>CANNMD010000058.1 GCA_947505655.1 Acidimicrobiaceae bacterium | reverse complement strand
GTGCCGGCAGGGATGGGCTTCAGGTCGTCGTCGAGCACAACCGCGTCTTTCACCGGAGCCACTGTGGGGCCGCCCTGGATTGCAGTGCCCTTTGCGACCACGCTGATGCCGTTTGCGCCACCCTCGCTTGAGCCGATCGAGTCGGTGATGACGATGTTGGGGAAGTAGTCGAGGAACGAATCTTTGAGGCCTTGACTGAAGAGCGCAGCGGTTGACGAAATGGCAAACATTGAGCTGAGGTCATGGGCCTGTGGATGTTCGTTGAGTTCGTCCATCAGTGGGCGCGCCATTGCGTCGCCGGTGATCATCAACAGGTTCACTTTTTCGGCTTCGATGAGGCGCCATACTTCGGCTGCAGCGAACTTGTCCATCAACACAATTCGGTTGCCGGTGAAGCTTCCGCCCATCACGCTCCACTGCGCAGCGCCGTGCATCAGTGGCATGGTGGGCAGGCTGGTCATCGCAAAGGCATTGCCCTTTTCGATGAACTCTGTGGGATCGGTCATCACGTGACCGCTACGAATATCGATGCCGCCACCGAGCGCCATCAGCACGTCTTCGTGGCGCCACAACACGCCCTTGGGCATGCCGGTAGTGCCGCCCGTGTAGAGGATGTAGAGATCGTCGTTGCTGCGCGGAGCGAAGTCGCGAGCGGTCGATTGCGCTGCGAGTGCGGTTTCGTAGTCGTCGCCGAGCACCAACACGTGGGTGAGCATGGGCGAGTTGGCGCGAACGCCTTGCACGCGCTCGACAAACTCGGACGCAACGACCAACGCTTTGAGGTCGGCGTTGTCGAAGATGTAGGCCAACTCGTCTTCGACGTAGCGATAGTTGATGTTCACCCACACAGCGCGCAGCTTGAACACTGCCCACAGTGTCTCGACCCACTCGGCGCAGTTGAGCGCGTAGATGCCGACGTGGTCGCCGGGGCCAACACCTTGAGCGGCAAGGTGATGTGCGAGCTGATTGGCGCGGGCTTCGGTCTCGGCGTAGGTGCGCCGGGTGTCGGCGCACACGATGTAATCGCGGTCGGGCCATTCGTCGACTGCTTGCTCAAACAGGTCGGCGAGGTTGAACGTTGTTGCGGGCATCCGGCTATTCCAGCACATTTCTGACGCCTCGTCAGATACGAGCGGCGCGTGGCACGCTGTTGCAATGAGTGAACTTCGATTTGATGGTCAGGTAGCGGTAATTACGGGTGCTGGACGCAACCTCGGACGCGAGTACGCGCTGCTGTTGGCCTCACGCGGAGCCAAGGTTGTTGTCAATGACATCGGCGTTGGCATTAGCGATACCGATGGCGTGGCCGCTGCCCCAGCCACCAACCCTGCGCTCGATGTAGTGGCCGAGATCACCGCTGCTGGTGGTCATGCGGTGCTCGACACCAACTCGATCACCGACCCGCAGGCTGGCATGGTGCAGACCGCCATCGATGCGTTCGGTCGCATCGACATTGTCATCAACAACGCTGGCGTTGTGCGCCAGGCGCCAGTGCCCGAGATGAGCGACGAGTTCTGTCGGGCGATGACCGACACCCACATGCTCGGCACCATGAACGTCACCCGCGCAGCGTGGTCGCACATGGCGGCGCAGGGATACGGCCGCATCGTCAACGTGTCCAGCGGTGCGGGCCTTATCGGCTTCCCCAACATGACGATGTATGGCGGCGTGAAACTTGGTGTCGTGGGCCTGAGCCGCGCTCTTGCAGTCGAGGGTCGTTCGCTCGGCATCAACGTAAACGTGGTGGCTCCGCAAGCCAGTGTGCGCGGCAGCGACTTCGGCCCGATGAAGTGGACGCCAGCATTGGCCGAGTGGCTGTCGCCCGAACAGATCAGCGGCCTCGTGGCCTATCTCGCGCACGAGTCATGCGTGACCACCGGTGAGTTGTTCAACGTGGGCGGCGGACTCATTGCGCGAGTCGTGCTGGCCGCTGCCGAGGGCGTGACCGAGCGTCCGATGTCGCCCGAAGCGGTTGCCGCGCACTGGGACGAAATCATGTCGCAGCCAGTGCGTGAAGCTCCAGCAGGCAAGGCCATTGGCCGCAAGATGATGCAGGGCTATCAACCCTGAGTTTGAGTTACGGGGCGAGTTATGGGGCGGCCGGGGTGAGGTCGGTTGGGTTCAGATAGCTCACCACTCCGTGGCCAGCGTTGAACGCATCGACATCGTCTACAGGGTCGGCGGTCAGCGGGCCGTCGCATGTTGCTGGAGCGCCGAGAGTGCGGCCGTTGGCATCGAGCGCGCGAGGCGCAACCAGAGTGGGGAACAAGGTGGTCTCAACCGGGCACGTGGGTACGTTGATGGCAACGAGCAACTTGGCGGTGCCGTCGCGGTAACTGGCGAGGGTGTCGGCCAAGTATTCGGTGAGCACGGTCACGCTCGCTGGGAAGTATGGCGTTGCGGGCGCAACGGCTGTGCCCTGGCTGATGGCGATCCCCGGAATGCCATTGCGGGCTGCCGTTGCCGCTGCTCCCACCGTTCCGGAGATGACCGTGAATGGGCCATAGTTCTGCCCGAGGTTCGAGCCGGAAACCACCAGGTCGGGCTTCACGCTGAGTCCACCGTTGATGGCCCACAGCACCGAATCGGCCGGGAACCCAGCGACTGACTTGGCGGGATATCCGCTGAGCGTCTTCACGTCGGCAACCACGAGATCGCCCGGTGTGGATTTGTCGCCAGTGCCGCTCTGATTCGTGGCTGGAGCTACCACGCTGACTTCGACATTGTCGAGGGTGCGCAGATACTCAACGATCGCGTCGATGCCAGCGGCGTCGAACCCATCATCGTTGGTCACCAAGATGTGCAGCGGCGTCGCGGCAGCAGTTGTGGTTGTGGTTGGCGCGTCGGTGGCCGCAGCGCTTGTATCGGCAGTGGAGACAACGGTGGCCGCAGCGCTGGTGTCGACGGCTTTTGGCGTATCGCTACTGCACGAAGCGAATCCGACAAGCAATGCGCCGAGCGCGACAAACGATCTGAGTTTCATAATCAGGTGTCTAGCACCCCCCAATCGCGCTCACCCGGATGTTTGTTGAAGACAACAGGTTGGGGGTTGACCAATTGTCTTCAACAAACTCTTTGTTGAAGCGAAATGGTTGTGGCGCGGGACGGGGGTGCGGGGGCGCGGGACGGGGGTGCGGGGGCGCGGGCGGACGACGCGGGGCGACGGCGTCAGGCGTTGGGGACTTCGGCCATTGCTTGGGTCAGGGTGATCCACGCAAGGGTGGCGCACTTGATGCGCACGGGGAACTTGACCACGCCTTGCAGCGCTTCGAGATCGCCCAACTTCACCTCGGGTGCTGCTACTTCGGTGTCATCGTCGATGCTGAGCACATCGGTTTCAGCGTCGGCGATGTCGAGGCCCATCATCGAGCGGAACCGATTCACGAGCGCCTTCACGTCGGCGATCTTCTTGCCCTTGACGGCCTGGCTCATCATGCTCGCCGACGACAAGCTGATGCTGCAGCCCGAACCGGTGATCTTGATGTCGTTGACCACGCCATCGACCACATCGAGGTAGACCTGAATCTCGTCGCCGCACAACGGGTTGTGGCCCTCGGCGCGAACAGCGGGTGGCGCAAGTTCGCCACGGTTACGTGGTGAGCGATAGTGATCAAGGATGATTTCTCGGTAGAGGTCGTCTAAGCCGGGCATTGTGGATCCTTTGCTGTGGCTGTTCAGAATCCGAAGATATCGCTCGCGCTGGCAAGTGCATCAACAAGCGCGTCGGCATCGGACTCATCGTTGTAGATGTAGAAGCTGGCCCGTGCAGTTGCCGACACGCCCAACAGACGCATCAGCGGCTTGGCGCAGTGATGGCCAGCGCGCACGCACACGTTGCGCTGATCGAGCACTTGGCTGAGGTCGTGCGGGTGAATGCCGGCGAACGCGAAGCTGAGCGTGGCGCCGCGCACCGCAATGTCGGTTGGCCCGTGGATGCTGATGTCGTTGCCGTAGCGCTCGGTGAGCGTGCGGATGGCGTAGGAACCCAACTGCATTTCGTGCTCGCGAACATTGGCCATGCCCAGGTTGCTCAGGTAATCAACCGCTGCACCGAGACCGATGGTTTCGATGATTGCGGGAGTGCCTGCCTCGAACTTGGCGGGCAGGGGAGCAGTGGTGAAACCGTCGAGACGAACGTCGGCGATCATGTTGCCCCCGCCGAGAAATGGTGGCATGGCATCGAGCAGTTGCTCGCGGCCCCACAACACGCCGATGCCGCTAGGTCCGCACATCTTGTGGCTACTGAAGGCCAAGAAGTCGGCACCCCACGCCTGCACATCGGTGACGTTGTGCGGCACGTATTGGCAACCATCGACGATTGCAATGGCGCCGGCTGCATGAGCCGCTTCGCACAACTGCTGCACCGGGGTGATGGTGCCGAGCACGTTGCTCATTGCGGTGAAGCTGAACACCTTGGCGTCGGCGAGCAAAGCGGTGAGATCGGTGAGGTCGAGTTGACCGTCGGCGGTGAGCGGAACCCAACGCAGCACGATGCCGCGCTCGGCCTGCAACATGTGCCACGGCACGATGTTGGCGTGATGCTCGAGATGGGTGAGCACCACGACATCGCCACTACTCAGATTGGCGCGGCCCCAGCTGTAGGCCAGCAGGTTGAGCGACTCGGTTGCGTTCTTGGTGAAGACCACTTCGTCGGCCGAACGGGCGTTGATGAACCGCGCGACTTTGGAACGAGCGGCTTCGAACGCATCGGTTGCTTCGCCAGCTAATCGGTAGGCGCTGCGGTTGATAGGTGCGTACGAGTTCTCCATGAACGACGTCATTGCGTCGATGACTTGGCGCGGCTTCTGCGAGGTGTTCGCAGAGTCGAGATACACAATCGGCGCGCCATCGATGAAACGTTCGAAGATGGGGAAGTCCTTACGGACAAGCGCGCCGTCGAAGCTCATGGTTTACGCCCGGAAGGATTCGTAGCCGTCGGCTTCGAGTTTCTCGGCCAACTCCATGCCGCCCGAAGCCACAATGCGGCCGTCGATGAGAATGTGCACATGGTCTGGCTGAAGTTCGTTGAGCAAGCGCTGGTAATGCGTGATGAGCACGATGCCGAGCGTAGGCCGATCGACCTTGACCTCACGAATGCCCTTGGCCACGATGCGCAAAGCATCGATGTCGAGGCCTGAGTCGGTCTCATCAAGAATGGCCAAGTCGGGCTCGAGAATGGCCATCTGCATGATCTCGTTGCGCTTCTTTTCGCCGCCGCTGAAACCCTCGTTGAGGTACCGATCGACGAAGCTCGAATCCATACCGAGGCGCTTCATCCAATCCATGGTGGCGAGGCGAAGTTCGAGCACCGACAGGTCGATGCCTTTACGAGCGCTGAGTGCCTGACGAAGGAACTGGATCACCGAAACGCCGGGGATTTCTTGCGGATACTGAAAGCCCAAGAACATGCCGGCCTTGGCACGCACATCGGTGGGCCAAGCAGTGACATCGTCACCTCGAAAGACGATGCTTCCGGAGGTGACTTCGTACTCGGGGCTCGCAAGCAGGGTGCTGGCCAGCGTGCTTTTACCGCTGCCGTTGGGGCCCATAATTGCGTGTACTTCGCCCTCTTGCACCGTCAGCGAAACGCCGCGCAGGATCTGAGTATCGCCCTCGACGGGCTTGGCATGCAGGTCTTCTATGCGAAAGAGTTCGCTCACGGGGGGCAGTCTACGCAGATGGCTATTCGATTAACACTACGTACATAGGAGAAATGGAGTCATCGGTCACGATGGCTGCCGTGAGGCCTACGAAGCGGTCTGCAGCGCCTTCCAGAGCGACGGATAACTCGAGTACTCGAGCGTGTCATCGATGTAGCCGCTGTCGTGCAGCGCTTGATTGAACCGAGGCAGGTTGCGCATCGGCACACCCGAATCCACGTGGTGGGCGAGATGCAAACCAATGTTGTACGGAACCAGCATGAACCGCGCGAGCGGATGTTGACGCACCGCGTGGGTGGTGATGCGGCGATCTTTTGATGCCGACATACCACCGTGTTCGGCGATAGACCGCAGGCGGTTGATGACCCGCCACACGGTGAGATAGGGGAGCAACCAAAACACTGGGTAGAGCCACCATGCGCCAGCCACCACGCACGCCGCGAGCATGGCGAACTGCAGCGCCCAGATCTTGCGTTGCGTGTTGCGCACCACTGCGTCGGGTGCGCTGAGGCTGCGCAGTTGTTGGCGCAAGAGTTTGAGGCCGGTGCGGCCGGTGGCATCACGCATGAGCTTGCGGCGCAGCGACGCGGCGGCCACGGGGTAGTTGGCGTAGAGCGCAAAGTCGGGTTCGTCGGGACCGAACTCTTCGCGGTGATGCGCCATGTGCACGCGGCGGTATCCGTCGGTGGTGGTGAAGCCTGGGAAGCCGAGCAGCCAACGCCCAACGGTGTCGTTGAGTGTGCGGTTCTTGAACAGCAGGCGATGCGCGGCCTCATGCATCAGCGATGCGAACTGCGCGTGAGTGCGACCCATCAATACGAACACGATTGGCCATGTGAGTAGGCGCCACAGGCCCGGCGATGCGACAACAACTGCGACGAGTGCGGCGACCTGTACATAGAGGAACGCAACGCTGAGCCCGTTGCGAAGCGACGGGATGCGACGCAGTTCGTCGCGCATCGCCGATTGCGGTCGCCCATCGGCGCGGATGAGAGCGGTCTCGTGCGCGGTTGGCAATGACTCCACATCTGGACTCATGCCTCCGAGACGAATGCCGCTGCCGTTCATCACCAGCCTCGGTCGACCCATTCCTGCAAGTGCGGGCGCTCGTTGCCGATGGTGGTGTCGAGTCCGTGGCCGGGCAACACGATGGTGCTCGGCGGCAAGGTGAACAGCTTGTTATCGATGGAGTCGATGATGGTGTTGAAGTCGCCGCCTTCGAACTTGGCGCCGCCCGGACCGCCTGGAAACAGCGTGTCGCCGCTGAACAACAACGGCGATCCTTCGATGAGGAACGAAATCGAGCCTGGTGTGTGGCCGGGATTGTGGATGGCCTGCAAACGCAAACGCCCAACCTCGATGACTTCGGCGTCATCAATGAACACGTCGTAGCCAACGTCTTTGAGCATCGGCGCGTCGGCGGCAGTGACGGCAACTGACAGGCCTGCCTCGCGCATTGCGGGCACTGCCTGAATGTGATCCCAGTGGCCATGAGTTTCGAGCACGCGACGCACGTTGAGCGCGGTGCACAACTCGAGCAGCTTCTCGTGCTCGTTGGCTGCGTCGATCAACACTGCTTCGCCGGTTTCGCGGCAACGAATGACGAACACGTTGTTGTCATACGGACCAACGACAAGGCGATGCACTTCGAGTCGGCTGTCAGCCCAATGCAGAGTGGTCATTGTGAAAGTCTGCCATCGCAGAACACGCGATGCTGACGCCTAACTGGACAACACGTCGAAGTCCATCGACAGCGCCACCGGAATCTGTGCGGCATCGAAGGTGACGAAGCGAATGGGCCTCGGCAGGCGATCGGCGGCTGCGAGATGTAGGGCATCGCTGAGGCGCAACGGTTGATCTCGCATCAGGCGCGCCGCGCGATCGAGGCACGCTTGGTCAACCGGCACGATGGCCAAACGGTCCCACGTGAGGCGCACGTAATCTTCGAGGTCTTGGCGCAGGATGGGCTCTTCGGTCACGCGGTCGATGAGCGCCAGTGCCTCGACCAACGTGAGCGCGCTGGTGCACCAATCGGCGTCGTCGTTCATTGCTGTGGTTACGTGCTCGCGAATGGGTGCGTCGAGATGCAGCGCCACGAGCGCGCTGGCATCGAGATACAGAGTCACCCTCGAACCTCGCGCAGCAGGCGATCGAGGCGAACGCTGCCCCAGACCTGGATGGTGTTTGGCTGTGAGGCGGTGCTGCGTCGCTCGGCGCGCCGCGGGGCGATGAGCAATCCCTGCGCGACGAGTTCGTCGAGTGATCGTTCGGCGCCGTGACTGGTCAGTGGCGCCAACTGCGCAACGGGTCGGCCGCCCACGGTGATGACGGTGCGTTGCCCGCCCTCGGCTCGACGCACGGCGGCGGCGGCGCTGGCGCGTAGTTCGCGAATACCCATTCGTTCCATCGGGCGAGTGTACACATGTGTACATTCTTCAAGTTGACGACGTGCCGACAAGCGCGACATCATGACCCCCATGAACTTTGCATTCACAGAAGAACAAGAAGAACTCCGTAAGACAGTCCGCAGCTTCCTCGAGAGCAAGTCGGCCGAGACCGCTGTTCGCGAGCAGATGGAAACCGAGTCGGGCTTCGATCCCGCAGTCTGGAGCCAGATGGGCGAGCAGATGGGTCTTCAGGGTCTGCACATTCCAGAGGCATACGGCGGCAGCGGCTACGGCTACGTAGAGCTCGGCATCGTGCTCGAAGAAATGGGTCGCTCACTGTTGTGCGCACCGTTCTTCAGCACCGTGGTGCTCGCAGCCAACACGCTCATCCACAGCGGTGACGAAGCAGCCAAGCAGGCATACCTGCCGGGCATCGCCAGCGGCGAGACCATCGCCACGGTTGCCTTCACCGAGCCAAGCGGCAAGTGGGACGAAGCCGGCATCACGATGCCAGCATCGGGTAGCGGCGACAGCTACACCCTCACCGGCACCAAGATGTTCGTCATCGACGGCCACACTGCCAACCTCATCATCGTTGCGGCTCGCACCGCAGGCGGCGTGAGCTTGTTCGCAGTCGAGGGCAACGCAGCCGGCCTCACCCGCACGGCGCTGTCCACCATGGACCAGACCCGCAAGCAGGCCAAGCTCGAGTTCGCAAACACTCCTGCCAAGCTCATCGGCGCCGAGGGCAAGGGTTGGGACACACTCAACACCGTGCTCGACCTCGCTGCTGTCGGCCTCGCAGCCGAGCAAGTTGGCGGCGCTCAGAAGGTGCTCGAGATGGCTGTCGAATACGCCAAGGTGCGCGTTCAGTTCGGTCGCCCAATCGGTTCGTTCCAGGCCATCAAGCACAAGTGCGCCGACATGCTGCTCGAAGTCGAGTCAGCCAAGTCAGCTGCGTACTACGGCATGTGGTGTGCATCAGAGATGAACGACGAGCTCGCCTCGGTTGCTTCGCTCGCCAAGGCCTATTGCTCAGAGGCGTACTTCCACGCCACAGCCGAGAACATTCAGATTCACGGCGGCATCGGCTTCACCTGGGAACACCCAGCACACCTGTACTTCAAGCGTGCGAAGTCGAGCGAGTTGCTCTTCGGTGATCCTACGTATCACCGCGAGCTGCTTGCTCAGCGCATCGGCATCTGACCGACCGCAAACTAAACGTAAGGCAACCTCGATCAAGAGGGTGGCCGTAGGCCGGTGAGTAAGCTCACCAACAGTGCCTACGATCACCCTCATTTTCATTGCCCTTGCAGCCGTATTCACCTTTGTGTTGGCTGCTGTAGTTGTTGGCCGTGAGGCCCATCGCCTCGATGCGCTCGCGCCGCGGGTGGTCTACATCGAAGAGCAGGCGATTGCCTTCGTGGCCGAGCGCCTGCCCGACGAAACGCAAGCTCGGCTCACGCTCGAAGAGCTCGCCCAGTTGCTCACCTTTCACTTGCGTTGGCTCAATGCCAAAGGCCTGCAGCCCGACGATGTGATCGACCGTCGCCAGAGTGCTGATTCCAGCGTTGTGGTCGAAAGCGTCGATGTCGCCGCATATTTGTTGGGCGAGGCCGAGAGCCACGGAATCGAGATCCTCGACGATGTCGATGTCGTGCACGTGGTCGAGGCGCACCAGCAGTACTTCGATGCCATTGGTGCTGTGGGTCCGCTCGCAAGTGAAATCGACGGCTGAGCCGCACTGCGGCTAGCTTTGGCGTCTATGGAACGGCCCATTCGGTTTGAGCACACACAGTTTCTTGGCGACAAGCGCACGCAGCTCGTCTACGACGTAGACGCATGGACCGATGCGTCGATTATCGACGAGATCGTCGCCAGCGAAACGGGCCTGTGCTTTGGTCCCGACACTCTCGTCGAGGCTCGCAACCGGGGCTACACGTTGGCCGTGCCGGGTGCCCATCGCAGGCATCGCAAACCGCGTGCCTGATTCCCCTGTGAGCGACTCGTTATGAACGGTTCGTTCCTGTCTGGCGGGCAGAAGCTTGCTCGCTATTTGGCCATGCCCGCAGGGCGCAACGAGCCGTTGCCAGGCCTCATTTTGTGCCACGGATTTCCCATTGGGCCAATCGACGCGCGTCACTCGGGCGGCACATTTCCTGAGCTCATCGATCGCGCTGCCAACGAGCTTGGTTGGGCAGCGATGACCTTCACGTTTCGCGGATGCGGCGAGAGCGAAGGCGACTTCTCGCTGCAGTCATGGGTCGACGATCTGCGCGCAGCAATCGACCACCTCATTGAGGAGGCCGAGCCGTCGGGCATCTGGTTAGTGGGCACCAACACTGGTGGGTCCATCGCAGTGTGCGTAGCGGCCGATGATCCTCGAGTGCGCGGTGCGGCGTTGTTGGCGCCACGAGCCGACTTCGACGATTGGGCCGAGCAGCCGCGGCGATTCTTGGAGCACGCTCGCGATATCGGTGCCGTGCGCACACCGGGGTTCCCCAAGGATTACGAAGAGTGGAGCCGCGAGTTGCGCCGCTTTCGTCCAGCCGAGGCGGCCCGGCGTTTGGCGCCGCGTCCGTTGCTGGTGATGCACGGTGACGACGACGAAAGCGTGCCAGTGGCCGATGCTCGAGTGCTTGCCGAAGCCCACGGCAGCGCCGAGTTGCGTCTGGTTGCCGGAGCCGGTCATCGCCTGCGTCACGATCCTCGCGCGGTGGCGATTCTGCTCGGCTGGCTCGACCGCCAGCGCCTCACCGACGCCCTGTAAAGCCTCAGCGCACGGTTGGCGTGCGCTCGCGCTTTATGAAGCGCGGTAGGTGGTGGTGTCGAAGTTGGGTGACAGTCCGGTGGCGTATGCGAACAGTGTTGTTTCGGCAACAGCGCGTCGGCGGGGGAGTTGGCGCCGAGCCAACAGGGTCGCCGGCAACGCCACCAACGCTCGGCCGATTGAGCGGATGCGCTGCACGCGATAGGGGCCGGTGATGCAGCCCTTGGCGTGCACGATGATTCGTGAGCCCCACACGCGTAGCGCCGATTGCAGAGTGAAGTTCTTGGCCGCGCAGAGCAGCAGATTGCGCTGCACGAGTTCGTAGCGGGCAGGTTCGCCGAGCAACCGAGTGGAGGCCGCGTGTTGGTGAAACACCACAGCGCCGGTGGCCGCCACAATGCGTTGGCCGGCGCGCTGGGCACGCAGCACCCAGTCGATGTCTTCGTAGTACAAGCGGTAGCGCTCGTCGAGTGGGCCGACGCTTGCGCTCTCGAAGGCGTCGCTGCGAAAAATCGCCGCGCTGAAACATGGTCCCAATACGTCGACCCCGTTGGCCACCTGGTTGTTCCAGCGCTGACCGATGAATGCGTTGAACGCTTCGCCGTTGGGGCGGATAACGACGCCGATGCTGTCGATGAGATCGGGCTGATTGGCGAGCATCACGCGCGGTGCTACTGCCACGATGGTTGGGTCGGCCGTGAGCGCAAGGACACACACAGCGAGCGCGTCGGGGGCAACTGTGGCGTCGTCGTTGAGCAACACGATTGCGTCGCCATCGCGCCGCGCAGTGAGGCCGATGTTCACACCACTGGCGAAGCCGTCGTTGCGTGGCGAGGTGATCAGCTGCACACGTGAATGTGTGCGCCACTCGGCGCAGGCTGCGCCGCGATCTGGAGAGGCGTTGTCGACGAGGACAACGCGGATGTCGACGCCCTCGGAGTCGAGCAGCGACTGCACACACGAATGAACCGTGCTCGCGGTTGAACCGTGCACGACAACTACTGCCGTGACGGTGGGCGATGTCACGTTGCGTAACCGTTCGGGTGTGTTGAATGCCAACGCCATGCGGTTTCGATGATGGTGTCGAGGCTGTGTTCGGGGGTCCAGCCGAGTGTGCTGCGCACCAGCGTTGGATCGCTGAAGGTGCTCACCGGGTCGCCGGCCCGCCGAGGCGCAAGCGCGGTGGGAACGCTGACGCCGCCGATGCGTTCGGTGGCGTGCACTACATCGAACACGCTGCTGCCCACGCCGGTGCCCACGTTGAGCGCAATGGTGTCGCCGCCATCAGTGAGGTAGGCAAGCGACAGCACATGGGCGTTGGCGAGATCTTCGACGTGGATGTAATCGCGAATCGCGGTGCCGTCGGGAGTGGGGTAGTCGGTGCCGAAGATCTGCACGGGTGGCGCCATGCCCATCGCGGCTTTCATCACCACAGGAATCAGGTTGGCGCTGTGGGTCCAGTCTTCGCCGATTGCGTTGTCGAGGCTGGCGCCTGCAGCGTTGAAATAGCGCAGGCTCACTGAGCGCAGGCCCGAGGTAACGCCGTACCACCGCAGCACCCGCTCGGTCATCGCCTTCGTTTCGGCGTAGACGCTTTCGGGATCGATGGGGGCGGCTTCGCTGACGGGCACCACGGCGGGCGTGCCGTACACCGAGCACGACGATGAGAACACGAACTGCTTCACGCCGGCGTTCAACAGTGCATCAACGAAGCGAGCCGAACCATCGACATTGTTGCGCCAGTACTTCGCTGGGTTCTGCATTGATTCGCCCACGGCTTTGTGCGCCGCGAAGTGCACCACCGAGGTGACCTTGTGGTCGCCGCACACTTGGTTCACGAGTTCGGCATCGGCGATATTGCCAATGACGAGCGGCGCATCGAGCACTGCTTGGGCATGGCCAGTGTCGAGCGAATCGAGCACCACCACGTTGCGGCCGAGGTTGCGTAGTTGGCGCACCGTATGCGAGCCGATGTATCCGGCCCCGCCAGAGACGAGCACTGTCATGTTGGTCTCCTTGGGTACACGTGCGTGAGGTGGTTACAGCGACAGTTCGTCGCGGATTGCGTCGATCATTGGGATGAGACCATCGCGTAGCGACACGGTAGGGGTCCATCCGAGTTCTGTCGAGATCAATGAGATGTCGGGGCAGCGCTGCATTGGATCGCCTTCGCGCTCGGCGGGCAACGGCATCGTGATGATCTCGCTTGAGGTGCCGGTGAGTTCGACCACGAGTTCGGCAAGTTGGCGCATGGTGAACTCGCCTGGGTTGCCCACGTTGATGGGTCCCATCACAGGGCCATCGAGCACAGCGATGAGGCCGCGAACTTCGTCGGCTACGTAGCAAAAGCTGCGAGTCTGGCTGCCGTCGCCGAACAAGGTGATGGGCTCGCCTTGCAATGCTTGGCAGATAAAGTTGCCGACCACGCGGCCATCGTCGGGACGCATGCGCGGGCCGTAGGTATTGAAGATGCGCACGATGCGAACCTCGAGGTCGTGCACGCGGTGGTACGCCATCGTGATTGCTTCTGAGAAGCGCTTGGCTTCGTCGTAGCAACTGCGCGGACCAATGCTGCTCACGTTGCCCCAATATGACTCGGG
>CANNMD010000057.1 GCA_947505655.1 Acidimicrobiaceae bacterium | reverse complement strand
CCGCGCACAGGAGCCGACATGACCACGAACAACCGCGATGCGCTCACTGCAATACGCGAGCAACTCCGCACTAAGTACGTGTCGCCTGGCGACACTCGACCCGCTTCATCGGCACGCGGCATTCATCACCTAGCGCTGCTGTCGTTCGATGTCGAACAGACCATTCAGTTTTACCAAGGCCTGTTGGAGTTCCCGCTGACCCATATGTGCGAGAACCGCGACTACCAAGGATCCACCCACTTCTTCTTCGATGTTGGCAACGACACAGCGTTGGCGTTCTTCGATCTACCAGGCCTCGATCTCGGACCCTACAAAGAGGTGCTCGGCGGCGTGCACCACCTCGCTATCGCAGTCGAGCCCACCAAGTGGCAGTACCTCAAGAACAAACTCGACGCAGCAAACGTGCAGTACGCGCATGCAGACGGTTCATCGATCTACTTCACCGATCCCGATGGCGCTCGCCTAGAACTGATCAGCGATCCACTGCGCGAGATGTACGGCGAAGTCGTTATATAGACCCCGAGGGCATTACCCTCGCCACGCGCTCACAGCGGAGGCAGACCCTGATGCTTGTCAAGCATGTCGCTCATGATGTTGCGAATGAAATCGTCGGCGGCCTCGGTCCAGCCACCTGACACACCGCCGTAGATGCCCGAACTCTTGGCGGGCGCATCGGCGTGAGCTTTTGCGTAGTCGACAGCCACAGCCAGATCGGCGGCCCATGCCTCGGCCACGCCAACTTGTGTTTGTGGACGCGTGACTGCCATGTGAATCGCATTCGGGTACTGCAGGCCGTTCATCCGCCATCCGCGGCTGCGCAACGAATCGTTCACGTGATAGATGTCGAACTCATCTGAGGTGAACGCAAACAAGTAGGTGGGGTCGCCGATCAGGCGTAGTTCTGGGTGACTGCGCACAGCGGCAATCATCGACGCAGCGGTAGCGAAGATCTCTTTGGCGTAACGCAAGTAGCCCTGACGGCCAGTAGCTACCATGCCCGCCCAGGTTGCCGCAAGGAGTCCGCTTGAGCGTGATCCGTCAATACCTGGCGAGCAGTACTTGCCGCCCGACCAGTTGGTCTGGAAGAAGTACTGGCCGTCGCGGAGCGAGCGGTTGCGGAACATCAACAACGAAGTTCCCTTGAGCCCGTAGCCGTACTTGTGGGTGTCGGCCGACAGCGTGGTGACACCGGGAACCCTGAAGTCGAACGCAGGAATTGGGTAACCAAGTTGCTCACCGAACGGCAGAATGAAACCGCCGAGGCAACCGTCAACGTGCAGGCCAACACCGTGAGCGAGAGCCACCTGGCCAAGCTCGGCGATGGGGTCGATGGTGCCGTAGCCATAGTTCGATGCCGAGCCCATGATGGCGATTGTCTGATCGTCGATGAGTGCCTCGAGCGCAGCGACATCGACCTGAGCCGTGACCGGATCGCTGGGCGCCATACGAACCTCGATACCCAACAGGTGACACGCCTTATCGAATGCCGGGTGTCCGGTTTCGGGCTTAACAAAATTGGGATTGGTGATGCCACGCACAGCACGAGCCTGATCGCGGTACGCAAGCATTGCGTGCAAGATGCTGCCGCTACCGCCGCTGGTGATCATGCCGGCAGGGTCGCTATCGGCACCTGCCGACGCAGCGTTGAAAAGGTCGAGACCCATCGCGATGATCTCGCCTTCAAATCGCGTGGCACTTGGGCACACATCGCGCTGCAGCGCGTTCATATGGCCGTACATGCCGAACGCCTCAGACATGAAGGCGTAGTGATCGGTGTCGCCGCAGTAGAACGAACCGCTGGCCTTACCGGTGTGCCAGAACGAATCTTCGGCGGTGGCCATCTCACGCAATTCGTTGAGAATGCTCTCGCGGTCTCGACCCTCTTCGGGGAGAACACGCAACACGGGATAACGATCGGCGTAGGGGTAGCTGCTCATGTCCGCGAGCCTTGCACATCACTGTCAGAGCGGTCGTGTGCAGGCACCGATCTACGCGACAATGACGGCCATGCACAACCGTTGGTATCTCGCCATCGACCTCGGAACCGGCGGAGCCAAGGTGGCGGCGGTCGGCGACGACGGCAGCATTCTTGCCAGCGCATTTCGAGCCATCGACACCGCACTCACCGCCGATGGAGGCACCGAGCAAGACACCAGCCAGTGGTGGTCAGGCATTGTCGATGCAGCGCGCGAGGTAGTGCTTGGCGCTGCGCAGGCATCTGCGTGCGCAGGTGTTGGTATCACCGGGCAGTGGGGCTCCACCGTCCCCGTCGACCGCAATGGCAATGCGTTGGGTCCGTGTCTGCTGTGGTCCGACACGCGTGGCGGCACATGGTCAAAGCCACTCATCGGCGGCGTCATCAACGTGGCGGGTTATGGGCCGCTCAAGATTCTGCGCTGGCTGCGCAAGGCTGGCGGCGCGCCAAGTCCCGTTGGCGCCGATCCCACCGGACACAATCAGTTTCTGCAACACCAACGTGCCGACGTGTACAACGCTGCGGCCGCCTTCATTGAGCCGGTCGATTTCATCGGCTTGCGCCTCACTGGTCGCGTTGCCGCCACACCCGCCTCGATGGTGGCGTCGTGGCTTACCGACAACCGCCGCGGGTCCGACCCGCGCTACGACCCGTCGTTAGTGAAACTGGCTCGCCGCAACGCAGCCACGCTCCCCGAACTCGTTGCCACCGGCAGTGTGTTGGGTCCTCTGTTGCCCGCTGTGGCGAGCCAGTTCGGCCTCGCTCCCGACACCCCCGTTGTTTGCGGCGTACCCGATCTGCACACCGCCGCAATCGGCGCAGGAGCAGTGGCCGATTTCGCTGGCCACATTTCAATCTCCACCACCGCATGGGTGTCGGCTCCGGTGCCGTTCAAGAAGACCGACATCGCTCGACAGATGGCGTCAGTGCCAGGGCTCCGCTCGGGTTCATATCTCATCGCCAACAACCACGACACCGGCGGCGCAGCGTTGCGGTGGCTGCGCGACGCGGTCATCGCCGACGCCGGCGCCGGCGCCGACGCCAGTTACGACCAACTCACAATCGAGGCCGCTGCCGTTGCGCCAGGCAGCGGTGGCGTCATCTTCTGCCCATGGCTCAACGGCGAGCGTTCACCAGTCGAAGATCACAATCTGCGCGCCAGTTTCCTCAACGTGTCGCTCGCCACCACACGTGCCCACCTTGTTCGCTCGGTGCTCGAAGGTGTTGCGTTCAATGCGCGCTGGCTGCTCGAGGCCACCGAGAAGTTTGCAGGCCGACCACTCGACGGTCTGCGTTTGCTTGGCGGCGGAGCCCAATCAGATCTGTGGTGTCAGATCCACGCCGATGTCATCGGCCGACCAATTCATCAAGTGGCCGACCCAGTCAACGTCAACGTGCGCGGCGCAGCATGGTTCGCAGCAATGCATCTGGGACACCTCACGCTCGACGAAATCACATCTCGCGCCCCCACGGCGCGCGTGTTCGAACCCAGCATCGCCGGCATGGCGGCTACCGCTCCGCTCTATGCCGAGTTCGTGCGTCTCGCCAAGTCGCAGCGGGCGATGTACCGAAGGCTGAACGGCGCTACCCCGTCAGTTACCATCGGCGCATGAGCACCAGAACTATCGACCTCCTCGATGGCGATTTCTACATCAACAACCCGTACAGCACCTACGCATGGATGCGCGAAAACGCACCTGCGTACTGGGACTCGATCAACGAGTTGTGGGGAATTTCGCGTTACGACGACATCGTCGAGATCGAGCGCCGCAAAGACGTTTTCATCAACGGCGATCAGGTGAAGGGCGGCTACCGCCCCAACCTTCCCGCAGACCAAGCCATCATCGGCCTCGACGATCCGTTGCACGCATTGCGCCGCAACTTGGTGTCTCGCCGGTTCACCCACAAAGCCGTTGCCGACAAGCAAGAGGCCGTGCGCACGGTTGTCACCGGTCTGCTCGATGCAGCGTTCGCCAAAGACGACGTCGAGGTCATTGCCGACCTCGCCTCACCATTGCCCGCGCTGATGATCGGCCGCCTGTTGGGTTTTGAAGACTCCGATTGGCCAAAGCTGCGCGACTGGTCAGAGCGCACCATTGCGCTTGGTGGCGGCCCGCGCTACTTCAACGACGACGGCATGAACGCCGCTATCGAGTTTGCTGTTGCCGCTGCCGAGTTGTACGAAACGAAGAAGGGCTGTCCGATGGACGACCTGATGAGTCTGTACACCACCGTCGAAATTCCCGGTCACCCATTCGGTGTCGACGAAGCCATCTCCGACGCACTGCTATTGCTCGATGGCGGCGCCGAGACCACCCGCACCGTTATCGGCCGCACACTGCTCAACTTGCACGCCAACCCCGAGCAATGGGCACGCCTCAAGAACGGCGCCGACCTCACCGTGGCGGTCGAAGAGTTCATCCGCTACGTCACACCAATTCACAACATGTGCCGCGTTGCCGTCACCGATTACAACCTCAACGGCACCATCATCCCGGCAGGCAATCAGGTGCTGATGATGTATTCGTCTGCCAACCGCGACACCACCCACTTCGTCGACCCCGAGACGTTCGACATCACCCGCACCCCGAACCAGCACATCGCGTTCGGCTTCGGCACCCACTTCTGCCTTGGGGCAGCGTTGGCGCGACTCGAGATTCGCACGTTCTTCGAAGAGTTTGTTCGTCGCGTCGAATCGTTCCGCATTATCGAAGACACCATCGAGGCGCTCCCCAACGCCTTCGTGTTTGGCCTCAAGTCAGCTCGCATCGAACTCGTCGGCGCGTAGCAATGGGCACCATTGTCATCACCGGTTCATCCGGCGGCATCGGCTCTGCCACTCGCACCGCGCTTGAAGCCCAAGGGCACCGGGTCATTGGTGTCGATATCCGTGATGCAGAAGTCATCGCCGATGTGTCTACCCCAGCGGGGCGCGCAGCGATGATCGAGCAAGTCACCACTGCTTGCGACGGCGTGCTCGACGGTCTCGTGGCCGGTGCAGGTATCAGCTCAAACGGCAGCAACGAAGAACTCGTCGTCTCCATCAATTACTTCGGCGCGGTTGCTGCTCTCGATGGTTTGCGCCCCTTGCTGGCGCGAGGCACCAACGCCAGCGCGGTGGCCATCAGCTCAAACAGCACCACCGCACAAAAGGGCATACCGCTTGCGGCCGTGGCTGCGTGCCTGGCCGACGACGAAGCAGGCGCGCGTCAGGCAGCCGCTGGCTCGCCGATGGGTGGCTACCCGGCTTCGAAGATGGCGCTCGCCCATTGGGTGCGCACTCGGGCAACCACCGCCGACTGGATTGGCTCGGGCATTCGGCTCAACGCCATCGCACCAGGCCTCATCGCAACTCCCATGACCGAAGGTGGCGTCGATTTCGTGCTCAGCCTTGGCGACACCTATCCGGTGCCCATTCAGCGCGCCGGGCAGCCCGAAGAAGTAGCAGGCTTGCTCGTGTATCTGTTGTCGCCACTGGCGTCGTTCTTTGTTGGCAGCTTTGTGGTGATGGACGGCGGCACCGACGCCGCACTGCGCGCCACCGATTGGCCGGGCGCCCGATGATCAAGTCGCTACCCAAGACGATGCTCGCGTATCGGCTTCTCGAATGGCAGCAGCCACCGCAGCTCGTCGAGACCGACGTTCCGAGCATCAGCGCGGGTGAGGTACTCATCAAGGTCGCTGGCAACGGCTTGTGCCACAGCGACCTCACCATGATGGAACTACCCGGCTCTATTGGCGAGCTCATTGGGTGGCAGATGCCATTCACGCTCGGCCACGAAGTGGGCGGATGGATCGCGGCCATCGGTGCCGACGTCATCGGCTTCGAAGTCGGCCAAGCAGTCGCTTTGGTGTCACCAAGCTCGTGTGGCGTGTGCGCGCTCTGCTTGCGCGGCCACGACAGCGCCTGCGCTCACGGGCTTGCCGGCCGCGGCTACGGACGCGACGGCGGCCTCGCCCAATACGTAAAGGCCCGCGCCCCTCGCGATGTGGTCGCCATCGGCTCGCTCGATCCACGCGTGGCAGCGCCGCTCACCGATGCTGGCGCAACGTCGTATCACGGTGTGCGCAAGGTGCTGCACAAGCTCACGCCCGGATCCACCGCCGTGGTCATCGGCGCAGGTGGCCTTGGTGCCTTCGCAATTCAGATCCTTCGCGCGCTCAGCCCAGCCACCGTCATCGCCATCGACAACAACGAGCCGCGCTTGGCCTACGCCACCGAACTCGGCGCGCACCACACCATCAGCGGCGTCGACAAGACAACGGCTGGCGAATTGCGGCGCATTACCAACGGCGAAGGCGCCACCGCGGTGCTCGACTTCGTAGGCATCGACTCAACCATCGATGTTGGGGTCGGCAGTGTTCAACCCTTCGGCACCTACGCCATCATCGGCTCAAATGGCGGCACCCTCAAACGCCAGTGGTACGGCGGGCTTCCGCGCGATGGCGAGGTCATCAACTTCCAAGGCTCAAGCGTGTCTGATGCGCACGATGTGGTGCGTCTCGCCGAGCAAGGCCTCATCCGCAGCGACGCCGACCTGTTCACGCTCGACAACGTGACCCAAGCCTACGAAGCGCTGCACCACGGCCACCTGCGCGGACGCGCCGTAGTCACCCCCAACGACTAACGGCTCCTTCCCCGCTCCCCGTTCCCCGCTCCCCGTTCCCCGCTCCCCGTTCCCCGTTCCCTAAAGCGTCAGCGCACGGCAACCGTGCGCTGACGCTTTACGGGGAACATCACTTGTCGCTGCAGCGTCCAAAGACCCTTTCAAGCAGGGCCAAACAGGTGACCTAAGTCCCTTCCGCTTCACTTGCCATTGGCTCAGTGTTGGTGTCAACAGCCAATTGGCACAGCAGCGAGGACCACGCCCATGCAACCAACACAGGTCAGTGCAGATGCCCCCACGTTCGAGGCCAGCAACACCACCGGTGCCGACGACGGTCCCTCAAGCTCCACGCGTCGCGACCCCGTCGGGTGGACGATGTGGAGCCTCGCTGCGATCATTGCCATCGCTGGAGTATTCATGGCGTCGATTGCACTTGGACGATCGGATTCGCAGTCGGTCACGGCTGCCGGAGGATCGAACAATGAATCGGGCACTCCTGCTACCCAACCCGCTACGGCTACCGGAGCAACGATCGATTTCCAGGCCACACCCGCGGCCGACTGGACACCGTACGACCCCACGCTGAAGCCCGCCGATGGCGCCACCGAGCACAAACTCACCATGCATGCAACCGAGAAGGTTCTGGAGATCGCGCCCGGCGTCACCCAAGAGATGTGGACTTTCGACGACAAGGTTCCCGGCGCAACCCTGCGCGGCAACGTGGGCGACCTGTTCACCATCACCTTGGTGAATGACGGCAAGCTTGCGCACTCCATCGACCTGCACGCCAGCAAGGTTGCGTGGAACGTAGAGATGAAGTCGATCAATCCAGGCGAGTCGATCGTGTACCAATTCAAGGCGAAGCTTGCCGGAGCGTTCATGTACCACTGCGGCACTGCCCCCGCTCTGCATCACATCGGCAACGGCATGTACGGAGCGATCATCATCGACCCACCTGTGCTCGCGCCGGTCGATCACGAATACGTGCTTGTGCAATCCGAGATCTACACCGGCCCCGAGGGCCAGCCTGGCGACTTGACAAAGATGATGGCTGAGGCGCCTGATGCTGTTGTCTTCAACGGATATGTGAGCCAGTACAAGTTTCACCCCATCAGGGTTGAGCCGAACGAACGTGTTCGGGTGTGGGTCGTCGACGCTGGCCCATCAGAAAACTCGTCATTCCACATCGTTGGCACCATCTTCGACACAGTGTTCAAAGAGGGTTCGTACACGCTGCAGCCCGATGCCCGACAGGGCGGCTCGCAAGCGCTCGATCTGCAGCCAGCGCAAGGCGGGTTCGTTGAGTTCAGCTTCGACGCCGCCGGCTTGTATCCCATCGTGACGCACAAGTTCGTCAACGTCGGCAAGGGTGCGCTCGGCCTGTTCCAGGCCGGCGAAGTTGCCGCGGCGGGAACCCCTACCCACTGACAGCCCACCCTCGTCCCCCATAAAGCATAAGCGCACGCCAACCGTGCGCTCATGCTTTATGGGAACTTCGCTTGGCGCCGACGCTGCAGATGACGGTTCGGCTGAGCG
This sequence comes from Acidimicrobiaceae bacterium, assembly GCA_947505655.1. Classification (GTDB taxonomy): domain Bacteria; phylum Actinomycetota; class Acidimicrobiia; order Acidimicrobiales; family Ilumatobacteraceae; genus WLMZ01. The sequence continues at coordinate 5,304 of CANNMD010000057.1, read as the reverse complement.
CCGGATGAAGGCAAACTGCCGATAGCTCAACCGGCTACCGTTGGCCCCTATGCCATCGGCTTTTCTGCATCCATTTGCCTCACCCACCCGCGAGTCGTTCATTCGCATTGTTCGCGGCGAGGGCGCTCGGCTCTGGGATGCCGATGGCAAAGAGTTCATCGATGGCATGGCCAGCCTGTGGTACTGCGCGATCGGCCACGGCCGTCGCGAGATGGCCGATGCCGTGCACGCGCAGATGAGCACGCTCGAGACCTACTCGTGTTTCGATCCATTCACCAACGCACCGGCCGACGAACTCGCCGAGACATTGCTGGCGTTGAGCCCCATACCCAATGGCCGCGTGTTCTTTTGTGACAGCGGCAGCGAGTCGGTAGACACCGCGATGAAGTTGTCGCGCCTCGCGCATGTGCAGGCCGGACATCCCGAGCGCACGCTCATCATCAGCCGCACACGCGGGTATCACGGCACCAACTACGGCGGCACGAGCGCGCAAGGCATCGCCCCGAACCGCGTTGGTTTCGGCCCGTTACTGGCCGACGTGGTGCAGGTACCCAGCGATGACATCGAGGCGTTGGCATCGTTGATGAAAGAGCGCAGCGCCGAGATCGCCGCCGTCATCACCGAGCCGCTGCAGGGCGCTGGCGGAGTGTTCCCGCCCACCGACAACTACTTGGCGGGCTTGCGACGACTGTGCGATCAGCACGGCGCCCACCTGATTTTCGACGAGGTCATCACTGGCTTTGGCCGACTTGGTTCATGGTTCGGCTCGCAGCACTACGGCGTCACCCCTGACTTCCTCGGGTTCGCCAAAGCGGTCACATCTGGGTATCAGCCCCTGGGTGGCGTGATCGTTGGTCGCAATCCACTCGACGCACTCGAGTCCGACCCGACGTTCATTTTGCGCCACGGCTACACCTACAGCGGCCACGCCAGCGTGTGCGCAGCAGGCCTCAAGAACATTGAGATCATGCAACGCGAAGACCTCGTAAACCGCGCCAAGCACGTCGGAGCCCGCCTCGGATCCGCATTGCAGGCATTGGCAGCCGACGGCATTATCGATCATGCACGCGGCGAGGGTGCCGTGTGGGCTGCCGGGCTGCGGCCCAATCAGAACGCCTTGGCCATTCGCGATCGCATGCTCGCCAGCGGCGGCATCGTGCGTGCACTCAACGCCGATACCAACACCTTTTGTCCGCCGCTGGTCATCACCGACGAGCAACTCGATCGGTTGCTCGACATCTTCGCAACGGCCGCTGCAGCGCAGTAGGTCTCAAAACAAATTTCTCAAGACTGCCGCCATCCGCGCCGATACAAAAGCGTGGAAAAAAGTGTGCTCCCCAGCATCACGTTCGTGGCGTTCACATTGGCGGCAATGCTGTCGCTTGTGATCACGTCTCGACCCTTCTGACTAGATCTGCGAAACACCAATCCCCCCGGTGTTTCGCAGATCAGTCGTTGGGGCGCTTACAGTCGAAGCATGAAGCTTGATCTCACCGGACAACGGGCCCTCGTCACCGGCGGCGCCAGCGGCATCGGGGCCACCGTCGCACGACGCTTCGCCTCGCTTGGCGCACATGTCATCGTCACCGACCTCAACGATGTCGATGGTGCAGCAGTAGCCAACGAAATCGGCGGCGAATATCACCATCTCGATGTATCCAATGCCCAGGCGTGGCACGACCTCATCGATCCGCTCGACGCACTCGACATTGCGTTCCTCAACGCTGGCGTCAGCACCCGCATGCCCGGTTCGCAGTTCAGCGACGAACTGCTCAGCGAAGTCACCGACGAGGCCTACCGCCGCATCATGGGCGCCAACGTCGATGGCGTTGTGTTCGGCTCCCGCGTAGTGCTGCCCAAGATGCTCCAGCGTGGCCGCGGCCACATCGTGATGACCGCATCGATGGCTGGCCTCGGAGCCGTGCAGTTCGACCCCATCTACGCGCTCACGAAGCACGCCGTCGTTGGCTTCGCCAAGTCGCTCGGCGTTGCCGCTGGGCCTCGCGGCGTGTGCACCAGCGCCATCTGCCCAGGCTTTGCCGACACGAAGATCGTGTCCACCGAAGCCCGCCAAATGCTTGGCGTCATCGGAGTTCCCATCATGTCGCCCGAGCGGGTGGCCGACACCGTCATCACCGCTATCGAAGCCAACAAGCCCGGCTCCGTGTGGGCGGTGTGGGGCGACCTACCCATTACGCAATACGAACCCACTCCCCCATTTCACGGATTGATCCCAACATGACCGAGCTGTTGTTCAACCCCTTCGATCCGGCCTTTCGAGCCAACCCCTATCCGTTCTACGACGTGCTGCGCAGCACTGCGCCGGCATACCCCACGCCGTTCGGAACCGTGGTGCTGTCGCGATACGACGACGTCGCCGCAACGCTGCGCGGAAACGAGTTCAGCCGCGATCTCGAAAAGAACGTCACTGGTCCACCCACTCCGTTTCAGCAGGCGCGCCGAGACCGTCGGTCCGATTCGATCAGCAAGTCGATTCTCAATCTCGATCCTCCCGATCACACTCGCCTGCGTCGCCTCGTCAGCAAAGCGTTCACGCCGTCCGCGATTGAGCAGCTGCGGCCGCGTATCCAACAACTCGTCGACGACGTGCTCGATCGCGCCGCTGACAAAGGCTCTATTGAGCTGGTCGACGAACTTGCCTTCCCGTTGCCCTTTCAGGTGATCAGCGACATGTTGCTGATGCCCACCGACCGCGCCGTCGAGTTGCGCGAATGGTCACAGCACATTACCGCTTCGCTTGAGCCCACGGCCACCGAAGAAGACCTCGACAACGCCGACAACGCCATCGAGCAGCTCGTGCCCTATCTGGTTTCGGTCATCAACGAGCGCCGCGGCAATCTCGGAGACGACATCTTGTCTGCGCTCATTCAGGCCGAAGAGAGCGGCGACCGGATGACCGAGCCCGAGCTCATCTCGTTCGTGCTGCTGCTGTATGTCGCCGGCCACGAGACCACCGTGAACCTCATTGGCAACGGCACCTTGGCGCTGCTGCGCCACCCAGATCAGATCAAGATGTGGCGCGACAATCCCGCCATCGGCGCGGTCGCGGTCGACGAGCTCTTGCGCTTCGACGGACCCGTGCAGCTCACGGTTCGTGTGCCATTGGTGCCGGTCGATTTCGGCGATGTTCGCGTCGAGGCTGGCACGGTTGTGATGGCGTTGCTGGGTGCAGCGAATCACGACCCAGCCGTGTTCGATGACCCACACGCGCTGCGACTCGATCGCCCCAACGCTGCGCGACACCTGGCGCTCGGTGGCGGCATTCACTATTGCCTCGGCTCGGCGCTGGCCAAGCTCGAAGCACAGATTGCCATTGGTTCACTTGTGCAGCGCTTCCCGAATCTCAGCCTTGCTGGCGAGCCAGGTTGGCGAGATCGACTCACCATCCGCGGGGTCGATCACCTGCCGCTATCGCTGTAGGCCCGGCGCACTTGATCAAGCGCTCACGGTCGAGTCAGGCGCGCGGTCAATCGTTGGCAAGCAGGTGCATCAGGCTGCTGGTGTCCCAGCGCTTGCCACCACGAGCGATGACCTGCTCGTAGAACTGATCGACCAAGGCTGCAACCGGAAGGCGTGCTCCGTTGCGCTTGGCTTCGTCGAGACAGATGCCCAAGTCCTTACGCATCCACTCGACAGCAAACCCAAACTCAAACTCACCCCGCGACATCGTGATGGCACGATTGTCCATCTGCCAGCTTTGCGCAGCACCCTTTCCGATGGTCTCGACCACCTTGTCGACGTCGAGGCCAGCGCGTTGCGCAAAGTTGATGCCCTCGGCCAAGGCCTGCACTAAGCCAGCAATGCAGATTTGATTCACCATCTTGGTGAGCTGCCCGGCGCCTGCATCGCCCATCAACTCACATGCCTTTGAGTAGGCAGCGATGATCGCCTTGGCCTTACCGAACACCAGCAGATCGTCGCAGCCGCACATCACCGTGAGCACGCCGTTCTCTGCACCTGCCTGGCCGCCACTGACCGGAGCATCGACAAATCCAACACCAACCGCGGCCGCAGCGACAGACAACTCTCGAGCGACATCGGCACTGGCGGTGGTGTGATCAACAAGCACGGAGCCAGCGTTCATTCCGGCCAACGCGCCATCGGCGCCCAAGACCACCGAGCGAAGGTCATCGTCGTTACCAACACAAACAAACACAAAGTCGGCGTCTTCGGCAGCCTCGCGCGGCGTCGCGGCGCACCAGCCACCGTTGGCCTCAACCCACTGATCGGCCTTCGCCGCAGTGCGGTTGTACACCGTGACTTCGTGGCCCTTGCCGCTGAGGTGACGCGCCATTGGCGCTCCCATGACTCCTAAACCGATGAACGCGACCTGTGCCATATGCCAACGATTCTGACATGCCGCGGCGACGGCCACCGCACTCATTCGCGTGCTGGGCGACCGAGCGCGTTACTGCGGCGTGACGTACGCGCTGGTGATGCCACCGTCGATGATGAGCGACTGGCCCGTCATCCAACTGCTCTCGTCGCAAGCCAAGAACAGTGCACCGTTGGCAATCTCGATTGGCTCGCCGAAGCGGCCCATCGGGATGTGCACCAAGCGACGGTTGCGCTTTTCGTCGTCGGACAAAAACTTGGCAAGCAGCGGGGTCATGATTGGCCCTGGGCACAACGCGTTTGCACGAATGCCCTGACGGGCATAGATGGTGGCGATCTCGCGTGTCATCGCCAACACTGCACCCTTCGAAGCGGTGTAGGCAATCTGCGGAGTTGCTGCACCCATGTGCGCCACAAACGACGCAACGTTCACGATGGAGCCACCGCCGCTGGCGAGCATTGCGGGAATGGCGTAGCGGCAACCAAGCAGCACGCCCTTCACGTTGATGTCCATGGTCAGGTTGTATGTCTCGATCGAGGTGTTGGTTGGACCGTCGTCGTCGCCGAGCATGACGCCAGCGTTGTTGTACAACACATGCAGCCCACCAAAGGTCTCGACCGCGTGCGCAACAGCAGACTCAACTGACTGCTCGTCGGTGACATCGCAGCGCACAAACGTGGCCTCGCCACCGGCAGCAGCGATTGCCTCGACTGCTTCGTCGCCATCGTTGATGTCGGCAATCACGATCTGAGCGCCCTCTTGAGCGAAACGCTCGGCGCCAACGCGACCCAGCCCCGACGACGCGCCCGTAATCAGCGCAACCTTGCCACTTAACCGACCCACACATGCCTCCGAAGCTTGAACAACGTTGGGTAAAGGCTAGTTGCGTCGTGTGCCGTTACACGCGCTCCCAATAGCGGCGCAGTTCCCAATCGGTAACGCTCTGG
>CANNMD010000056.1 GCA_947505655.1 Acidimicrobiaceae bacterium | reverse complement strand
TGAATACGTTGCGCGAGCGCCGTGTCGGACAGCGAGCCATCGCTGCGCACCAGCACGGCGTCGATGAAGCCGGGCTTGGCGACGAACTCCATTGCGGTCTCATCATCGAACAACGCCCATGTGGCATCACCCGGCGTCGCGACGTTGTTGTATTGCGCGAGGCCAACAAGTGTGAATGAGCGCGAGCCGGCCTCGGCGTTGACTTTCACCGAATCGCCCAACTCGTAGTTGCCGTCGGCGGCGGTTTGGTCGTCGAGCACCACTTCGTTGGGGCCGCGAGGAGCACGGCCCTTGGTCACGGTCCATAGCGACAGGTCGCCTGAGTTGAGAGTGCCGCCCGAGGTTGCACGAGAGATGCGCGCTACCGGCTTTGAATCTTTGCCGATGACGACTGCGTCGCCTTGCACGAGTGCTTGCGCGTCGGCGACGCCCGACACTGATGCCGCAATTGCAACCGCATCGAAGGTGACCTTGTCGCGGATCTCGAACCCGAACGCCGTCTCGACGGTGTTGGCCGCTTGCACGTACGCATCGACCTTCTCGTACGACTTGGCAAACAGCGCGTTGAACGTGCCCTCGAGCGTGTCGCGAAACATGAAGGTGCCCGACAAGAACGCTGTGCTCACGATGATGGCCAACGCGGTGAGCAGGATGCGCCCAAAACGGGCGGTGACATTTCTGATGGCGAGGCGAAGCATGGTCAAATTAGCCTCGCTTGATCGAAATGTGGGCGGAGATCATGTGGTGGAGATGGCGGCGAGAATGTCGGATTTCGCTGCTTTGCGAGCTGGCCACCAGGCAGCGACAATCGCGAAGATGACTGCCGCAATTGCGAACGACAGGATTGATCCAGGCGACACGCTGAACACGGTGAAGCCTTGGGGCTTCAGTGCTCGCACGACAATCCAACCCAGTGCCACGCCGAGTCCGGTGCCCATCAATGCGCCAAGCACAGCAGTGACGATGGCTTCCCAGCGGATGCTGCCGCGCACCTGGCCGCGTGTCATGCCGATGGCGCGCATGAGGCCGAGTTCGCGTCGACGTTCGAACACCGCAAGTAGCAGCGTGAGCACGATGCCAAGCACTGCAATGAACACCGACATGAGCAGTAACGCATAGACGAAGTTGAGGATGCCGCTGACCTGATCGACCTGAGCCTGCACGAACTCGCCCCGGCTCTGGAGTTTGGCGGTGGGGTACTTGTCGGTAACCGCCTTGATGGCTGCGGCAGCTTTGGCTTCGGACACACCGGCCTTGGTGAGTGCGAAGATCTGCACATCGAACAGGCTGACGCCGCGGCCGTCGAACAACGCGCGATCGACAATGAAGTTGCCGAAGGTCTTGTTGTCGAAGATTCCCGCCACTTTGATGGTCTGCGTGGAGTCGTCGAGGAACGACACCGAGAGTTCGCTGCCTACCGTGAGGCCATCGCGATCGGCTTTGTCTTTGGACACCAAGATGGTGGTGTTGTTGAGAGCGTCCCAACCGCCTTGCGTGAACTCAAAGTTGAAAAGACCGACGACGTGCTTGGGGTCGAGAGTGATGACGCCCCTGGCTTTGGGCGTTCCCTTTTCGACGACTCGAATCTGAGCGATGCCCAATCCGGCTGCGTCGCTCACTTCGGGCAGTTCGTTGAGTTGGTCGGTGAGTGTGGTGGGTAAACCGCCGAACCCCTGACCATCGCCGGTGCTGATTGCGAAGTTGCCCGTGAACTGTTCGCCGATCGTTTGGCGAATTGAACCTTGCAGCGATGAACCCAACGTTGCTACGGCAACCAACAACGCGAGGCCGATGCCGAGCGCCGCAGCGGTGAGCGCGGTGCGCTCGGGGCTGCGCGCCGCGTTGCGAACAGCGATCTCGCCGGTGACACCGCGAAGTGCGCTCAGTGGACGCTGCAACAAGCGGGTGGTGGGGCCGACCGCGATTGGTCCGAGAGCAATGAGTGCAGCGAACAACGCCCCAACACCAGGGGCGAGCCACACTGCTGAACTGTTGAGCCCCAGCACCGTGCCGATGACAGCGACAATCATGAGGATTGCGCCGGCGATGATCCTGCGGCGAGAGAGGCCCGAGCGGTCGATGCTGACATCGCGCAGCGCAGCGAGCGGTGGTACTCGTCCAGCGCGAATAGCGGGCAACGTGGCACACAAGATGGTGACGAGGAAGCCGACGATGAAGGTAATGACAAACGAAGTCGGGCTAATGGTGAGCTTCGTGTCGCTGGGACCGCTGCCGACGGCAGCGAGCAAGCTGAGGATGAGCGAAGCAAGCACGATGCCGCCGAGGAATCCGAGCACGGCGCCGACGATGCCGACGACGCCTGCCTCAACGAACAGCGAGCGAACAACTTGGCCACGACTCGCGCCGATAGCGCGCATCAGGGCGCTCTCTTGTTTGCGTTGCGCCGACGTGATGCGGAACACGTTGTAGATCACGAAGCTGCCGACGAGCAGCGCGATGGCGGCGAAGATGGTGAGCACTGTGCTGAACAGGTTGAAGAACTTCGCCACAGCGTTCTGGGTCTCAGCGGTGATCTCGGCGCCGGTGAGCACTTGCACGGTCTCACCCTCGAGGGCTTTGGCGATGTTGGCTTTGAGCTGAGTGTCGGAGACGGAACCGTCGCCGCGCACGATGACCGAATCGATCTTGCCTGGCTCACCAACCACGAATTCTTCGGCGGTGTTGAGATCGAAGAGCGCCCACGTTGCGCCACCAGAAGTGTCTTGGCTGCCGAAGGTGACGATGGCTACAACGGTGAATGGTTGAGCACCATTTTTCGCGGTGATCGTGACTGAATCGCCAAGCTTGATCTTGCCCTCTTTGGCAGATCGGCGGTCGATGGCGACCTCGGTTGCCCCTTGCGGCACCTTGCCTTCAGCGATTTTCCAAGGCGTGCTTGGGGAATCGGTGAGCACCCCGCCGTACTTGGGTGGACCATCGATGCCGAGCGGCTTGCCTGCTGCTGTGGCGATGCGTGCGAAGCCCTGAATGTCGCCGGCGGCTTCGCTGACGCCAGGCACAGCTGCGACTTTTGCCACCATCGTGTCCGACAAGCGCCCTCGCGTGTCGACCCCAAAGTCGCCCTCAATGACATTCGACGATCGCACGAACGCATCGGTTTTTTCATACGCCATGGAGAACATGCGGTCGATGCTGGCGTTGACCGTGTCGCTAAACACGAAGACACCGCTGAGGAACGCGCAGCTTGCAATGACCGCAAGCGCGGTCAGCAGCAGGCGACCTTTGCGGGCCAGAACGTTCTTGAGTGCGATACGAAACATCTCAGTCGCCGAAGCGCTTCATGCGATCGAGCACGTCGGCTGCTGTGGGATTCTGCAGTTCGTCGACAATGCGTCCGTCGGCGAGGAAGATGACTCGGTCGGAGTATGCAGCAGCCACGGGATCGTGAGTGACCATCACGATGGTCTGGCCGAGTTCGTTCACGGCCAAGCGCATGAACGACAAGATCTCGGCGCCGGTGCGACTGTCGAGGTTGCCGGTGGGCTCGTCGGCGAAGATGATGGTTGGCTTGCTGGCGAGGGCACGTGCCACAGCGACGCGCTGTTGCTGGCCACCCGAGAGTTCGCTGGGGCGATGCTTGAGCCGATCACGCAGACCCACCGTGTCGATGACGCGATTGATCCATGCTTCGTCGCCCTTTGAGTTGCCGAGCAGCAGCGGCAGGCGAATGTTCTCTTCGGCCGACAGCGTTGGGATCAAGTTGTAGGCCTGGAAAATGAACCCCACTTCGCGACGACGAAGCTCGGTGAGTTCTTTGTCTTTCAAACTGGCCAACGCCGTGGAGCCGATATACACCGACCCTGAGGTGAGGCCATCGAGGCCTGCCAGCGAGTGCATCAGCGTGCTCTTGCCAGAACCCGATGGGCCCATGATGGCGGTGAACTTGCCCGCTTCGAACTGAACGGTGACGCCGTCGAGGGCGCGAACTTCGCTATCGCCAGAGCCATAGACCTTGGTGGCGTCGACGGCTCCGGCAGCGGCAGTGATGGTAGGGGCATCAGTCATCCCATATTTCTACCGCACTGCAGGTAGGGCTCCCTGCGCAGGGAGCAATTTCGCCCTGTTCGGCGGCGGACTCCTGTCACGTTCGATTCATCGCTCAAACTCATACCTGCGGAATGGCACTCATGCCGTACGATCTTTGGCGTGAGTTCGTGCCCCTCCTGCGCAAATCCGGTAGCGGTCGGCTCTCGCTTTTGCCCAACGTGTGGATTCGCGCTTGCAGCCTCAACATCTGAAGAGCGGCGTGTCATCACCGTGCTGTTCGCCGATCTCGTGGGTTTTACGTCTCTGTCCGAGAATCTTGACCCAGAGCAAGTGAAGCGCCTAATCGATGTGTGTTTCGAGCGCCTTGTCGCCGACATCACCGCCTTTGGCGGCACCGTCGACAAGTTGATGGGCGACGGCATCGTTGCCTTGTTTGGGGTGCCGGTTGCTCACGAAGACGACGCAGAGCGCGCTGTGCGGGCAGGTTTGCGAATGCAAGAGTCTCTGGCCTCGTTTGCGTCATCGGGCTTCGCATCCGATTCGCCAAGCGAACTGCAGATGCGAGTGGGCATCAACACCGGAGTTGCACTCGTCGGCATTGTGGCTGGCACCGATCACACTGCAATGGGCGACGTGGTGAACACCGCCTCACGGTTGCAATCGTTGGCGCCTCCCGGGGGAGTGCTCGTTGGCGAGACCACCTACGCGTTGTCCGAAGCAAACATCACCTACGCCTCGCAGGGAGAGCTGTCGGCGAAGGGCCGCGAGGCGCCTGTAGCAGCGTGGCTTGCAGTCGCGGCAGTAGCGCAGCCCGGAGCCAGGGTGCGCCGTCGAGATGTACCGATGATGGGCCGCTCCACCGAACTGGCGTTGATGCAAGCGGCGGTCGATTTCACCCTGATGAACTCGCAGGCCGCCTTGGTTGCTGTCGACGGCGAGGGCGGCGTCGGTAAGGGACGCATCGTCGACGAACTGCTTGAGACGACCCGAGAGGCCAAGTCCGCTTTCATCATGGAGGGCTACTCGGTTCCGTACGGCGAGGCCAACGTGTGGTGGCCTATCGCAACCGCTCTGTTCGATCATTTCGACCTCGACGCATCTACCTATTTCGGAAGTCTGCGCGACACCACCGACGCGTTCTTGGCCGAACTGTTCAGCGACGCCGATGCGGCGACTCATGCTCAACTCTCTGAGGCGTTGTTGCATCTGCTGGGTGCTCCGTCGAAACTTGACGACGCCGATCCCGCTGTAGCGCGAGATGGCGTTACTCACGCCGTCACCGCTGTGCTTGAAGCCAGGCTGCGTAGCGGTCCGGTGATGCTGTCGATCACCGACTTGCACTGGGCCGACCCTGCGGTTCTTTCGTTGTGCGAGCACCTACTCATTGCGTTGGCGCGCAGCCCGTTTGTGCTCATCACCACCAATCGTCCCGACTCAGAACTGGTGTGGCCGCCGCTGAGCACGCGTGCCGCTGTTGTTCGGTTGCCGCTCGAGCCACTCGGGCCCATAGCGGCCGCGCGTTTGTGTCGGGCAATCATCGGCGACGACGCCGACGAAACGGTTATCGCAACTATCTACGAGCGGTCCGGTGGCAACCCGTTGTTCCTCGAAGAATTGGCGGTTTTGGTAGCCGACGGCGGCGATGTGGCTGCGTTACCCGACTCGCTGCGAGCCGTGGTTGCCGCCCGCCTTGATCGACTGGCACCCGGCCAACGTGCCGTTATCGACAACGCTGCGGTGCTTGGTCCATCTGGTGCCATTCAGTCGCTCGAGCGATTCGGCGATGCGTTGGGGCAACAGATGGGCCCGGGTGTGCTCGACGCCTTGGTCGACCTTGGTCTCCTCGAACTCGAGGGCCGACGCTGGTCATTCCGTTCTGATTCGGTGCGTGAGGTTGCGTACCAAACGCTGACCAAGGCCGTGCGGGCAGCTCGACACATGGGTGTCGCAACGGTGATGGAGTCGCGTCACGTCAGCCCCGACGAGGTCGCGCACCACCTTGCAGCGGCTGCCGAGTTGGTGTCAGAAGTCGGCCCGGTCGATCTTGTGCCAGCCGACATCAACGAACGCGCCCTTGTGGCGCTCGAAGCGGCCACTGAGCGCGCTATCGAGCAGGGAAACCTGCGCCTCATTGTGCGCTACTCATCACGTGCCATCGAGTTGCTTGAACTCATGGGGGTTCCCGACAAGACGCGTGGCCGACGTGCTGAATTGCGCCTCATCCGGCTTGACGCCTTGATTGGGCGCCGGCAACTCGAACGCGCGCGAGTCGAGTCTGATTCGATGCTCACCGAAGCAATGGCGGCTCACGACCAAGCCACCGAGGCGTGTGTACGTCGCGCTCGCGGCGTGATCAGCCAAGTCGAAGGAGACCTAGCGACCGCACGCAGGCAGCTTGGCGAAGCGGTCGCGATCTTCCGTTTGCTCGACGACCCGCAGCAGTTGGCCGACACGCTGCGCGCCCGCGGTTTCCTTGAGTTGTTCGGCGGTTCACTCGCCGATGCCGAGTGGTTGTTCGGCGAGGCCGAGGGCCTCTATGCGACACTTGGTGATCGGCGTGGGCTGAGCAACATCGAGCAACACCGCGGCTTTATGTCGTTCCTTGGCGGCGACATCAACCTTGCTGAAGAACGCATCAACAACTCGATCGTTGCGATGACCGAGCTCGGCGATCGCACCGGCCTCGGTTGGGCATATGGGGTGCTCGCGTTCATTCACTTCTATAACCGCAGATTCCCCGAAGCCGAAGCGCTCGCCACCCAAGTGCGAACCGAGGCTCGCGAGCGCGGCGACGAATGGGCCGAGAGCATCATGATGTCGTTGCTGGCGAACCTGCGTCTCTGGTCTGGCCAGATCGAGGCTGCGGCGGCACTTGCCGAGCAGGCTCGTAACAAGTTCAAGCGACTTGGCGATGGATTTGGCCTGCGCCAGGCGCTCACCGTGTTGGGCCGCACGCAGGTGGCGGTACGCGACCCCAACGTGTCGCGCACTACTGAGGCGTTGCTTGCACAGACAGGTGATCTCGATCAACCGGCGTTTCCGTTGCTTGCCGCTGCGGGTATCGCGATGCACGCGGGCGACGGCAAGACCACCGTGTCGCTGGCCGAAGAGGCGATGCGTCGTCTCAACGAGACCTTTGCTGATCCCAACGAATCACGCGTCGTCTTGGCTGTCGGCCTCGCTCAGACGGGTCGATACGACGAAGCCCACACTTCGCTGGCTCAGGTATCGCTTGGCCCCGACGCTCATCCGTTTATGCAAGCGGCCGTTGCGCTGGTGGCTGCGCTGCAGGGCCGTTCGGCCGAGGCCATCGAGGCGGCCACGCGTGTGTCTGACGCCGGCGGCCACACCTATCTCGATGGCGTTATTGCTGGCGTTGCTGCGGGCGCTTCGGCAGCGTCCGAAGGCGATGCTGGCGCCGCTCGCACCTGGCTCGAGGGGGCAGTGTCGTTGGCCACTGCCACGCAAGATCAGGTGGCTACCGCACTTGCGTTGTGTGCTCACCAACATGTTCTTGGTGTTGCCCACGAACGTGGAGCTGGCGTTGTCGACGCGCTTGGCCCTGGGTGGCGCTCGGTTGTAGATGCGCTACCGACGCTGCGCGAGGCTGTCGCATGACTTGGCTGCAGCCATCGGCGTTAGCGCTCATCGAACATCGCGCACCCCTTGCCGAACGCGTCAACGAAATCACCACCAAGGCTGCGGCGGCGGCGCCGGGTCGCACCGGCGAGCTGGCCCGCATTCGGGTGCAGCAGTTGTTGTGCGCTCCGTGGCACGAGTCATTGCCAGCAGACCTCACACCCGCCGAGCATGCAGCATTGGCAGTTGTCGAGCAGTTCATCATCGATGTGCATGGCCTCGACGACGTCACGTTTGCGGCGCTCTCTGATCACTACACGCACGCCGAGCAGATGGGGTTGTTGTTCCATCTCGCGCTGCTCGACGGTTTCACCAAACTCGATCTCGTCGCCCCCAACCCGGCCCACTGAGTAAGGCAGCTACAGATGTCCACGTCACCTCGCATGCCATCAGCGTTGGGCGAAGAGATCACTTCGTACGGCGGAATGCTGTATCACCAGCCCGAGCTTGTGGGTATCTACGCCAAGCTGTACTCGCAGTTCTGGAGCCACGGCGTGCTCGACCAACCCACCAAAGAAGTGGTGCGCCTGCGAAATGCGCGCACGATTGATTGTGGGTATTGACGCAACGTTCGCTTCGCGGTCGCGAAGCAAGAGCTAGTTACCGAAGAGATAGCCGAGATGGTCGACGACGACTTTCAGGCCAGCGCGTTAACGCCGCGGCACAAGGCGGCGCTTGGGTTCAGCGATGCGTTCTTTGCCGCCGCAGGCCCACCAGATGCAGCTACGCAAGCGGCGATCTCTGCGCAGTTCACCGATGCCGAGATTGCTGAGATGGGCATTGGGCTCGCGCTATTTCATGGCTTCAGCAAGTTGCTGATCGCCGTGGGTGCAGAGCCGGAGCAGATGGATATCACGGTGCTGCGAACCCCTGGTTCGCCCAGCGAGCAATAGATCTCGATGTCGAACGACGAGCGTTATTCCACGGGGCTGATCATCGGTCGGTTCAATCCGCCGCACCTTGGTCATTCGTTCATGATCGATTGGGCGGCGCAGCGCACTGATCGGTTGGTCGTGTTCGTGAACACGCGCGACGGCGAACTTGTGCCGGGCTATCTACGCGCCCAGTGGCTTGCCGAACTGCACCCGCATGTGTCGGTTGTTGAGGTGCGCCACAATCTCGAGAACGACTTCAACAACGAAGAGCTGTGGGCCAAGTGGATGCTGTTGCTGCGGTCGCGTTGGCCACACGACACCGGACCCCATGTGGTGTTCAGCAGCGATGCGTATATCGCCGAACTCGCCCGGCGATTCGATGCGCAAGCGGTTGTGGTCGATGCTGAGCGGGTCACTGTGCCCATCAGCGCGACCCAGATACGCGAAGCGCCAGCCGATCATCTCGACCGGCTGGCGCCTTCAGTACGTGCCTGGGTTCAGGCCAATCTGTTGTAGTTACCGCGAACGGCAGGTGTCACTTACCGGGCTGTGGAAGAACGCGCAGGTATGGCTTCACGGTGGTCCAACCCTGTGGGAACAACTGCTTGGCTTCGTCGTCTGTCACGGCGGCACCGATGATGACATCGCCACCAGCGGTCCAGTTGGCTGGCGTTGCAACCTTGTACTGCGCGGTGAGCTGCAACGAGTCGATGACGCGAAGGATCTCTTCGAAGTTGCGGCCGGTTGAGGCTGGGTAGGTGATCTGCAGCTTGACCTTCTTATCCGGGCCGATCACGAACACCGAGCGCACCGTCTGCGTGTCGTTGGCGTTGGGGTGGATCATGTCGTACAAGTTGGCAACGGTCTTGTCGGTGTCGCCGATCATTGGGAAGTTCACGGGGGTGCCCTGGGTCTCGCCAATGTCGCCTTCCCACTTGAGGTGGCTCTCGACGGAGTCAACCGAGAGGCCGATGACCTTCACGTTGCGCTTGTCGAACTCTGGCTTGATCTTGGCCACGTAGCCAAGCTCGGTGGTGCACACTGGCGTGAAGTCGCGGGGATGGCTGAAGAGCACGCCCCAGCTGTCGCCGAGCCATTCGTGGAAGTTGATGTCGCCCTGTGTTGTTGGAGCGTCGAAGTTTGGTGCGATATCGCCAAGACGAACAGTCATGGTGGGTTCTCCTCTGTGAGTGGTTGGCCCGGGCACGCAATGGCTCGAGCGGTGCTTCGGGGGACACGCTACGTGCAATTCCCGACTAATCCACTCAAGAATTGGCGGAGAGGTCGTTCGTCCTCCTCAAGGCCTGCCGATCGGTGACTATGGTTTGTAAGAATGAGCAGCGACCCGCACGAAGAATGGCACCGAACTCAGGCGATTGAGGCAAACAACAGCACGTGGGAATGGCTGGGTTTGCCCGCTGCCGAGCGCACCGCCGACGACGAAGAAGCGATGACCCAAGCGGCGTATGCGGCTTCGTTTCATTGGGACCGGGCGGCGCGCCGTGGGCCAGAGAATCGTGTACGCGCCGATTGGCTGTTGTCGCGGGTGTGGGCTGTTCGAGCCAATGGCGCGGCTGCTCTCTATTACGCCGATCGATGTGTGCAGGGGTGTGCGGGCGCGAACTTGCACGACTTCGATCGCGCATATGCGCACGAGTCGAGGGCTCGCGCGTTGGCCTGTCTCAGACGCATCGACGAAGCGAAACTCGAGCGAGAGTTGGCTGCTGCAGTGCCGATTGCCGATGACGAAGATCGAGCGTTGGTCGAGGCAGACCTCGCGGCCGAACCATGGTTCGGTATCTGAGGGCAGCACCGGTTCAGGAGCCGAGCCGTGCATCTAGGGTGAGCGCATGAGTGTTGTCGTGTCTCTTGCCGAACTGCCCGCAGCTATCGAGCGTCAGATCGGTTGGTGCTATTTGCTCACCGTGTCCGATCAGGGCAGTGCTCGCGCTGTAGCGATTGCTCCGGTGTGGGATCACGACTCGCAGGCGCTGACCGCCGAGGTGGGTCGTCGCACCGCCGACAACGCGGCTGCGCGTGCGTCGGTGTCAATGGTGTGGCCACCCGCTGATGCCCACGGTTACAGCCTCATTGTCGATGGCACGGTGCAGGTGCACGACGTGACCATCACGTTTACGCCAACCAGCGCAGTGATGCATCGGCCAGCGATTGCGCTAGCCGATTCGTAGAGCGAACGCGGGACGATCGTCGGGGCGAATGGGTAACTCGACGAGATCGCCTGATCGGTGCAGCAGACCGCTGTAGCCAAGCAGTTGCACCTCTCCGTCGGGCAGACCGGCGATGACGATTTCGCGGCCCGAAGGTTGCCCCATCACGATTGCGTATGACTCGCCTTCGGCGCCAGTGGTGACGCGCACGACAATGCCTTCGCTCGTGGACAGCGTTGAGGTTTCGTGTGGCTTTGTGGAGTAGATGGCTGCGCCGTTCACCTTGAGCCACTGGCCAATGTCGAGCAGACGTTGCTGCTGTGCGAATGGAATCTCGCCGCTTGCCGTAGGGCCAACGTTGAGCAACAGGTTGCCGCCATCGGCAACGACGTTGATGAGCAACTGAATCAATTCGCGAGACGACATGTATGTGGTCTCGTCTTCGATCTGGTTGTACCCGAAGCTCGTGCCAATGCCGCGGCACCACTCGAACGGCTTGTCGTTGCGAATAAAGCCGAGCGCATATTCGGGCGTGATGTAGTCGGCGTGCGAGGTACCCAGAGCAACGCCAATGGGGTCGAAACGATCGTTGACGATTCCGTTTGGATTGCCGTTGTAATAGTCGGCCATTAGCTGCGCGGCGCCTTGGCCGAAACCGGGGAAGCCCACGTCGTTCCAGATGAGGTCGGGCGCGTATCGCTCGATGAGCTCGTAGTAATGGCCCAGGGCGTAGTCGCGGTATTCGTCGCTCTGCGGCACTGCAGCGAAGATGGTTTCCCAACTGTCGTAACCAAGACCTTGGAAGGTGAGATCGAGGCCGCCGCAGTAGTACATCCCCATGCGGATACCGACAGAGCGAATGGCATCGAAAGCATCGCCCACAATGTCGCGTGGCGAGGTCCACGCCGGGCCCTTGTAGGGGTTGGTGAACTTGCTCGGCCACAGCAGCACACCATCGAGATGCTTGGTGCCCATCACGCAGTACTTGGCCCCAGCAGCGGCGAACAAATCGGCCCAACGCTGTGGCTGCCAGCCCGCCGATGCTTCGTAGAACTCAGCGACGAACTCGTCGTAGGGCTTGTCGCCATAGGTGGCGAGATGGTGCTGATGCACCGACGAGCCTTCGCACGCCAACGAGTTCATGTACCACTCTGAATATGGGCACTCGGTGAACGCAATGTAGGCACCCTTTTCGCGTGCCAACGTGAACGGGTCGTCGTTGATTGGCGCATACGCCGGCACCGACGATGGGTAGTAGTGAACGAACACACCAAACTTGGCCTCGCCAAACCACTGAGGCACGACGTGCTGCTGTAACGACTCGAAATCGGCGGTGAACTCTCCCATGCAGCCGACCCTACAGATCGGGCTAGGTGGCTGAACGAGGCGGGTGTGCGGTGCTGGGTTCGCGCGGAAGGCCGAGCATGCTTTCGCCGATGATGTTGCGTTGGATTTCGTCGGTGCCGCCAGCAATCGATTGCGCTGGTGTGGATACCAACACCTCGGCGATGATCGCATCGGTTGGACTGGGTCCGTTAGTGAGCATGCCCGCAGCGCCAGCGATGAGCGAATGCAGCCGGCTGCTTCTGCGCGCAACTTCGGATGCGGCGAGCTTGCCGATAGATCCTTCGGGCCCGGGTGGTCGACCGAGCGCGCGCATGTCGCGAGCGCGCGCTGCGGTCCACTCGTTGGCGCGCATAAACGAAACGAGTCGAGTGATTTCTTGGCGCACAACCGGATCGCTATTCACTCCGCGGGAGCGGGCCTGATCGATCACGAGATCGGCGCGGCCAGCGCGTTGCGGATACCACACGTATGTCTTGAAGTGCTCGGCTGACTCGGCTTCGGCTTCGACGATTGCCCGGCGCTGCGGGCCGCGGTCGGTGGCGTAAACCGGCGGTCGCAACGTGGCGAACGTGCGCTCGTGGGCCAGCGTGGCGCGGGCGATGCGCCAGCCGTCGCCCTCGGCGCCCACGATGTTGTTGGCAGGAATACGCGCATCGGTCAGAAACACTTCGCTAAACGAGGCGTGTCGGTTCATCTGCACGATTGGCCTCACCTCGATGCCATGCTGACGCATCGGCAGCACGAAATATGAGATGCCGTTGTGCTTGGGTGACTCGCGGTCGGTTCGTGCCAAGAAGATCGCAACATCAGCGTGATGGGCGCTGGTGTTCCACACCTTTTGGCCGTTGATCACCCACTCGTCGCCATCGCGAACCGCAGTGGCGCTGAGGCTGGCCAGATCTGAGCCGGCGCCCGGCTCGCTGAAGAGTTGGCACCAGTGCAACTCGCCGGTGAGCGTTGGCCGCAACAGTCGCTCGTTGAGTTCGTCGCCGCCGTGCTCTAACAGCGTTGGCGCTGCCAGAGTCATGCCGCTGCCAACGGGCGGACCTACGGCACCAGCGATGCGCAGCTCATCGGCCACGGTGCGTTCGCACCACGCTGGCAGGCCACGCCCGTGCCAACGAACAGGCCACGACGGAACCGCCCACCCGGAAGCCACCAGTCGCTCGCGCCACTGAAGCAGTGACAGGTCGGGGTCCCACGCGCCCGCCAGCCACTCACGTAGCTCGGTGCGCACTTGGTGATCGGTGATTGGCGTGGTCATGTCGAGTGCCAGTCGCCTGTGCGCATGAGCCGAACGGTACTTGCATTTCCACGAGGCTCACGACGCCAAATAGTCTCAAGCCATGAACATCGAAGGCGACTACGTCCCCAGCAGGTCGAAATGGGTCAGCGACCAGATCGATGCCTATGAAGCTTCTGGTGGCACCGAGGGCAACTCACTGTTCGACACCGGTATCCCAATCATCGTTGTCACGATGCGCGGCCACCGCTCCGGCAACGTACGCAAGATTGCGCTCATGCGAGTAGAGCACGAGGGTCAGTACGCGCTTGTGGCCTCGATGGGTGGTGC
>CANNMD010000055.1 GCA_947505655.1 Acidimicrobiaceae bacterium | reverse complement strand
TAATGAAGCCGAACGCCAGCAGATCATCGACCTCGCTGAAGAGTTCGAAACGACATGCGCTCAGAAGAACGCCAAGATCCTCCAATTCGTGGGCACCAATAGTTCGGCTCGAGATATGGACTCGATCCGTAGAGCGTTGGGTGAGGAAAAGATTTCGTACTTCGGATTTAGCTATGGAAGCGAACTCGGCGGTGCGTGGGCCACGTTGTTCCCGAGCACCGTGCGCGCCGCTGTTCTCGATGGAGCTACTGACCCAACATCTGACTTCCTCACGAGTGGCTTGCAGCAAAGCGCTGGGTTTGAGAAGTCGATCAATACGTTTTTGCAGCGGTGCAGCGTCAAAAAGGCGTGCCTTCTCTACAACGGCGGCAACGCTGAGAAGGCGTTCGACGATCTGATGTTGTCAATCGACAACACCCCAATCGCCAGCCGCCCCGGCCGTCCCAAGGTCACGCGCGGTGTAGCGCTCACGGCGGTTGCCGAGGCGATGTATAGCGAGACGTCGTGGCCCGATCTCGAGGTGGCGCTTGCCGATGCAATCAGCGGTGATGGCAGCGGCTTGCTCGATTTCTACGACAGCTACTTCCAGCGCCAACGCGATGGCACCTACGACAACTCGCTCGAGGCGTTTCAGACCATCAGTTGCATGGACAGCTCCGAGCGACTCACGGTCGCCGAAGAAGATGCTTCGGCCGCACGATTCATCGCCGTGGCACCTCGTTTTGCCCCGGGCACTACGGGTTCGTACTTTTGCACCTTCTATCCAACGGCTCAGGAGCCCCGAGTGACCATCACAGGCAAGGGCGCCGGCCCGGTGTTGGTTGTGGGCACCACCGGCGACCCCGCTACTCCGTTGTCGAGCACCGAGAACATGGCCAAGGCGCTTGAGAAGGGTGTCTTGTTGGTGGTGACAGCCGATCAACACACCGGCTACAGCGTGAATCAGTGCTCCACCGACGCGGTCGACAACTACTTGCTCAAACTCACCGTGCCGGCCGCCGGCAAACGCTGTTAACAACGTCGCTGAAAACTGAAACGGTCCGAACCCGGTGACAGGCTCGGACCGTTTGAGGACATCTTCGGTATCCGTTGGCGGAAGGGGTGGGATTTGAACCCACGGAGACGCAGAACGCCTCAACGGTTTTCGAGACCGGCCCATTCGTCCGCTCTGGCACCCTTCCGCCCGCAAGGCTAGCGGCACGAATCGCCGTGACGCGCCCCATCTTTCGGGTTCTCACGCCGCTCAATAACTGAGGATTCGGCAGGGTTTGGTTCAAGATCGTGGGGTCGCTTGCCGATAACTCCTTTGTGGCGGACCTTCATCTACTCAACCCGAACCCGTTCGCCCAGATGCCAACTCTGGCGTCGTTGGTTCACGATCGGCTTGACCCCCAGGCCATTTTGAACGCGATCGTGCGGTCTGTTGCTGGAGTCACTGGGGCCGCGTTGGCTACTGCCGATGGACGCAGCGTGGCTCACTCTGATCACCTGCTGCACGACCCAGGTCGCTCGGCAATGATCGCCGCAACGATGGGCCTCGCAGGTCAACTCATTGGTGTTGTCGGTGGTCGTGAACTCGAGGAGGTCATCGTGCGCGCTGAATCAGGAATCGTGATTGTGTACGCCGTGGGCGCTGATGGTGTGCTCACCGTGTTGTCACGAGCGAGTACGAATCTGCATCACGTCAATACCGAGGTCAGGTCGCGCATCGAAGTGTTGCGCACAGTGGTTCGGAACGGTCGCTAAGCCATGTCGATGCTCACTGACCACACATTCAAGATCCTCGTTACCGGGCCATTTGCGGCCGGCAAGACATCGTTGATCCAGTCGATTTCGCAGAGCCCGGTGGTGACCACCGAGGTGGCTACGTCGGGCGATGAAGCCGATGTCAAGGCGCTCACCACGGTGGCAATGGACTTCGGAACGTTTGCGCTTGAGGGCGCCGATGAAGGCGAAGAGACCATCAATCTGTTGATGTTTGGCACGCCTGGGCAGGATCGCTTTCGGTTCATGACCGACATCTTGAAAGCCGATGTCGATGTGGTCACCTTCGTGGTGAACGCCGAGGCACCGGAGAGTTTCGAAGAGGCCGCCGAGATGCTCGTGCTGGTGATGGCGGGCCTTGAGGCGCCGATCGTGATTGCAGTGAATCGGTGCGACAACCACGATCGTGCCCGCGAAGTAGCCGCTGCGATTGGCGCAGATCCGGCGATTCAGGCCATCCCATGTCAGTTGGTGGATCCTGCTTCGGGACGAGAAGTCATAGCCGAAGTTCTTGTGGCGTTGCTGCAATCCAGTGAGTACGAGTTGATGAGCCAAGGAGTCCAGCAATGAGCATGACGCGTGAGGACGAACTCGCCCCTGAACAGGCATCGCTGAAGGCTGCATGGGAAGTCATCGAAGAGGCCCGCGGCTCAAAGATCACCGGCGAGTTGGCGATCACCACGGGCTCGTCGAAGACGTTGGTCTATCTCGAGTCTGGGTCTGTGTATTTCGCCCATGGCGAAGGTGAAGAGACGCTCGCGAATCGTTTAGTGGAGGCGGGCGCGATCACCGCCGAGCAGCTTCGCCGGGGCGTTGTGCGCCTCAATGGAGTTGAGCATCTCGGCCGATTGTTCGAACGCGATGCCACCGTTGAACGTGATGCGGTTGAGCTTGCGCTTGAGTTGATGACCGAGCAGGCGCTCACTGAGGTTGCGGGCCAGGAAGTGCTGTCGTCGCAGACAACGATGTATCGCCAGCACCCATCAGGCGTAGTGCGTTGGTTCGCAGCTCCAATAGTGGTGACGACGTCGGAAGTGGCTGCTGAGCAGGCGCCTGACGAAGTAGCTACCGATGCAGCGCCAATGGCGGTCCCGACCTTGCCAGCAGCCACGCTGCTGACGCCGAACCGACTCGCGCCGCGGCCGCCGGTGAACCGTCTGACCCAGCTTGTGGCTGCGCCGCTGTCGTTGATTCCCGAATCACCCGACGACGAAACCGACGAAGTTGTTGACGAAGTAGTCACCGAAGAAGCTGTAGAGGAACCCGAGGTGATCGACCCGCCCACGGCCTTGGTCGTCTCGGTGCTGCAGTCGCTGAAGCCACTCACGAGCCTCAAGTCGTTTATGCCGATCACTAGCCGCCAGCCGATCACCCAGGCAGAGATCGAACCGTCGCCAACAATGATCACTTCCGAGCACGATCTAGCAGCAATGATCACCGACGCAGTGCCGCTCACGGCGCCCTATCCAACCGATTCATCGGCCGACGACCATGCTGCGACCCCAATTCCTGAAGATGTTGCCGCTGCAGTGCGTCGAGCGATCGATGCAATCGAAACGGCCATGCATAAGCCACGCTCCGTGACCTCGGTGAGCTTCGGTCCGATGCATGTGACCTCGCTTGGCCATCCGACCCCCACGCCTCCACCCCCACCGGAGCCGTTCATGATCGTCTCGCTCGATACGTTCGGCGCATCGTCGACCGAACCGATGCCAGTGTTTGCAAAGCCAACCGGCGCAATGGTTCATCCGATTCTTTCGTTCGGCGAGCTCAGCTCTGACGGCGCGGTGTATCCGCTACCGGTGTTGCCGCCGCTTCCCCAACGCACCCCAGATGCTTCGAGTGATCAGCGACGAGGTGCGCTACGCCGACTAATCGCCGGTATCCGTCGCCGCTGAATCGGTAGGCGCCGGCGCCTTGCGACGCTTCGCGAAGAACTCACGCAAGATCGTGCCGCACTCATGCTGCATTGGGCCGCTGGTGATGTCGCAACGATGGTTGAGGCGCGCATCGGAGAGCACGTTGTACACGCTGCCACCCGCTCCTGCTTTGGGATCGCTGGCGCCGTAGACAACCCGCGGCACCCGCGAGTTCACCAGCGCACCGGCGCACATCGTGCATGGCTCGAGGGTGACATACAGGGTGCAGTGCTCAAGTCGCCAATGGCCGATGTGCTCGGCTGCGTCGCGAATCGCCAGCACTTCGGCGTGGGCAGTGGGGTCGCCGGTGAGCTCGCGTTCGTTGTGGCGAGCAGCGATGACGACGCCGTTGCGAACGATGATTGCGCCAACGGGGACGTCGTCGTGCCCAAGCGCAAGTGACGCCTGCTGCAAGGCAAGGGCCATTGCAGCGGCATCATCGGAGACCAAGTGGCCCAACATGGCGGAGGGTGTGGGATTTGAACCCACGGAGGGTTGCCCCTCACACGCTTTCCAGGCGTGCCGATTCGGCCGCTCTCGCAACCCTCCGTGCTGACGTATTCGCCGAGCAGGTGTGAGCAGGGTAGCGCCGAGCTAACCTGACTGCACCGTTCGATACCCGTTGGGTGAGGTGGCGGTCGGGTCCTGTGCAACAGCCGTCCGGGAACCAGGTCAGGACCGGAAGGTAGCAGCCTTCAACGGAACCGTCTGTGTGCCGCAGGCAGCCTGGCCGTCACCTCACTCAGCGGGTGTTTGCGTTTTCTGGGCCAATCGGCTTGCTCGCTCGGCCAGCTTTGGTGCACCGAGCTGCTCGGCCATCGCGGCAAAGCCCGGCAATGGCCCCTGCCAGCGCCAGTCGTCCACTTTGTCGACATCGAGATTGTCGACAACCGTGGCGATCGTGCGAAACAGCAGCGCTTGCTCCATGTTCGCTTGCAGCGCGGCGGCAAGTTTTTCGGCACCTCGCACCGGTGGGGTTCCCCAATCGTCGGCCGACGCGGGGATTGCCTCGATGGTGCCAAAGCGGGCCAGCACGCTGCTGGTGCTCTTCACGCCCCAGCCAGCGATGCCTGGATATCCGTCGGCCGAATCACCCACGAGGGCCAGATAGTCGGCGATCGACGATGGCGGCACCCCAAACTTGGCCGTAACGGCGTCCTCGTCGATGATCTCGTTCTTGCGGCGGTCGAACTGCACCACTCGCGTGCCGCGCACGCACTGGCCCAGATCTTTGTCGGGCGTGATGATGAGCACTTGCTCGACCCGACTATCGGCGTTGGCCAACGCGGCAGCCGAGGCCAAGGCATCGTCGGCCTCGTAGGCGATCATGCCCCACGTGGCGATGCCCATCTGGCCGAGGGCCTGTTCCATCAAGGGAATCTGAACGAGCAACTCTTCGGCCATGCCTTCGCTGGTCTTGTAGCCAGACCAGAGATCGTTGCGAAAGCTCTCAATCACATGGTCACTTGCCACAGCGATGTGGGTTGCACCGTCGGCGATGAGCTGCAGGGTCGAGTTGAGCACGCCGATCGTTGCTGCGTTCACAGGGCCCGAGCTATGCCGAGTGGCTTGCCCGTAATGCTGGCGAAACAGCTCGTAGGTGCCGTCGATGAGGTGAACTTTCATGGGTTGACTCCTCGTGCCAGTTGCGGCTTTGGGGTCCCGCTACGGGGCAAAAGGCTACCGTTCGCCCGCAGCGGGGTGGGTCACACGGCGCGCAATGAATCTCTGGGAAGTTTCTCAAGATTGCGGCAAACTTGCCGATGTTTAGTACGTGGCAAGCAAACCTTCCTCAGACGAGTCGAACAAGTCATTGGGTTTCGAGCGTCCATTGGCGCCTCCGACACCGGCCAACGGAACAGCGATCACATCGCTTACCTCGGCGCCGGTTGCAACCACTGACGCGACGTCAAACGCAATTCTTGCAGCCGTTGAGCATCAGCTCACGCGCTATTTCGGTGCAATGGCGGCTCGTGCTGATGCTGTTCAGCAAGCTGGCGAAGCCGGCCGCGCACAGCTGATTACGCACTTTCAGGAACAGATCGATGTGCTGCGTGGCGACCTTGACCGGGCGCAGCAGGCAAACGAGAACTATGACCGTGCCCTGCAGGCCGCCGTCGAGGAACGTCTCACCGAGTTCGCCGCCAATCAGCACTGGCGTTTCAGCGAAGTAGAGGGTCGTCTCGAGCGTGTCTCGGGTGACCTCATGTCTGCCGTTCCAGCTCAGATCGAAGCCGCTTCAGCACCGTTGCAGGATCGTTTCGAGCGCACCACAGAGCTGATGACGAGCCGCATCGAAGAACTGCAAAAGGCTGCTCGCCGTTTCGATGAGCAGTCAAACGCTCTTGTGCAACATGTGAACGACACGTCGGCCACCCTGGCCAAGCGCCTTGAAGACTCGAGCCGCACGCTCAACAGCAACCTCGACGAGCGCACGCTGGCATTGAGCCAGCGCCTCGATGAGTCCACGGGCACGATGCGTCAGTACGTGGTCGATCAGAGCGCAAGCGTTGGTCGCCGTATCGAAGAAAACGACACTCGCGCTGTCGACCGGATGTTGGCGATGGAAGAGCGCGTCAACGAAAACACCGGCACACGGTTGGCCGCTGTTGAGGCGACGATCGGTCGCATCAGCAATGGAATCGATGAGGCGATCGTTGCGCTGTCCCAGCGTGTCATCGAACTCGAGAATCAGAACTACGACGTGATGCAGCGCATCGACGAGATGAGCGCACACGTTGGCAAGATCGACACCGACGCGATTGCTGCGTTGCGCGATCAGATGTCGAGCGCTGTTGGTGAGGCGATGCTCGTACGCATCGAGCTCGAGCGGGTCAGCTCGGGTACTGCTGAGCAGTTCGACAAGGTCAACATTCGGGTGGCCGAATGCGAAGCCACGCTCAGTGAAACCTTCATGGATGTGACTACGGCAGTGCAGCTTGAGCGGCTCGAAGAAATCGAGCGGGCGTTGATCGAGCTCGACCCCAACCAGTTCGTTCGCAAGGAAGATCCAAACGCAACGGGTGCGCACAGCGATGCGAGCTCGGGCACCGACTCTGGTGTGAGTGCAGCAGAGTCAGCGATGTCGTCGTGGTAGTTCGACGCAACGCAGCCCCCAACGATGTATCAGCAATGGAGACCAACTGATGGCCCTTTTCAAACCAAACAAGGATTCCGGAACACTCACCCTTGAGCGGCCAGCGGCGACACCGGGCCACACCGGCCCCGCGGTTGGTCCGAGCGCAGCCGAGTGCTTGCAGGTCGGTCAGATTCTGGTCGAAGCCGGACAGCTCACGGCTGAGGCGCTCGCCACCTGCTTGCAGATCGCCAACGGCGACCTGCTGCAATTCGGCGACATTGCGCTCGGTCGCTTCGCTGCTGGCCGCCAAGAGATCGCTCTCGCCGTGGGCCAGGTGCTCGACATTCCAGCCGCTGACACCAAGGGCATCGAGCTCGACGCAGCGTTGGTCAACCTGTTGCCTGAAACCGTCATCCGTGCGCACCAAGTGATTCCGGTTGCGCTCGATGGCGACACGATCATCGTGTTGTCGGCCGACCCGTCGCCGTATCGCCGCACCGCTGTAGAGAGCGCAGTGAGCCAGCCGCTGCGTTGGTTCGTTGGCGACCCCGCCACAGTTCGCACATTCATCGACAGCACCTTGCGTGCCGATGCCGATGTTGATCGCCTCGTCAAGGCATTCGACATTCCCGAAGATCAGCAGCGCATGTTGGCGCAGGCTGGCGAGATCAACCTCGATGATCAAGCGCCAATCGTTCAGCTCGTGAACCGCATTGTTGGCCAAGCGATGCGCGACCGTGCCAGCGACATTCACGTCGAGCCGCTCGACGACCGGTTGCGCATCCGCTTCCGCATCGACGGAAACCTGGTCGAAGTCTTCAACATCCCACTCGGCGTTCACGCCGCGCTCACGAGCCGTCTCAAGATCATGAGCGGCATGAACATTGTTGAGCGTCGTCGCCCACAAGACGGCCAGTTCTCAACCTCGATCGATGGCAAAGATGTCGACGTTCGTGTTGCCAGCGTTGCCACCGTGTTCGGCGAGAAGATCGTTATGCGAATTCTCGACAAGGGTCGCTCGATGATCGGTCTTGCCGAATTGGGCTTCCCCCGTGACACCTACCTGCAGTACTCGAAAATGGTGCATGCACCATTTGGCATGGTCATCTGCGCCGGACCAACGGGTGCCGGCAAAACCACCACGTTGTACGCCACGTTGCAGGAGATCAACTCGAGTGGCAAGAACGTGACCACGGTTGAAGATCCAGTGGAGTACATCTTCCCGGGCATCAACCAGATCCAGACCAACGAGCAAGCGGGCCTCACGTTTGCCACCGGCCTGAAGGCCATCTTGCGTCAAGACCCCGACGTGATTCTGGTTGGTGAGATCCGAGATGCAGACACTGCTCGTATCGCCATTCAGAGCGCACTCACCGGCCACTTCGTTCTCAGCTCGTTGCACGGCACCGACAGCGTTGCCGCGTTGCATCGCTTCCTCGACATGGGCATTGAGGCCTTCCTCATTGCATCGTCAGTGGTTGGTGTCATTGGTCAGCGTTTGCTGCGTCGTATCTGCGACTCATGCAAGGAGCCCTACACCCCAGGCGCCGACGAGCTCGCCGTCTTCCGTCAGCACAGCGGTGGCAGCGACAAGACCCAGTTTTTCCAGGGCGCCGGCTGCAACTACTGCGCAGGCACCGGATACCGCGACCGCATCGGTGTGTACGAACTGTTGCGCATCACTCCAGAACTACGCCGCCTCATTGTTGGCTGGGCCACCACCGAGGAGCTTCGCCGCCTGGCTGTCGCCCAGGGAATGCGCACGATGCTGCGTGAAGCCATGTCGCTTGTCGAATCTGACACCACCACGATTTCCGAAGCCGTCCGCACGTTGTTCGCCAACTAGGAGTTGCTCTCATGCCTAAATTCGCTTACGCCGCAATCGACACCAGTGGTAGCTCGGTCGAAGGAACGACCAAGGCCGACACCATCGGCGACGCTCGCCAGATCTTGCTGGGGCAGAACCTGTTCCCAACCAAGCTCGAAGAGCACAAGGGCTCGCTGAGCTTTGAGCTCACCAAAGAGAAGGTGAAGAAGAAGGAGTTGATGCACTTCACGCGTCAACTCGCTGTGTTCGTGAAGGCCGGCATCCCAATCACTGAGGCGCTCGAGACGATCGGCGATGAGACCGAAGATGTCGCGTTGCGCCGCACCTTGACCTCGATGGTCGAAGATCTCCGCAACGGTGGCACCTTGTCGGCAGCTGCTCGCAAGCACCCTGAGGCCTTCCCGATTTATTACATGGGCATCCTCGAGTCAGCCGAACTCACTGGTCGGCTCGACGAGACACTCGAAAGCTTGGCCGGATACCTCGAACGCGAAGTTGAAGCCCGAGCGAAAGTTGTCTCAGCGCTTTCATATCCAGCGGTCGTCATGGTGCTGGCCATCTTCACTGTTGTGGTGCTGGCCGGTTACGTGCTGCCTCAGTTCAAGCCGCTGTTCGAAGAACTGAACGCTGACCTTCCGTTTGCGACTCGTGCGTTGTTGTTCGTCGCATCGCTGTTTACCGACCTGTGGTACATCCCGTTTAGCGCACTGCTGTTGACGATCTCGGCGATGATGTGGTTAACCAAGACTGAGAAGGGCCGCATCTTCAAAGACAAGCTGGTGCTGAAGATCCCGGTCATCAGAGGCATTGTTGAGTACTCGATTCTCGAACGCTTCTGTCGCATTCTCGGTGCGATGATTCGTGCCGGTGTTCCACTGCCCGAGGGCCTGCGCACCACCACCGAAGCCACCAGCAACTCGGTGTTTCGTGCTCGTCTCGAGGAAGCTCAGACCGTGATGCTCGAAGGCGGCGGGTTCTCTCGCCCCTTGGCCGACACGGGCCTGTTTCCTGGCGCCGCCAGGCAGATGTTCAAAGTGGGCGAAGAGACCGGCACCTTGGACAATCAGCTCGAGATGGCGAGCATCTATTTCGACCGTGAGCTCGAGGGTCGCATCCAAAAGTTCACGGCCATGTTCGAGCCGATCATGATCGTGTTCGTTGGTCTCATCGTTGGCTTCGTTGCAGTCGCTTTGGTCTCGGCCATGTACGGCGTGCTCGACAGCATGAAGACGCAGTCGTAAGCAGGGATGCGTCAGCGATGAAGAACCATGTCGACTGCGGGCTGTCCAAGCCAGATCGCAGCAATGGTGCCGATGGCCAGAAATGGTCCGAAGGGCACGGCGGTCTTGCGGCCGGCGCTTCCGAAGGCGATCAGCAACACGCCAACAACGGCACCGAGCAAGAAGCCCAAGAACAGGCCAACGGCTACGAGGCCAGGATTTATCCAGCCGAGGTAGGCACCGAGCAGTGGCGACAGACGAACATCTCCATCGCCCATCCCGCCTTTGCTCAGTGCGTAGACCAGGGCCATGAATCCAAGGGCGATGGCCGCACCGAGCAGCATCATCAACATGCGCCGTGGTTCGTGTCGAACGAGAGCCGCGATGCACAGCAGGGGAACACCCAGCGCAGCGGTGACGTACGTGATTTCTCGGGGCAGTCGTTTGGTGTGCAGGTCGATCCAGCTCAGAGCGATGAGGCCAGCGCCAAGTGCGGCGAAGGCGCCGAGCTCCCAGCTCAGATCGAACTTGATTGCAAATGCAACAAAGAGTGCCGATGTGGAGAGCTCAAGCACCACCGGTTCGATGCCGATACTTGCTTTGCAGCGTCGGCATTTGCCACGCAGAAACAACCAACTGAGGACGGGCACGAGATCACGTGGACCGAGTTCGAGCCCGCAACCACCGCAGGCCGAACCCGGCGCAACAACCGATGCACCGCGAGGCACGCGATCTACAACAACCGTCAAGAACGATCCGATCAGCAATCCAAAGATCGCCGTATAGGTAATAACCATGAGTCCTTCACATCGCCGCTGAATGCGGCTCCCTTCCGGAGGTTAGCCAAATGATTCAAGTAGATCCCGCCCTTGTCACCTTGCTCGAGGCCACAGTCGCCGCAGGTGCGAGCGACTTGCATCTCAGCGTTGGTCGTCCGGCCACTGCCCGACGCGACGGACTGCTCGTCACGTTCGAGGGTGTTGACGAACTCGATCCCGACACAATTGAGCGCATCGTCATGTCGCTGCTCGATGATCGCAAGCGCGCAGAGTTGCACGACAACCATCAAGTGGACTTCTCCTTTGGTCTGCGTGGGATCGGACGTTTCCGTGCCAACGCCTTCCGCCAGCGGGGTTCGCTCTCGCTCGCGCTGCGCGTTGTGCCATTCCGTGTGCGTTCGCTCGAAGAGCTTGGCGCTCCATGGGCGGCAACCGAATTGCTGAACAAGCCATACGGGCTGGTTCTTGTTGTGGGCCCCACGGGCTCTGGCAAGAGCACCACGCTCGCAGCGATGATCGACCGCATCAACGAAGAGCGGCCCTGCCACATCTTGACCATCGAAGACCCGGTGGAATACGTGCACAACCACAAGACAGCGATGATCAACCAGCGCGAGGTTGGCACCGATGTGAACAGCTTCACCGACGGTCTGCGCAGCGCACTGCGTGAAGACCCAGACGTGATTCTGCTCGGCGAAATGCGCGACCTCGACAGCATCTCGATCACGTTGTCGCTTGCTGAGACGGGTCACCTTGTGTTCGCCACGTTGCACACCAACGATGCTTCGCAGGCCCTCGACCGAATCGTCGACGTGTTCCCGGCCGAGCGCCGTGACCAGATCCAGATTCAATTGGCCGGCGCGCTCCAGGGCGTTATCAGCCAGCGACTGTTGCCGGTCGAAGGTGGCGGACGTGTTGCTGCATACGAAGTGCTGCTCGGCACCGAAGCGGTTCGCAACCTTGTTCGCGAAGGCAAGAGCCGTCAGCTGCGCAACGTGATCTCCACGGCACAGAAAGAGGGCATGCAGACCATCGAGATGGACCTCGCTCGTCTCGTTGCGTCGGGTCTCATCACCATGGAAGCCGCCTGCGCGATCAGTGCGTATCCAAAAGAGATTGTCGCCCACACCGCCACGGTTCGCGCTGCGCAACAGGCCCAGGAAACCATCATCGCCGGTCAGGGCGCTTCAACCGGAAACGCCGAGCTCGTGGGCGCGGCGGGCTGATTCGCCACTAACGAAATTCAGGATTGATCATGGCTGCAAAACATCTGCCGTACCAGTTGCTCGCTGGCATCACGCCGTGCCCCGCAGGGTGGCTCGTGCTGCCAGCACGACTGGCTGGCGTCACAGTGATTGTCGAGGACCCGATGGTCTTTCGCAGTCTGCAAGACGTTGTCGATTCGCGCCCAGCGTTCGACGCAGCGGCCATCAACATCCCGCTTGGTTTCAACGACACGCCGGCTGGTCCTCAGCGTCCGTGCGACTCAGAGGCGAGCGACATGATTGGTTGGCCGCGTCGGGTTGGGGTGCGCAACATCCCAAGCCGTGCAGCGTTGCAAGCAACCAGCAAGGCCGAAGCGCGAGCGCTCGAGCCGTGGTTGACCAAAGATGATCTCCGTCGATTCCGCTGGCTCCGCGAAGCCGAGCAGATCTTTCAGCCGTTTCATCAGCGCAACTTTTTCTCAGCAAACCCTGATCTGTGCTTCGTGTTGTTGAACGAAGACAGGCCACTGCGGACATCGCCGTTTCATCAAGACGGAGTGCTCGAACGCATGGCCCTCATCCGCAACAAGTTGCCCGGGGTCGAGGACGTGATCCTGCGTGCTCCGCCAAACGGCGCTGGCCAGGTTCATGTGATGCAGGCCGCAGCGCTGTTGTGGACAGCGCGCCGCGCAGTGGGCCGCGCCATCAGCCGACTCCCGCTGGACCCCACATGGGATTCGGCCGGATTGCGGATGGAACTCGTCCGCTAGTTCGCCAGTTCGTTGGGCATAGTCCCACCAATCTCGGGACTTTTGGCCCTAGTGACGCGGCTCGCAGAGTCGCACACTGAGCACATGGCACCACATCCCCCATGTGAAGAGCCGAGCGCAGTGGCTGGTGTCGACCCCCCAAGACACCGGTCACAGCGCAACCTCGCTAAGTGTTCGTAAAGCCTGAGCGCACGGTAGACGTGCGCTCAGCCATCACGAGAACCACAGCAGCCAGACACGCCACCAATCGCGTGATGGCACGCACGTCGTCCCACGGAATCAGCCACGGCGGCAGCAGCAACACGGCTGCGCACCACGTTGCTTTCGGTGCGATCGAGTTGGTCTCATAGAGATCCCACGCCAGCGCACCGAGCATGAAGCCGGCCGTGTAGTAGCTCCAAGTGCCTGGGTCGGTGATCATCCGCGCGGCCACGGCGGCCAGCAGCACTCCACCAAAGCGACCGCGCCACACCACCAGTGCTGCAAGCGCGAGCGCCCCAAGAAGCTGGGCGATGCGCAGCCAGCCGGGAATTGAGCTGTCAGCCAAGCCGAACAGTTCAAGCACCGAGTCGCGCGCCACGCTCACGGTTGGCTTGAGGGCCCGCAGCGTGTGCGGCTCGGCGATGAAGAATGGAAGCCACAAGCACCCGCCAGTGACACACGAAATGAGTGGCGGTTGCAGACGTTTCCACAACGGCCCCACGGTGGCGAACGTCAGCGGCACGAGGATGACGGCCCATGGTTTTGTGGCGATGGCGACGCCAATCAGTAACGCCGCAAGCACAGCTCGGTTGCGGCGCACACAGAGCAGCGCTGCGGCTGCCAACGTGAGCACGAGTGCGTCATCGAGGTGGCCGTACCCGCCCAGCTTGGCCCACCAGAACACCACCACGATTCCGCCAAGCAGTGTGGTGAATGTAGCGGGGTCGTTCTGTGCGGTTCGATCGGGTCGCTGGGCTTTCTCGAGACAGCGGATGGCGACAAGACCCAACACTGCGCAGACGACGGCGCAAGCAACAAAGCCATTGCGAGGTGTGATCGCCAGCACCCGGGCTAACACGAGTGAGACCGGGCCGGTCTGCACATCGGGTCGAAGGGTGTACACGCTGAGACCGTCGGACCCCAGCAGCGATCTGCCCGCCGATACGAACACATCCCAGTCGCCGCGGCCCCCCGACACCACGGCGCAGGCGAGAGCGAGAGCGGCAAGAACCACGTAACGCAGGCGCGCCAC
>CANNMD010000054.1 GCA_947505655.1 Acidimicrobiaceae bacterium | reverse complement strand
TGAGTTTTTCTCAATTCGAGAACAATTCGACAACCGAGAGAAGGTGACCCCATGACCGCTGCCCAAGTGAACGAAAAGATTCTTGCTCTCGTCACTCCCATGGTGGCTGACCTGCAACTCGATCTGTATGACCTCGAGTTCAACGGCGGAATTCTCAAGATCACCGTCGACACTCCCCACGGCAGCGACGGTGGCGTCACGCTCGACAAACTTGCGCTCATCACCCGGTTGCTCAACCGTGAGTTCGAGCACAATGATCCCATCTCTGGCAACTACACCCTCGAGGTGTCGAGCCCCGGTCTCGAGCGCACATTGCGCACTCCGGCCCACTTTCAGCGCGAGATTGGCAAGATCGTTGCCATCCGACTGCGCGAAGTGCTCGAGGGCGCCCGCCGCTTGCAAGGTGTGCTCATCGCCTCCGATGCAACCACCGCCACCATTCGTCTCGACGACGCAGCGCTCACCGAACGGGTGGTGCCATTGGACATCATCGACCGTGCCCGCACGGTGTTTGTTTGGGCCGCTGCACCCAAGCCGGGCAAAGCCCCGGTGAAGAAATCAGGCGCACCCAAGTCCCCAGCCAAAGGGGCGAAATCTGCAGCTGGATCAGGAGCCGAGGCACCTGGTCCATCTGACGAAGTTGATTTCCCTATCGCACACGAGGAGGCGACCGCATGAGTGGTCTCGACATGTCTGAAGCCGTACGGATGCTTGCAGACGACAAGGGCATCTCCGTAGATGCTTTGCTGCAAGTGCTCGTTGACGCACTAGCAATGGCGTACAAGCGCCGGCCAGGCGCTGCCGCCGAGGTCGACGTTCGCATCAACCCCGACACGATGGATATGCAGTTCATTGCATATGACATCGACGAAGAGGGCAACTGGGTCAACGAGCGCGACGACACCCCCGACGCTGGAGAGCTTGGCCGTATCGCCGCGCAGACCTTCCGTCAGGTGATGAACCAGCGCATCCGTGAGGCCGAGCGCGATCGCAAGTTCGAGGAATACGCGAACCGTGAAGGCGACATCGTCACCGGCATCATTCAGCAGACCGACAGCCGCTACACCTTGCTCGACCTCGGTCGGGTCGAGGCGTTGTTGCCACAGGCCGAGCAAGTGCCGTTCGAGCGCCCCGAGCCAGGCGGCCGCGTGAAGGCGTACATCGTCGAGGTTCGCAAGACCGCGAAGGGCCCACAGATCGTGGTCAGCCGTACGCACCCAGGCCTCATCAAGCGTTTGTTCGAGCTCGAGGTTCCCGAGATCGCCGACGGCATCGTCGAGATCAAGGCGTGTGCTCGTGAACCAGGCCATCGCACCAAGATCGCGGTGTGGAGCAACGACCCCAACGTCGACCCTGTGGGCGCCTGTGTTGGTGCCCGTGGCGGCCGTGTTCGCATGGTGGTTAACGAGTTGCGCGGCGAAAAGATCGACATCGTTCCGTTCAGCGAAGACTTCCCCGACTTCATCGCGAAGGCGCTGTCGCCGGCACGGGTCACCCACGTGATCGTCAGCGAAGACGGCACTCAGGCCGATGTCATCGTGCCCGATCAGCAGCTGTCGTTGGCCATCGGCAAAGAGGGCCAGAACGCCCGCCTTGCCGCTCGTCTCACCGGCGTGCGAATCGACATTCGTGGCGAGAGCCAGCCAATCGACCAAGGTGACGCCGAGGATTACGCCGAGGGCGAATGGGTCGAGAACTCGACCACTGGCAAAATGGAATGGCACAACGCCGACGGCACTGTCATCAGCGCCGACGAGTGGGAGCAGGGCGGCGCTGAAGTTGACGCTGACGCCGAAACCGAAGCTGTCGCCGAAGTTGTGGCCGAAGCCGAAGTTGCAGCCGAAGTTGCCGACACCGA
Organism: Acidimicrobiaceae bacterium; assembly: GCA_947505655.1. Classification (GTDB taxonomy): domain Bacteria; phylum Actinomycetota; class Acidimicrobiia; order Acidimicrobiales; family Ilumatobacteraceae; genus WLMZ01. The sequence goes on along the minus strand of CANNMD010000054.1, from coordinate 12,106 downwards.
AATCGAATCACCAACGACCACGGAGGTTGAAGGTGATGTCGCAGACATGTAGCACTACCGAGCCTGTTCGTACCTGTGTCGGGTGCCGCTCGTTGCGGCCCCAGTCGGCACTGGTGCGTTGTGCGCTCAACTCTGATGGGGCTCCCCTCATCAGTCGCACGGCTCCTGGCCGTGGGGCATGGTTGTGCGTGGGCAAGGTTGCATGTGTGCAACAAGCAATGAAACGACGTGGATTTGAGCGGGCGTGGAAACGTCCGGTCGCATCGGCGGAATACGAAGAACTCCGATTCGCCTACGAAGCGATGATGGCGAACATGAACAACTAACGACACGTTGGCCGGTCTGCCGGTTCAACGCAACACCACGAAAGGCTGTACAGGTCTTGTCGAAGAACACGCGGATGCACGAGCTCGCCAAAGAGCTCGGGATGACCAACGCAGAGATTATGGACCTCTCCAACGCCCTCGGCGTCGGAGCGAAAACCCATTCCTCTACCATTATCGAGCAGCAGGCGGACCGAATCCGTCGCCGCGCCGAGCGTGACGGACTCACTCGTCCCGAACAGCCCGAAGAGATCAAGCCCGTCAAGAAGACGACAGCCAAGAAGACCGCGGCCGCGAAGGTCGATGCGCCGTCAGCCGAGCCAAGCAGCGATACCGCTGCGGCCAGCGATGTGGCCACCCCAGTGAAGAAGGCTGTTGCCAAGAAGGCTGCCGCTCCTCGCGCCGCACACGATGAGCCAGCACCAGCAGCTGCTCCTGTTGCCGAGGCGCCAGCAGCGCCAGCGGCTCCTGTAGCTGCACCCGCAATTGTCGAAGCGCCCGTTGCTCCAGTTGCTCCAACCCCACCTCCAGCGGCAGCTGCAGTTGCTCCAGCCCCTGTTGCGCCTGTGGTTCAAGCACCAGTCCCAGCACCAGTCCCGGCACCAGCGCCAGCACCGGCGCCAGTGGCAGCCGAGCCAGCGCCTGCGCCAGCCGCAGCGCCAGCCCCCGCCGCTGTTGAGCCAGCCCCAGCACCCGCTGCCGCGCCAGCACCTGCGGCGCCCGAGACCGAGAGCCGTTTCATCTCGAGCGGTCGTTCGGCCGAAGCGCCTCGCCCATCTTCGGGCGTGGCTGCACGTCCGTTACCTGCGCAGGCCGATCGTCCAGCGGCCACGTTGCCGCCAGGCATGCCTCCTACTCGTGCGCCCGGCGCCGCCCCTAGCGTTCCCAGCGCCCCCGGTGCAACGCCTCCACCACGGCCCACATCACCAACGGGTCGCCCAATTCCTCCACCTCCTGGCGGCGCACGCCCGATGTCGGCTTCTGGTCGGCCAATCCCGCCACCTCCAGGTAGCGCCCATCCTGGCGCTGGTGCACCTGCAGGTCGTGCTGGTGGCAATACGTTCTCGCCTCGTCCTGGCGGTGCTGGTGGTCCCGGTGGCGCTCGTCCTGGTGGCTTCGCGCCTCGTCCTGGTGGCCCTGGTGGCCCCGGTGGCCCCGGTGGCGCTCGTCCTGGTGGCTTCGCGCCACGCACCGGTGGCCCTGGTGGTCCCGGTGGCGCTCGTCCTGGTGGCGGCTTCCCGCCGCGCACGGGCGGTCCCGGCGGTGGCCCTGGTGGTCCTGGTGGTCCCGGCGGCGGCGGCCCCGGTGGTAACAACGGCCCACGTCCAAGCGGCCAACGTCGCGCACCGCGTAAGAGCAAGAGCCGTCGTCGTCGTCGTGACTTCAACGAGTTGCAGCCGCAGCTCACCGGTAACTACACCTCGAGCGATGCTCCAGTTCCAGATGGCACCATCATCGTCGAGCGTGGTGTGTCGGCTCAGGAGTTCGCTCCCAAGCTGAACCGCACCGCTGCCGACGTCGTTCGGTTCTTGTTGAACAACGGTGAAATGATCACCGCAACAATGACCCTCGCCGACGAGCAAATGGAGCTCTTCGCGCTCGAGGTTGGAGCCGATCTGTTGTTGGTCGACGCCGGCCAGCAAGAAGAAATGGAACTCCAGGCGCTGTTCGACGATAGCGACGACGACGACGAGGCCTTGCAGGCTCCTCGTGCCCCGGTCATCACCGTGATGGGCCACGTTGACCACGGTAAGACCACGTTGCTCGACAAGATCCGTCACGCAAACGTGGTGTCGGGCGAAGCCGGCGGCATCACCCAGCACATCGGCGCCTACAAGGTGATCACCGATGGCGGGCACGAAATCACGTTCATCGACACCCCTGGTCACGCAGCCTTCTCGAAGATGCGTGCCCGTGGTGCACAGGTGACCGACATCGTGGTGCTCATGGTTGCCGCCGACGACGGTGTCATGCCGCAGACCATCGAGGCCATCAACCACGCCAAGGCGGCCGATGTGCCGATCGTGGTTGCCCTGAACAAGATCGACAAAGACAACGCCGATCCGCAGCGCGTGTTGGCGCAGCTGGCCGAGCACGAACTCGTTCCCGAGTCGTGGGGTGGCGACACCATTGTTGTTGAGATGGCTGCCAACCAGAACCTGGGTGTCGACGACCTGCTCGAGCAGTTGGTCGCAGTGGCCGAACTTGAAGAGCTCACCGCCAACCCAACCGGTCGCGCCAAGGGCATCGTGCTCGAAGCCAACCTCGACACCGGTCGTGGCCCTGTTGCCACGATCTTGGTCGACAAGGGAACCCTCAAGGTGGGCGATCCCATCGTGGCCGGAGCCGCATGGGGCAAGGTTCGCGCCATCATCAACGACAAGGGCGAGCAGATCAAGCAGGCCGGGCCATCAACGCCCGTGCAGGTGTTGGGTCTGTCGGCCGTGCCAAACGCTGGCGACGAATTCCGTGCTGCCTCGAACGAAAAGACCGCCCGTTTGGTGGCCGAGGCTCGCGAGCAGCGCTCACGCCTCACCAGCCAGCGCGGCGATGCCCGTGTGCAGCGCGGCGTGAAGCTTGAAGACATCTTCAACCAGATTCAGGCTGGCGAAGTTGCCACCCTGAACTTGGTACTCAAGGCCGACGTGCACGGTTCGCTCGAAGCGGTCACCGAGAGCCTTCGTCGTCTCGAACGTGAGACGGTCAAGCTCGCATTCGTGCATCGCGCCGTTGGTGGTATCACCGAAAATGACATCACCCTTGCAGCGGCTACCAACGCCACGCTCATCGGCTTCAACGTGCGTCCCGACCGCAAGGCTCGCGATCTCGCGGCCAGCGAGCATGTCGAGATTCGTACCTACGAAATCATCTACAAACTGCTCGAAGATATCGAGCGGGCGATGGTGGGCATGTTGGCTCCCGAGTTCGAAGAAGTTGTCACCGGCGAGGCCGAGGTACGCGAAGTGTTCCGTGTTCCTCGCATCGGCGGCATCGCCGGTTGTTACGTGCGGTCGGGTTCGATCACGCGTGGTACCAAGGTGCGCTTCTTGCGCGACGGCGTCATCATCTGGAAGGGCAGCATCACATCGCTGAAGCGCTTCAAGGAAGATGCACGTGAGGTTCGCGAAGGGTTTGAGTGCGGTATCGGACTCAGCGACTTCCAAGACCTCAAGCCGGGCGACCTCATCGAGACATTCGAAGAGCGCGAAATCCCGCGCACATAGCCAGCCTTGCACCGGCCCTCGGTAGGGTTGCACGCTATGGCTGATCTTGAGTTCTTCTTCGATCCAGTGTGTCCTTTCGCTTGGGTGACCTCGCGGTGGGTCGCCGAGGTGCAAGCGCTTCGCGGTTACGACGTACGTTGGCGTTTCATCGCGCTTTCTGTGCTCAACGAGAACCAAAACGCCGAGTGGTACACCGAGGGTTATCGGGCTGCGCACATGGCCGGAATGATGTCGTTGCGCGTGGCCGATGCCGTGCGTCTGCATCACGACAACGACGCTGTGTCGCGGTTGTACACCGTGCTCGGCACCGCAATTCACGTCGACCAGCGTCGGGCCGAAATCACTGCCGACCCGGAGGCGTTCTTGGCGTGGGCGTTGGCTGAGGCGAACTGCGATGTGTCGCTCGCAAGCGCGGCGCTCGACGATTCGCACGATGCATACATCCGCGCCGATACTGCATTGGCGCTCGAGCGAACGGGTAAAGACGTGGGCACGCCCATCATTACCTTCAACCCCGACTCAGACAGCTCGTCGAGCTTCTTTGGGCCTGTTATCTCGAAGACCCCTCGTGGCGACGACGCATTGCGTCTGTGGGATGCCATCGAGGTGCTCGCCACTACGTCTGGTTTGTCCGAACTGAAGCGGTCGAACCGGGCAGCACTTGACTTCTCATAATGAACGGACGTGGCAACGATGAGTAAGCCAACTCGCAAACGGGCGGCAGCCCCCAGCCAACATCGCTACCCCCGCGAGGCTCGCCTGAACCAGTCGTTGCGGCAGGTCATTGCCGAAGCCCTGGTTGAAATCGACGACGAAGCATTAGATCTGGTGACCATCACCTCTATCGATGTCGACGCCGAGATGAACCGCGCGATTGTGTTCTTCGACTCGCTTCGCGGCGAGCAGGGTGACGCTGAAATTCTTGAGTGTCTCACCCGCTATCGCGCTCGCCTGCAGAGCACCGTGGCCCGACAGATTCGATCGAAGAAGACCCCGATTCTTGAGTTCCGCCCCGACGAAGTGATTCGTGCGGCTGAGCGCATCGATCGCATTCTGCGCGAGAACCCCAGTCCGGCAATGCACGATGCAGTTGCCGATGAAGTGGCCGATGAAACAGCCGACGACGACGCTTCTACCGATGGCGAGGCGTAGACCTCCCACCGTCCACGGCATGACGGTGATCGATAAGCCTGCGGGCGTCACGAGCCACGATGTGGTCAATCAACTGCGTCGCCACTTTGGTGAAAAGCGCATTGGTCACGCAGGCACGCTCGACCCTGATGCCACTGGCGTGTTGGTGGTTGCGGTTGGAAGCGCCACACGCTTGATGCGGTTCCTCAGCGGCGCCGACAAATCGTATGTGGGTGAAATCGTGTTGGGCAGTTCCACCTCGACGCTTGATTCGGCTGGCGAAGTGTTGGCCACGTTCGACATGAGCAGTGTCACCTTGGCGCAGGCGCAGGCCGTGGCTGCCGAGCACCTCACCGGCGACATCTTGCAGGTTCCGCCGATGGTGTCGGCGCTCAAAGTAGACGGACGCCGCTTGCACGAGTTGGCCCGCGAGGGCATCGAGGTCGAGCGTGCAGCGCGGCCTTCCACAGTGAGCCGGTTCGAGCTTGAGGCCACCGATGATCCGCTGGTGTTGCGGGCCACGGTTGATTGCTCGTCGGGCACATACATTCGCAGCTTGGCCGATGATCTCGGCCGACTGCTCGGTGGAGGCGCTCACTTGCGAAATCTGCGTCGCACCCGGGTCGGCAGGTTCATGCTCGACCAAGCACAACCACCCGACCAGGCAACGCTGCTTCCCGTGGCTACAGCGGTTGCGCACCTGCCCAGTTTCACCGTCGACGCGGCAATTGCCGCGGATATCGGTCATGGACGATTACTGCCCGCATGGGACGGTGATGGCCCGTGGGCCATCTATGCCGCCGATGGAGAACTGCTCGCCGTATACGAGCGATTTCGGGCCACTGAAGCCAAACCAGTTGTGGTGCTCGTTGGTGCCGCCGCTGCCCAATCCAGCTAGCGTCGCGTGTCGTGCAAGTGATCACTGATCTCTCGAAATCACCGTGGCCTGAGCAGCGCTCGGTGATCACCATTGGTGCCTACGACGGCGTGCATCGTGGTCACCAAGCGGTGGTGTCCGATGTGAAGCGTCTTGCGAGCGATCTCGGTTGTCGCTCAGTGGTTGTTACCTTCGATCGTCACCCAGCGAGCATCGTGCGGCCCGAGTCGGCCCCGAAGCTGCTCACCGATCTCGACCAGAAGCTCGAGCTGCTTGAGGCCACGGGCGTCGACGCAACGGTGCTGGTGCGCTTCGACGAACAGCAGTCGTTCGAGAGCGCCACCGATTTCGTCGAGCGCGTGTTGGTGAAATGCTTGGCCACTCGCACCGTTGTGGTCGGTTCCGATTTCCATTTCGGTCGGCACCGCTCGGGCAACGTGGCGTTGCTTCGCGAGCTCGGCGCGATTCACGACTTCGACGTGCAGCCTCGCGAGTTGGTGCCTCGCGCCGACGGCATCGACGAGCCGATCAGCTCAACGGCAATTCGTCGTGCGCTCGCTGGCGGTCAAGTCGAGCTTGCTGCGCAGATGCTTGGGCACGCCTTCGAGGCTCGCGGTCCGGTGGTGAAGGGTGATCAGCGTGGTCGCCAACTCGGATTTCCCACGGCCAACGTCGAGGTGTCGAATCAGCTGTGTGTTCCGGCCGATGGCGTCTATGCCGGTTGGTATCAGCGGCCCGACGGCGTCACGCATCCCTGCGCGATCAACCTCGGCCGGCGTCCCACCTTCTTCGAGCACGCCGATCACTCGCTACTCGAGGCTCACCTCATCGACTTCGCTGGCGATCTCTACACCGAGGCTGCACGCGTTCAGTTCACTCATTTCTTGCGCAGTGAGCGCAAGTTCGATGGCATCGATGCGCTCATCACGCAGCTCAAGCAAGACATCGAAAACGCCCGGGCCGTGCTCGCCGCGTCGAGCTAACGACCGAGCGTCACCAGCAGCACAAGGCCCGACAGCACCACGCCACTGGCGGTGACACGCCTGCGTACGTCGCCTTCGCCGAGCATGCGCCAACCGATGAGCGCGGCCAACACCACACTTGATTCGCGCAGCGCAGTTACGTAGCCCACCGACGCGTAGCGCACCGCGATGAGCACCAAGGTGTAGGTGAGTAGCGATGCGAAGCCGGCGAGCGCAAAGCGTTTCCAGTCGGCCCGAAGCGCGGCGCGCAGGCGTGTGACCCGATGCGTAGCGATGCCATAGATCGAGGCTGTTGTGGCTGTCATCATTCCCGACGCGAACGCGTAGCCGACCTTGTCGGTTGAACGTGACCCTTTGCTATCGAGCAGTGTGTACGCGCAGATGGTGATGGCCACACCGATGGCGGTGAGCACGGCTGGTCCGCGCCATGTGCCGGCGAGTAAGCCGAGTCCCACGGCGATGATCGCGATTGCGGCAATGGTCCAGGCTTTGGCCGGATCGTTGAGCAACACAATGCCGCCGATGGCCGACAAGAACGCGCCTCCGCCGCGAGCGATTGGATACACCTGCGAGAAGTCGCCGTGGCCATACGCTCGGGCCAGCAAGATGAGATACGGCAAGTGCGCGCAGCCCGACAGCACCGCCCAGATCCAGCCTTGCGATGTCATGCCGCCAGCAACGACGAGGCCGACCACAGCGAACAGTCCGCCGAAGATGAACTGGGCCCACAACGCGACGAAGCGCTCGTGCACGGTTTGCTTCACGGCCAAGTTCCAGGCGGCGTGCAACACGGCCGCGGTCAGAGCGAGCAGCGTGGCGGTGAGCACAGCTACGAAGGATACGTGGGTGCCACTCGCATCGCCGTAATCACGCGTAGCCTGAGCAACGGTTATGGATCGTCCTATTGGCATGTTCGACTCAGGTTTTGGCGGGCTCACCGTGGCGCGTGCCTTCATCGACCTGTTGCCCAACGAAGACCTCGTGTACATCGGCGATACCGGTAGGTACCCCTACGGCTCAAGGCCCCAGGCCGAGGTGCGCGCATTTGCTCGCGAACTCGCGTGGAGTTTGGTCAACGACTTCAACGCGAAGGCCATCATCGTTGCCTGCAACACCGCGGCGGCGGCGGCTCTCGACGAACTTGTTGCTGAGATGCCGGTGCCCGTGATCGGGGTTATCGAACCCGGGGCGCGCGCTCTTGTGGCAGCCACGCGCAGCGGCCGCGTTGGAGTCATCGGCACCGTTGGCACCGTGACGTCTGGCGCGTACGATCGGGCCGTTGCCAACACCAAAGCTGCAGTGGTGCTCACTGCTGCGCCGTGTCCGGGCTTTGTTGAGTTCGTCGAGCGTGGTCAGACCAGCGGCGACGAGATTGCGATTCTGGCCGACCGTTTGCTTGCTCCGGTAAAGGCGGCAGGGGTCGATACGTTGCTGCTCGGTTGCACGCACTACCCGTATCTCGCGCGTGTCATTGGCCAAACGATGGGACCCGCTGTCACCTTGGTCAGTAGTGCCGACGAAACGGCGTTTGCTGCTCGGCGAGAACTCGGCGAGCTTGGCTTGTTGCGCACGGGCACCGACATCGTCGCCGAGCATCAGTTCCTGTCGAGCGGTGACATTGGTTGGTTTGCCGATCTTGGCCGACGTTTGCTCGGCCCCGAACTTGCCCATGCGGGTGCCTGGGTTCCACAAGATCTTGGCGCCGGTATCGACACTTCGTTCCCGCCTCAGGTTCACTGAAGCACCGCAACTTCTCACCGAGATACTTTCTCGCCGAAATACAAGGAGCCACCATGGCCCGTCCCGACGGTCGTCTGCCCAATGAACTTCGCCCGATCACGTTCGAGCGCGATTACACCGACATGGCTGCGGGCAGTGTGTTGGTGAGCTTCGGGCGCACCCGTGTGTTGTGTACGGCGAGCATTGATGAAGACGTACCGCGTTGGATGAAGGGCAAGGGCAAGGGCTGGGTCACAGCCGAGTACTCGATGCTTCCGGGTTCGTCCCCAGAGCGCGTCGATCGTGAAGCGGCCAAGGGCAAGCAGAGCGGTCGTACTGTAGAGATTCAGCGCTTGATCGGTCGCTCACTGCGCGCGGCCTGCGACATGCGTCTACTCGGCGAGCGCCAAGTTGTTGTCGACTGCGATGTGCTGCAGGCCGATGGCGGCACTCGCACGGCCAGCATCTGCGGCGGCTATCTGGCGCTGCACGATGCCCTCACCCGTTTGGTGCAGAACAAGGCAATCAGCGCTCAGCCGCTGCATTCATTTTGCGGTGCCATCAGTGTTGGGGTGGTGAATGGTGTGCCGGTTCTCGACCTGCCGTACATCGAAGACAGCCGCGCCGAGGTGGACATGAACGTGGTCATGTTGCAGCGCATCGCCACTCTTGGCGGCTTGGCCCAAGAGCCACAGTTCGTCGAGGTTCAGGGCACCGCCGAAGGCGCGCCGTTTAGCCGCAGCGAACTCGATGCGCTGCTTGGTCTCGCCGGCGAGGGTCTGGCCGAGATCATTGCGTTGCAGGCCGAAATGATCGCATCGCCGCCGTCGCAGCGTTCGCTCGGTCGCTGAATCAGCGACACGAAACCGATTCGGTGATGGGCCTACAACAGTTCGTTTGTGCGTCGGCGAACCCCGACAAGGTGGCAGAGATTGCGTCGCTACTCGACGGTCTCGTGCAGCTCTTGCCGCGGCCATCGAGCGTTGGCGAAGTGGTCGAAGATGCAACCACCTTGGTGGGCAACGCCCGTCTCAAAGCGTCGGCTATCTGTGCTGCAACCGGTCAGCCGGCCATCAGCGACGACACTGGTCTCGAGGTTGACGCGCTCGATGGCGCCCCTGGGGTCCACACCGCCTACTTCGCAGGCGTGGGCTGCAGCTACGCCGACAATCGAATCAAGATGTTGCAGGTGTTGCAGGGCGTGCCAGCGGCTCAGCGCGCAGCTCGCTTCAAGACCGTGGCGATGGTGGTGTGGCCCGATGGTCGAGAGTTAGCGGTTGAAGGCGTGTGCGAAGGGTCGATTGCCGAGACCGAACGGGGTGAGCGCGGCTTTGGCTACGACTCGTTGTTCATCCCCGCCGATGGCGATGGGCGCACGTTCAGCGAGATGACCGAAGACGACAAGAACCAGATCTCACACCGAGGTCGCGCCTTTCGGGCCTTGGTGCAGGCGTTGCCTCTGGCCCTGCAGCCGAATTCACCGTCTACATAGCCCGATTGGGTCATGCTCGGGACCTTTGGCGCGAGGAATACCGGTGAGAAACCCTTACCCTTGTGACGTCGTTGGCAGGGCTTTTGTTCGCCGCGAGGGTTTGTGGCTCTCACCACAACGAGATCTGTGAGGTATATCGAGTGAAGTTCAAAAAGGGCGACACGGTCATCTACCCCCAGCACGGGGCATGTCTGGTTCAGGGCACCAAAAAGGTCGTCGCCTTTGGCGAGACTCAGGAGTACCTGATCCTGCGCACCATCATCAATGAGATGACTTTGTCGGTTCCTGTTGCACGCGCTGCCGATGTTGGCGTGCGTCCTCCGGTGTCACCTGACGAGCTCGAAGACCTCGTGTCGGTGTTGGCCAAGGCCGACCCACGCGTGCCCAGCAACTGGAGCCGTCGCTTCAAGAACCACCAGGAAAAGCTCAAGAGCGGCGACGTGTATCAGGTGGCCGAAGTTGTTCGTAACCTCGCCGCGCGTAACCGTGATGCATCGTTGTCGGCAGCCGAGCGCACCATGTACGAGCGTGCCCGCATCAACCTCATCAGCGAGATTGCGCCTGCCCTCAAAGTGAGCGCCGAAGAAGCCGAGCGCTACCTCGACGATGCGTTGGCGAAGGGTGTTCTCAAGCCAGCCAAGGTTGTGAAGGTTGTGAAGGCCAAGGCCTAGTCCTTCGGGCGCATTGCGCCCACCTCGTGCGGCCTACAGTGCAGGTATGTCAGATCGAGTGCACGTCACCAGAGAAGAACTCGCCACCAAGATCCGCAGCGGTGAGATCGACACCGTCGTGATGGCGTTCCCCGACCTACAGGGTCGGCTCATGGGTAAGCGAACCACCGGGCGTTTCTTCCTCGAGCAGGTCGCCGAAGGCGGCACCGAGAACTGCGACTATCTCATCGCCTGCGATATGGATAACAACCCAGTGCCGGGCTATCGGTTCACCAGCTACGAGCAGGGGTACGGCGACATGCTCGCCACCGCCGATTGGGACACCATCCGCATTACTCCGTGGGTGCCGAAGACGGCGATGATCATGTGCGATCTCTACGACGTCGACACCAAAGAACTCATCGAGGTGGCGCCGCGCACAGTGCTGCGCCGTCAGGTCGAGGCCGCTGCTGCGCTTGGCTTCTTGCCGATGGTGGCCAGCGAGATTGAGTTCTACTTGTTCAAGGACACCTACGAAGAAGCCCACGACAAGGGCTACCGCGACCTCAAGCCGCACAGCGCGTATCTCGAGGACTATCACGTGCTGCAGACCACCAAGGACGAATACATCATCGGCCAACTTCGTCGTGGCCTCGAAGCTGCTGGCGTGCCCGTCGAGTTCAGCAAGGGCGAAGCGGGCCGCGGTCAGCATGAGATCAACCTCGATTACACCACTGCTGTCGAGATGGCCGATCGCAATGCCGTGTACAAAAACGGAGCAAAAGAGATGGCTGCGCTCAGCGGACGCAGCATCAGCTTTATGGCCAAGTACGACTTCAACGACACGGGTTCGTCGTGCCACATTCACTCAAGCTTGTGGAGCCTTGATGGCACCAAGGCGTTGTTCGACGGTCACGACGAGCACGGCGCCCACGGGATGAGCAAGCTGTTCCGCCACTACCTCGCTGGGCTCATCGCGACGTCGCGCGAGTTCTCGCTGCTGTGGGCGCCAACCATCAACAGCTATAAGCGGTTCCAGCTTGGATCGTGGGCTCCCACCGGCATCGGCTGGGGCATCGACAACCGCACCTTGGGCTATCGCCTTGTGGGCCATGGCAAGGGCACCCGAGTCGAGTGTCGTATTCCGGGTAGCGACGCCAACAGTTACTTGGCGTTTGCCGGCACGCTCGCCGGCGGTCTCTACGGAATTCGTAACGAGCTTGAGCTTGGCGAACCGTTCTCGGGCAATGGCTACGAGGCGCCCGACATTCCGCGTATTCCATGGAACATCAGCGATGCCATTGCGTTGTGGGAGAACAGCACCATCGCCAAAGAATGCTTCGGCGACGACGTGCATCATCACATCCTCACCACGGCCAAGGCCGAGTGGGCGGCGTTCAACCAGAGTGTTACCGATTGGGAACTGCGCCGCTACTGGGAACGCGTGTAACCACACCTACTGCAACTAGCCTTTGCCCAACGTTGTTCAAGCCTCGGAGGCATGTGTGGGTCGGTTAAGTGGCAAGGTTGCGCTGATTACAGGTGCGTCGTCGGGGTTGGGTCGCGTTGGCGCCGAGCGTTTCGCTCAAGAGGGCGCGCAGATCGTGATTGCCGACATCAACGATGGCGACGAAGCAGTCGAGGCAATCGCTGCTGCCGGTGGCGAGGCCACGTTTGTGCGCTGCGATGTCACCGACGAGCAGTCAG
>CANNMD010000053.1 GCA_947505655.1 Acidimicrobiaceae bacterium | reverse complement strand
CTGCAAGATCGTCGTCGGAGGCGCCGCCACGCATCAGCTTGAGCAAATCGAACTCGGTCGTAGCGAACAGGCAGGTTCTGAACTGACCCTCGGCGGTAAGCCGCACGCGATCGCAGTCGCCGCAGAACGGCTTGGTGATGGTGGGGATGACACCGATCATGCCTGCTCCATCGGTGTAGCGCCAACGATCGGCCGGTGCTGAACCGCGTGCTGCAACTTGCTCGAGTGGGTAGACCGCGTTGATCGCAGCCACGATTTCGTCCTGGCTCACGACCTTGTCGTTCATCCAGTGACCCGACGCATCGAGCGGCATGAACTCGATAAAGCGAACCTCGACATTGCGCTCGCGGCCGAATGCTGCCATCGCAACAATCTCGTCGTCGTTGACACCGCGCTCGACAACAGCGTTGATCTTCACCGGATTGAAGCCAGCTTCTTTCGCGGCCTCAATGCCGTCGAGCACACGCACGAGTTCGTCGCGACGGGTCATCTGCAAGAAGCGTTCGGGCTGCAACGTATCGAGGCTGATGTTCACGCGATCGAGGCCAGCGTCACGCAGTTCGTGAGCCACCAACCGAAATGTGGCGCCGTTGGTAGTGAGTGACAGATCGGGTTTGCATCCGGCGAGCGGTGACGACGACGACGCTGGCACCCGCAATGCAGCCAGCTTGGCGACCAGCACCGGCATGTGCGCGCGAACTGTGGGCTCACCACCGGTGAGGCGCAGGCCGTCGACCTCGAAGCGCTCGACAAAAATCGCCGCGAGTCGCTCGATCTCTTCGAAGGTGAGCACCTCGCTACGCGGCAGCCATTTCATGCCTTCTTCTGGCATGCAATAGGTGCAGCGGAAGTTGCATCGGTCGGTGACCGAGATGCGCAGATCGCGAATTGTTCGCCCGAAGGGGTCAACGAGATCCATCAGCACAGGTTAGACGGCCACTGCTACAAAGCGCCCGTTAGAAAGCCAGCACGTACACGGCGACCTCATCGCCAACGGCAACGCTGTTGCCGTCAGGAATCTCGGCCAAGGCGTTGGCGAGTGCGGTGGCTGCAAGTTGGTGGCTGCCTTGCGGGCCACCTGCCGACACGTGATAGCGACCGTCAGGGCCAAACCGGCCGTGCACGCGTTGGTAATGCACTTTGCCATCAGGATTACGACGCAAGGTTGTGTCGGCAATGGCGGTAATACGAGGACGAAGCAGTGGCTCGGAGTGGCCCATCATCAACCGCAGTGCTGGGCGAGCCAAGAGTTCGAAGCTCACCAGCGACGAAACCGGGTTGCCAGGCAAACCGAACACCGGCACAGCGCGACCGCTGGAGTTGGTGAGCAACCCGAATGCAAACGGCTTGGCGGGCTTGATCGCGATCTGCATCCAGCGCATATCGGCGATGCGCGAGAGCACGGCCTTCACGACGTCGTAGTCGCCCATGCTGACACCGCCACTGGTGACCACCGCGTCGCACGTATCGGCCGCGTGTCGAAGTGTTGCTTCAAGCGCCTGTTCGTCGTCGCGCACAATGCCGAAGTCGACCGCTATCGCTCCGGACTCGGCGACCATTGCGACAAGCATTGTCTTGTTGCTCTCGCGAATCTGACCCAACGCAAGTGGACTGCCATCGTCGATGAGTTCGTCGCCGGTGGACAGCACCGCAACTTGGGCACGCGGCACGATGTCGACGAAGCGAGCGTTCACGCTGGCCAGCACGCCCGCCACAGCGGGGCGGATGATGGTGCCCGGGCCAAAGACCGTGGTGCCATCTTTGATGTCGTCGCCTGCATCGCGGATGGCCTGACCCGAAGTAGCTGTGGCGTTGATGCGCACGACATGCCCGTCGTTGAGCCGCTCGGTGTTCTCGACCATCACGATGGCATCAGCGCCTTGCGGCACGGGAGCACCGGTCATGATGCGAATCGCTTCGCCACGACCCAACACCCGATCGGGGGCTGCGCCGGCCGCGATTTCGCCAACCACAGGAAGATCGCACGGAACGTTGACGAGGTCGGCGGCAATGACGGCGTAACCATCGACAGCACTGTTCGCAAACGGCGGCACGTCTTCTCGAGCGACAACTTCGCACGCCAACACGCAGCCGACGGCGTCGGCGATGTCGGCTGCAACGACGCTCAAGACCGAGCACTGCGACAGCACGATGTGGCGTGCATCTTCGATGGGAATCAGACCCGTGACCATGGCCATGCACGGTAGTGCTTCGGCGCCGCCAGACTGCAGGGGTGAGTGATCATCCCACTTCGTACCGCGCCTTCTCGGCCGATGGCCACAGCGCCCGCTGGACCTCGTGGCACCCCACAGACACCAACGCCGACTCTGACGCTCGACCCGGCTCGAACAGCGACCCCAGTTCGAACGAGGAACACCTCACGCTCAGTTGGGACAACGAAGCGTGGACTGTCTCGGGCATCGTGCAGAGCCACAACGTGCAGTACGTCATGCGGCTATCGGCCAGCTGGCAAGTGCGTCAGTTCTTGTTGTTCCGCGACATGGACGAGCCCGATCTGTGGATCGGCAACGATGGTGGCGGTCGCTGGGGAGAAATGAATGGCGCACACCGGCCCGAACTCGATGGCTGCGTCGACATCGCATTGGCATGCACCCCGTTCACCAACACCATCGCTATCCGCCGCCTCGCCCTGCATGTGGGCGACGCCGCCGAAATCATCGTGGCCACCGTCGACGTTGAAACGCTCGACATTCAGCCCGTGACGCAGCGATACAGCCGACTCGACACGCATCGGTGGCGGCTTGAGCAGACGGCTACGGGAGAATCGATCGAGTTCGATGTCGACGAATTCGGTCTCGTGATCGACTACCCCGAACGGTTTCGACGCGTGGATTAGAGCGTCGGCTCGCCAATCACCCGGCGCAGTTCGGCGCGAAACGCAGCACCGTATTGCGGATGGTCGAGCGCCAGTTCGACCACGGCACTGAGCCAGCCAACCGGATTGCCCGTGTCGTA
This sequence comes from Acidimicrobiaceae bacterium, assembly GCA_947505655.1. Classification (GTDB taxonomy): domain Bacteria; phylum Actinomycetota; class Acidimicrobiia; order Acidimicrobiales; family Ilumatobacteraceae; genus WLMZ01. The sequence continues at coordinate 11,115 of CANNMD010000053.1, read as the reverse complement.
GCGGCGCACATCGCGCAGCACACCATGAAATGGGCCGCTGCCGGCCTGCACTCGCAGCGCATCGGTGAGCTGCAACTCGCCACCAGCGCCCGGCTTGAGATGCTCGATAGCGGTGAACACATCGGGGGTCAGCACATAGCGACCAATGATGATGAGGTCGCTCGGTGCGTCGGCAACCGCTGGCTTCTCGACAAGGTCGCGAACGGCCACGACGCCATCGGCATTGATTTCGCCGATGGGATCAATGACTCCATACGCGCCGACCTCATCGCGGGGCACTCGCTTGAGGCCCACCACGCTGCCACCCGACGACACGCACACGTCGCACATCGCGCTGAGCAGTTCGCTGGAACCCATCAGTTCGTCGGGCAGCATGACAGCGAATGGTTCGTGGCCCACGACATCGCGTGCGCACCCAACGGCATGGCCAAGGCCAAGCGCCGCATGCTGGTAGGCGAAGCTGACGCGCACATCGCGTCCAAGCGCGCGCATGCGTTCGGCCATTTCGGGGCGGCCACTGGCGATCAACTTCTCGATGATCTCGGGGGCGTCGGCAAAGTACGCCTCGATGGCTGGCTTGTTGCGGCTATTCACGATGACGATGTGCTCAATGCCAGCGCCGACGGCCTCATCGATGATGAGTTGCAGGGCGGGCACATCGATGATGGGCAGCAGTTCTTTGGGTACTGCTTTGGTGGCTGGCAAAAAACGGGTACCGAGCCCGGCTGCTGGGATGACGGCCGTAGTTACTCGCATGGGGGGTGAGCCTACAAAGCCGGTACGCTGGCACTCGTTACTGTCGACTGCCAAAAGGTTTCGGAGACCCGGTATGCCAACCTACGTCTACAAATTCATCGACACTGGCGAGACCATCGAAGTGCAGCAAGCGTTTACCGACGATGCGCTCACCGAGGCCACGCACCCGGCCACCGGCAAGCAAATGCCCGTGAAGAAGGTCTTCTTGCCCGTGGGCGTCACCTTCAAGGGCGGCGGGTTCTACAAGAACGACAGCCGGGGCGGCTCAGGGTCGAGTTCTTCATCAAGCTCAAGCACCACTGCGTCTACCTCTAGCGACTCCAGCAGCTCGAGCTCGTCGTCCAGCGACTCAGGCTCCAGCTCCCCAAGCACGCCAGCACCCGCCGCGGCCGCACCAGCAAGCTCTCCGGCTAGCAGCTCGTCGGCGTCTTCAGCCAGCTAGTCCCCTGCCGTCGTCACGCTCGGCGGCGCTACCATCTCGTTGTCTTCTCCCGCCGTTCTTGACGCGCCCGAGGAGGCTCTATGCGCTTGATTCCGCGTATTCGAATTGTGTTTGCCCGCCACCCGTTCGCTTACTGGGCGTGCGTTGCAACGTTCTCGCTGTGGGTAGCGATCTCTGTCAACTCGGCGCTCGCTGGCGCTCAGCACCAACGCGAATCGTGGGGCCACTCAGAGGCGGTGTTGGTCGCCACCAAGCGTGTCGAGCCAGGCGAATTGCTCACTAGCGCTGTTGCATTACGCGACATTCCCATCGCACTGAAACCACCGGCCGCCCTCGGCGCCTTGCCGAGTGGCGCCACCGCACGACAGCGAATAGAGGTTGGCGAGGTGCTGGTGGGCCTCGACATTGGGCACGGCGACGGACCTCTCGCCATGCTTCCCGACAACTGGCTCGCGCTCGTGGTCGAGTCCGATAACAGCCCAATGTTCTCTATCGGCGACAGCGCTGTAGTGCTCGCAGGCGGCCAGATCATTGCTGCAGATGCCATCGTGATTGAGGTGACCGACCGCGGTGTTGTGGTGGGCGTGCCTTCAGATTCAGCCGGACCCGTGGCCGATGCCGCAAATCAGCACATCGCTACAGTTGCCCTCAGCGCCAACCCGCTGCAACGATGACCAGCACGGTCACGCCAAGCGCAAGGCGATACACCACAAAGGGCGTGAAGCTGCGCGTGCGCACCCATTTGAGCGTGCCCCACACAGCGATCCAGCCCGCTATCCCACTGGTGAGCACACCAACAGCCATCGCAACGCCGAACCCCGGCGGAACGCCATCTTGCATCAATTTGAGACCCTTGTAGGCAACAGCCCCACCGGTAATCGGCAGGCTCATCAAGAAGCTCATTCGTGCGGCCGTATCGCGGTTGAAACCCAAGAACCTGCCGGCGGTAATGGTGATACCTGATCGAGAGGTGCCCGGATTGAGCGCGAGCACCTGAGCCGCACCCACGATGATTGCGTCGCGCTTCGAGTACTGCTCAATCTTTCTTTCACCCACGCGGCGATCGATGTAGGCCAACAAGAGCCCAAACACAATGAGGCTCACGGCAATGAGCGCCGGCTTACCCAACTTCTCGTCGATGGACTTTTCGAACAACGCGCCAACCGCTGCGCCCGGCAGAGCCGACAACACCAACAGCCATGCGAGGCGACCCTCGGGGTTGGTGGGCCGCTCTCGTTTCACCACGAGGCGCACGCCCTCGCGAACGTAGGTCTTCACATCGCGGCGAAAGTACAGCAACGCTGCGACCAACGTGCCCATGTGTAGCGAGACATCGAAAGCCTTCTCGAAAGAGGGAGTCGGAAAGTCGTCCCAGCCGAACAACCACGGCACGAGCAGCAGGTGGCCACTCGACGAGATCGGCAAGAACTCTGAGAGGCCTTGCACAAGGCCGAGCACGATGGCGTGGAGAATTGGCACGGCAAATGTCTAGTGGATGCTGGTGCTCGGCACCACACGTGGTGACCATGGCCGATGTTGGTCCCAGTGATGGCCAACTACGCGAGCAACGCGCAACTTGGCCAAGAAATCGGTGGGGCCATCGAAGTCGGGCATCTCGACATACGCAGCGCCGAGCGCGAGCGGCACGTGAGCATCGCTGCCAGCACCGCCAGCGAGATCGAACTCTTCGGCGAAGGCCGCTGCCTTGGCGTTGAGCGACTTAAGCGAGGTCTTCGCGTTCAGAACCTCGATGGCATCGATGAGCCCGTCGTTGGCAAGGTCGCGCATCGCAGACTCTTCAAGATTGCGACGCATGGGATCGAACGGGTGCGGGATATAGACCAAGCCGCCTTGCTCACGAATGAGCCGCGCAGCCTCGCGCGGTTGCACACCAATAGGTACTCGTTCGTTGAGGAACAGCCCGATGATTTCGCCCGCGTGAGTCTTGAGTTCTTCACCCACGATGACCCGGCATGGCAAGTTGGCCGCGACCTCAAGTGCACCACGTATCGCGTTGTGATCGGTGATGCACAGCACGTCGATACCGCACGCGACCACCGCTTCAAGTAACTCGTCGGGGGTGGTCGTGGAGTCGCCGCTCCACATTGTGTGGCTGTGCAAATCGACGCGCACCCATCCGTCTCGCAGGGGTTCTGCGAGATGTGGGTGCCGCTCGATTGCTGCAGCCGTTGGCGCTGGCACTTATGCGCCGCTCATCGTGACGTCGGCAATGACCAAGCTGACGCCAGCTGCCATCGAGGGCAACCAATCGACATCGCCACCCACTTCGACAATGTCGTGCAACATGCGCTGCAAGGTAGAAGCAATCGTGAACTCGCGCACCGGCGCGCCCAGTTGGCCCTTTGAGATCAACAGACCCGAAGCGCCGGTAGAGAAGTCGCCGCTAATGGGGTTCACGCCGCTGTGCAATCCCTGCACCATTTGGATGAGCACGCCATCTTCGACATCGGCCACTAGCTCGGCCTGTGTACGCGCGCCTGGCTTGAGCTGCATCGCCAGGCATCCGACGCCGGGCGTACCTTTGAAGCCACCACGAACCGAGTTGCCGGTGCTGACTGTTCCGGCGCGGCGGGCGCTGTACGACGAATGCACGAAGCCCTGCAGCACGCCGGCCTCGATGAGCGAGTTGCGGCGCGCTGCCAAACCTTCTCCATCGATGTCGGTAGCGGTATAGGCCTTGGGATTGGTGGGGTCATCGATGAGCGTCAATAGCGGCGAAGCAACGGGCTCGCCAACACGGTTCGCGAACAAGCTGCGACCTTTGATGACATTTTCGCCGTTGAGCGCACTGCTGATGACTCCAAGGAACTGCGCTGTCACATACGGATCGAGCACAACAGTGACGCGCTTTGAAGGAGGCTTGATAGCGCCAAGCAAACGGGTGGCGCGATCGGCTGCCTCGCGCGCTGCCTTGGCAAGATCGAACTCGTGCGGCGAACGTCCGACGCTGAATCCAAAGCCGGTTTGGGTCTCGTCGCCGTCGTCGGCAAGCGTGCTGACCGATACGTAACACGCATTCTCGCGACCGTTGACCCTGATGCCTGTGGTGGTTGCAACGGCGGTCTCGCCCGCGCCATCGCTGTAGTTGGCGTCGTCGACGCGCACCCGCGGATCGGATGCTGCGGTGAGCCGCTCGAGTTCTTTGGCGAGGGCGATCTTGTCGGCCGTGGGATACGCGGCCAAGGCCTCGTTCCACAGTTCTTGCGGTACTACGGCGACGCCATCGGGTTCGGCGAGGCCGGCCCATTCGTCGGGTGTACCGAACGCCACGTTGTCGCGTGCCTGCGCCAGCACCGAGGCAATGGCTGACTCGTCGAGCGTGCCTGCATACGCGAAGCCAGTGCGACCATCTTTGATAACGCGAATCCCGATGCCCTCGCTCTGCGCGCTCACGAAGTGCTCGACCTCGCCTCCGTAGATACGAATGTCGGTCTCGACACCGCGGGCGACGTAGGCCTCGACCTGCTCGCCGCGGGCGGCCTGGGCGATGACGCGATCGGCGATGTCTTGAAGTTGCGAAGAACCGGAGCTCATGAGGCTGTACCGCCAATGGTCATCGACTTCACCCGCAACGTTGGCTGGCCATCGCCAACCGGCACGCCTTGTCCGTCTTTGCCGCACGTGCCTGGGTTGCCCATCGCAAAGTCGTTGGCCAACGCATCGATATCGCGCAACACCTGCGGGCCGTTTCCAATGAGGTTGCCCTCGCGGAGCGGATCGGTGAGCTCGCCATTTTCGATGAGATACGCCTCGGTCATGCCGAACACGAAATCGCCCGAAGCAGTGTTGACACTGCCGCCGCCAAGCTTGGCGACGTACACGCCATAGGGCGTATCGCGAATGATGTCTTCGGCGTTCTCGGTGCCGTTGAGCACATAGGTGTTGGTCATGCGCACCATCGGCAGATGCATGTAGCTCTGCCGGCGGCCGTTGCCCGAGTGGGCGTGACCCTCTTTGCGGGCTCGAAGGTGATCCCACATGTAATCGGTGAGTACCCCATCTTGGATGAGCACGTTGTGCTGGCTCGGATGGCCTTCGTCGTCGATGCCGATGGCTCCCCACTCGCCGGCCATCGTGCCGTCGTCGACCAAGGTGACTAACGGAGACGCAACGAGTTCGCCCACCTTGCCGCGATACACGCTGGCGCCCTTGCTCACGAGGTCTGCCTCGAGGCCGTGGCCGCACGCTTCGTGGAACAACACCCCGCCGCTACCGGCTTTGATGACGACAGGAATCGCACCGCTTGGCGCAGGGCGGGCACGCAGCTTGGTGATGGCCTGACGTGCCGCAGTGCGGGCCAGTTCTTCGACATCGTGCTGATCGAACAGTTCGAAACCAATGGTGTGACCCAACGACTCGAATCCGGTTTGCATACCGGCATCACCATTGGCCACCACGCTGATACGCAGGATGTGGCGAACCTGTTCGTCTTCGGCCAGCAAGCCGTCGCTGTTGGCGACGATGATGCGCTTGCGACTATCGGCGTAACCGGCCGACACCTGGCCGATCGCGCCACCCATTGAGCGGGCGGCTTCGTCGACCCGCTGCAACAACGACACCTTGGCAGCCTTGCCAACCGTGTCGGGATAGATCTCGATGCGGTTCACCACGTGTGCTGGCGAGCGAGTGAGCGACACGACACGAGTGCCTGCGCCGCCCTGTGAGGCAACCGCACTAGCGGCCTCGGCTGCGGCGCGCAGGCCAGCCTCGGACAAGTCGGCCGTGTACGCGAACCCAGTGGTTTCGCCGACGACGACGCGGATGCCAGCGCCGCGATCGCGCCCGCTGGACACTTGCTCGACGCGCCCGTCGTCGAGACCCGCCGACGTAGACGACTTATCTTCGGCGTAGACCTCGGCAAAGTCGCCGCCCTTGCGCAAGGCCGTTGCCAAGACGCGCTCAAGTACTTCGTGTTCAATCACCCGCCCAGCCTACGGGCATGACCCTCGCCACCTGATGGCGAGCGGTAAGGTCCGCAAGGTTGGTAGTGGTACCCGCCCATCCATCGAGGAGGACACGTGAGTAGCCCCATTCGAAATGGATTTCTCGTTGCCCTTGCCCTCGTTGCCGGCGCAGCATGCGGCAGCGACAGCAAGGTCGTTGCACCACTTGAATCCATCGCAGCAACCGAAACTATCGTTTCGCCCGATACCGCCGATTCGTTGGCGCAGCCGCCAGCAGGCGCCGGAGGCCTCGGCACCGTTCCGCCGTCAAACCAGATCGGGAGCACCGACCCATCGGTGTCCACACCCGGCGCTGTTGCTCCATCTACTGCACCGTGCACATTCGAGGTCATCCACGCCCAGACCGGCCCTCCCCCGGCTGGGATCACCGACATTGATCTGCGCTGCGAAGGCGACTGGGCATCATGGGTAGGCAAAGCCGACGACCCAACCCAGTTCGACGGCTATTTCGCTGTAGCGCAGCGAACCGCTCAGGGGTGGGAAACAGTGAACCTCGGAACCGCCGGTGTGTGCGCCGATGGCGGAGTTCCCGAAGCGTTGTGGACTGCGCTCAACTGCACCGAGTAGGCCGCATCGTCGACGCGGAGCTACCACCACGATCTTGAGCGACTAGAGTCGTCTCTTATGTCTGTGCAAGCCGAGGTCGCTCAACCACAGACGCGCACCCGACTGCCTTGGTTACGTGAAGCAATCGTGCTTGCCGTTGTCTATGTGGTCTACGGACTCGTGCGCAATCGGTTCGGTTCGGCAAACCTCCACGGCAACGACGCACCGCTGCACGCCTTCAACAATGCGGTGCGAGTGATCGACCTCGAAACGACCCTCAACCTCTTTCACGAGGTAACGATCCAACGTTGGTTCCTCGACACACCATTCATCGCCTTCTTCAACATTTTTTACGGCACCGCACACTTCGTGGTCACCCTCAGCGTGCTGATGTGGTTGTTCGTTCGTCGGCATCATGTGTTCGCACGGTGGCGCACCACCTTGGTGGCTACCACGGTCGTGGCACTCATTGGATTCGCATTGTTCCCGCTGATGCCTCCTCGGCTCGTCAACACTCCTCCGTCCGAGTCGCGTTTTGGCGGCGGTCAACTTGCTCTCGACCAAGACCTCCCCAACTACGGATTCGTCGACACGCTTCGTGACGGCAAAGGCGTGTGGTCCTTCGACTCGCAGGGCATGGACAACATCTCGAACCAGTACGCCGCGATGCCCAGCCTGCACATCGGCTGGAGTCTGTGGTGCATGTTGGTGCTGTGGCGATTCAGCCGCCGCCTGATCTCACGACTCCTTGCGCTGGCCTATCCCGTGGTCACCCTCATCGCAATCGTTGCTACTGCGAACCACTTCATCATCGATGCTGCTGGCGGAATCGCGATCGTCGTCGTCGGCTCGCTCGTCGCCCACTTTGTCGAGCGCGTGCAAAGAAGCCGGGACGCCGCCGCGTTCAGCGCGGATCCCACTTCGAGTAGCGATGTCCTCGTTGGCAACTGAGCCAGAGACAGCGCACGTCACTCGACGACCCCACGCACGCGACATAGCGATCACCGCTGTTGTCGCAGTCGTGTTGCACCTGCCGTCGCTGATACGCAAAGCCGCGTTAAACAGCGACGAAGCCACGATGGCAACCGTGGCTCGGATGATGCGCCACGGAGCGCGCCTCTACACGGGCGCCGTCGACCGCAAGCCGCCAGGCGCATTTCTCGTCTACCGACTGCTCGAACCCATCTTTGGCATGTGGAGCCTCACGGCTGCTCGCTGGCTTGCGCTGGCAGCCATCGTGACCGCGGCTTGGATCATCGCCATCGAGGCCCGACGCCGTTGGACCCACGTGGTGCCGCTCGCAGTTGCGCTGTTGTTCGTTGTCGCCTTTGCTGCGCTGCCGGCCGAAGACTCACGTGCTGTCGGATTCGAGCTGCTCGCCATCTTGCCGATGGTCGCCGCATTCGTGCTCGGCGCCCGTGGGCGGATTCTGCTCGCCGGCATGGCCCTTGGCGTCGCCACGTTGCTCAAACAGCCAATGCTGCTCGGAGCCTTGCCACTCACTGCGCAATGCCTCAGCCTCGCCGCACCATGGTCACGTCGCTTGGCGCTACTCGTCCTTTCGGGTGCCGTATGTGCGGCAACGATTGTGCTTGGGCTCGCGCCATTTGGGCTGCACAACGCACTGTCGTGGTTTGCCGGTAGCGGCGACAACTACCTCGGCGGCACCAGGCTCTCGATGGTGGCCATCATCACGCTCGAGCAAATCGGGTCGATTGTTGCGCTCACCGGCGGGCTCATCGTGCTCGCGACGGTGACTTGGGGTAAACGACGCCTGCCGCTCGACCTCACGGTGTGGGTGATCTCAAGTCTGGTCGCCGCATCAATTGGTTTCCGATTCGTGCTGCACTACTTCAATCAATTGCTGCCCGCATTGGTGCTCATGGCCGCGCCGGCATTGGTGAGCTTCGCTGTCATGCGCCGGCCCTGGCCACGTTTCGCCGCTGTATGGATCGTTGGCGCTTCGGCGTTCAGCATGTTCACGTTGCTCACCGCCGATTCCTTCCACGATCTGCCAAACGTCGACAACGTGGCGCGGGCAGTCGCCGAGCGAACCAAGCCCGGCGACAAAGTGTTCGTGTGGGGTCAGGCACCCGAGATCTATTGGCTCAGTCAGCGCGACCCGGCCACGCGCTACCCCCACGTTGGGTTTATCACCGGCATCACACCCAAGCGGCCAGGGGTTCCGGCCTATCTGCTCTCGATGCCATCAGCGGCCGAAACGCTGCTCAGCGATCTCAACGCAAACCATCCTGCGCTCATCGTCGACGCTGCCATCCAACGAGTTCGCGGTGGCGATCGATACCCAATGGCAACGAGTCCCGTCGCTGCGTTCGTGAAGAACGGCTACTGCGTCGTCGACGTCATCGACGAGATCTCGCTGCTCGCTCCCTGCAAGCCGTAGGTCGGTTCACTGATCAACCGCAGCAAGTTCACGACACCGGCTGTCAAGGGGTAGCGTTTGCACCGCCATGGCCCTTGAGTCCATCCACGAACCAGCAGATCTGCGAACTCTTTCATACCCCGAACTCGATGAGCTCGCCGGTGAGATTCGCGACTTCGTGGTGCAGGCAGTAGCCGAAACCGGCGGCCATCTCGGTTCAAATCTTGGCGCCGTCGAGCTCACGCTCGCACTGCATCGAGTCTTTGAGTCGCCTCGCGACGCCGTGTTGTGGGACACCGGCCACCAGGCCTACATCCATAAGATCCTCACGGGCCGGCAAGGTCGGTTCGATCAGCTGCGCCAGGCAAACGGGCTGTCGGGCTACCCAAGCCGCGAAGAGAGCCAGCACGACTTCATCGAAAACAGCCATGCCAGCACGGTGCTGTCGTACGCCTACGGGTTGGCCGCAGCGCGAGACGCAGGCACCAGCGGAGACCGCCGCCATGTTGTCGCCGTCATCGGAGATGGCTCAATGACCGGCGGCATGGCCTACGAGGCGCTGAACAACCTCGGCCACAGCCAACGCAGGGTCATTGTGGTGCTCAACGACAATGGCCGCAGCTACGCGCCAACCATCTCGAACCTCACGGCGCCGACCATGCCGATGCTGGCGCAGCTTCCCGAGGCTGATCGCACCGAGCCACACACGCTGCCCGAGCGAATCGCCGACCGGCTCAGCCACACGCTCACCAACATCCGGCTCAATCCCGTCTACGTGCGCCGTCAACGCAAGATCGAACACTTCCTGCGTGAGTTGCCCGTTGTGGGTCCGCAGGCCGAGAAAGGCATGGAGGCCTTCAAGGCCGCCGTGCGCGAATTCTTGCAGCCGCCATCGTTCTTTGAAGCCCTTGGCGTTCGCTACGTAGGTCCAATCGATGGGCACAACATCGAAGAACTCGAGCATGCGCTTGCGAATGCAATTGAGCTCTCCGCCGAAGGCCCCATCTGTGTGCATGTCGTGACCCAAAAAGGCCGTGGCTACTCGCCCGCCGAAGACGACGACGAAAAGCACCTTCACGACACACCGGTTTTTGACGCCGCCGTTGGTCCACCCAAGGCACTCCCGTCGGGCTACACGCAAGCGTTCGCCGACGCCATCGTGAAAGAGGCCGAGGCCGATCTACGCATCGTGGCCATCACCGCGGCGATGCCCGGACCCACCGGCCTGATTCCGTTCGAACAGCGATTCCCCGATCGCTTCTTCGACGTCGGCATTGCCGAGCAACACGCAGTCACAGGTGCTGCTGGCATGGCGATGGGTGGCCTGCGCCCAGTAGTGGCGTTGTACTCCACGTTCTTAAACCGCGCATGGGATCAAGTCGTTTACGACGTAGCGCTGCACCGACTGCCGGTCATCTTCTGTCTCGATCGCGCGGGCATCACTGGCGACGACGGACCAAGCCACCACGGTGTCTACGACATGGCATTGCTCGCGAAGGTGCCCGGCATGCGCGTGCTCGCACCGTCAAGCGCGCAAGAACTTGGCGTGATGCTGCACGACGCAATCTCGCTCGCCAACGATGGCCCGGTCACCATTCGCTACGCACGCGGTTCGGCCCATCAAGTCGGCGAGCACGAAGTCGGCAACGGCATACTCGCCAGGCGCATTCGTCAGGGCGACGGAAGCGTGTGCATCCTCGCCATCGGCAAGATGGTGGCTGCCGCCGAGAAGGCCGCCGAAGAGTTGGCGGGCGAAGGACGCAATGTCACCGTGTTCGACGTGCGCTGCTGTGCACCACTCGACCCCGCCATGATTCTCGAAGCCTCACGGCACCACTTCGTTGTCACCATCGAAGACGGAATCCGCGATGGCGGCATCGGCATGACCATTGCCGACCAAGTGCATGCGATCAACGCCTCTGTGCCGGTCGAGGTGCTGGGCATTCCCACCAAGTTCATCCCGCAGGCCAAAGCCGAGCGAATCCTTGCCACCCTTGGCCTTG
>CANNMD010000052.1 GCA_947505655.1 Acidimicrobiaceae bacterium | reverse complement strand
ATCTCGTACACCTTCACTCCGGTGAACTCGATGATTTCTTCGCGCAGGTATTGATACGTGCGCTTGCTGCCGTTGAACGCCTCAGAGGTCTCGGTGCACCACCAATGAAAGTCGGTGCCGCCTTCGCCCCAGTCGCGGCGTTTCCATTCGCGCAAGGTGCTGGTGACATGGCCGTGTAGATCGGTGTCCTCGTGCAGGCGAAGCGGTAGTTGCCAACACACGTCGGGCTTCCAGTCGATGGGGCGTTCGCCCACGCTCAGCGCGGCGCTATGTAGTGCGCACCCAGCGCCGCCAGCGAAGCCGGGCCGGTTGTGAAAGATGCAGGCGCCGTCGATCACGCGAGTGGTGATGGTGCCGTCGGGGTCGGTTGCAGTCCATCCGCCTTCGGCCGCCTCTGCATGAAACTGCCATTGGTCGGGGGTGAGTCGGGCCGAACTCTCGACCACGGTCTGCACATCGGCGTCGTCAATGAAGTGGGCCCCAAAGCTGCAGCATCCTTGTTGTAGTTCTGATGCGTCGGTGGAGAGCACGCCTTTACATCCGTTGCCCCAGATGCAGTTCCAGCCAGAGCGCAAGAACGTGGCATCGAAGACCCACGTGCGATGCTCGTCGGGGTCATCGAAGCTGATGTATTCGTGCAGGTCGTCGGGTCGGGCCACGCCAAGAAGGTAGCGCGCGACATGCGAATTACACCAGATCGCCAAGAGGTCGAAAGGGTAGGCTGCTCAGACCATGAGCACGCCGCCAACCACCGCCAATCAACTACGCGACGCCTATACAGGCTTCTTCGCAGACCGCGGGCACACGCCAGTTGCGTCGGCGAGCCTGATTCCTCATGACCCAACGGTGTTGTTCACGGTTGCGGGCATGGTGCCCTTCAAGTCGTATTTTGTGGGCGACGAGACGCCGCCGTTCAAGCGTGCCGTAACGGCTCAAAAGTGCGCACGCGCTGGCGGCAAGCACAACGACCTCGACGATGTCGGTCGCACAAAGCGCCACCTTGTGTTCTTTGAGATGCTCGGCAACTTCAGCTTTGGCGACTACTTCAAGAGCGATGCCATCCCGTGGAGTTGGGAACTTGTTACCGAGGTCTTCGGACTCGACGGCGACCGCATCTGGATCACTGTGCACGAAAGCGACGACGAGGCCGAGCAGATCTGGCACGACCAAGTTGGCGTGCCCATGAACCGCATTCAGCGCTTGGGCGACAAAGACAACTTCTGGCAGATGGGTGATACCGGCCCATGCGGTCCGTGCAGCGAACTGCATATCGACCGCGGTCCCAGCTTCGGTCCCGATGGTGGTCCGCTCAACGACCCTCAGGGCGATCGGTTCATGGAGTTCTGGAACCTCGTGTTCATGCAGTTCAACCAGGCCCCCGACGGCACCCGGACGCCGTTGCCAAAGCCATCTATCGATACTGGCGCCGGCCTCGAGCGCATCCTCGCGTTGGTGCAGGGCAAAGACAGCGTGTGGGAAACCGACGTGATGTTGCCGCTCATCGATCAGGCTTCGTCGGTTACCGGCAAGAGCTATCGCGTTGGCGACTACGACGATCGCAACAGCTTTAGCTTGCGCGTGCTTGCCGAGCATGCGCGCAGCAGCACGATGTTGGTCAACGACGGCGTGTTCCCCAGCAACGAGGGACGTGGCTATGTGCTGCGTCGCATCATTCGTCGCGCCGTGCGCCACGCCTATTTGTTGGGCACCGAGCGTTTGGTGATGCCGGGCCTCGTCGAGACCGCCATCGATGTCATGGGCGGTGCGTACCCCGATGTCATCGCCAACAAAGACTTCATCGTTGGCGTGCTCACCAAAGAGGAAGAGCGCTTCCGCCAGACGCTCAAGACCGGCTTGGTCATTCTCGAAGACGAACTCGCCAAGGACTCCAAGGTGCTCAAGGGCACTACGGCGTTCACGCTGCACGACACCTATGGCTTCCCGCTTGAGCTCACCGAAGAGATCGCTGGCGAGCGCGGTGTCGCCGTAGACCGCGAAGGTTTCGACACCGACATGGCCGAGCAACGCCGCCGCGCCAAGGCCGGCCGCAAATCAAACGCCACCGACGGAGATCAAACCGACATCTATCGCGAGCTCAGCGAGCAGTTCGGGGCCACCGAATTCGTGGGCTACACCGACACCGCCGCCGAGAGTCGCGTGCTCAGTGTGTACGAGGTCGAAGACGGTGAGATCGAGATCTTCCTCGAGCGCACGCCGTTCTACGCAGAGTCGGGTGGTCAGGTTGGCGACACCGGCACCATCACAACGCCTGCCGGCGTAGCCGAGGTGCTCGACACCACGTTCGCGCTTCCGGGCTTGCGCCGTCACCGGGCACGTCTCGTGAGCGGCGCCATTTCAGCCGGACAGAATGCAACCGCAACCATCGATGTCGTTCGCCGAGATGCCATTCGCCGCAACCACACTGGCACGCACATCTTGCACCACGCGCTGCGCGTTGTGCTGGGCGCTCACGTGAAACAGGCTGGTTCGTTGGTCGGTCCCGATCGCCTTCGTTTCGACTTCAGTCACTACTCGGCAGTCACCGACGAAGAGATCGCCCAAATCGAGCAGATCGCCAACACCGAGGTTCTCAACAACGTGTCTGCGCGTTCATACGAGACCACCAAGGATGAAGCCACAGCGCTTGGCGCGATTGCATTCTTCGGCGACAAGTATGGCGACATTGTGCGAGTGCTCGAGGCTGGCAGCTCTGTCGAGCTCTGTGGCGGCACTCACGTGAAAGCAACAGGCGACATCGGCACTATCAAGATCGTTGGCGAAAGTTCGGTCGGTTCCAACCTGCGTCGTATCGAGGCGGTCACGGGTTACAACAGCATCGCCTTGCTGCAGCGCGAAGACCGCATGCTCGCCGACACTGCTCGACTCGTTGGCGTTGCCACAAACGAAGTGGTCGATGGTGTGCAGCGCAAGCTCGACGAGATCAAGTCGCTGAACGATGAGATCAAGGCACTGCGCGCCAAGGCAGCGATGGGGCAGGCCGCCGAACTTGCTGGCAGCGCCACCGGTGGTGTGCTGGTCAGTCGCGTCGATGGGTTGGCTCCCGGCGAACTGCGCGATTTAGCACTCGCCGTTCGTCAGCAGGCAGGCATCGAAGCAGTGATCCTGGGCGGGCTTACGCCCACCGGTGGAGTCACCTTGGTGGCAGCAATCACGGCGGCGTTCGGTGGCCAGGCCAGCGACCTCATCAAAGATGCGGCCAAGGCAGTTGGCGGCGGCGGCGGCGGCAAGGGCGACATCGCCACGGCCGGCGGCAAGAACCCCGAAGGTCTCGACCAAGCACTCGAACTCGCTCGACAGGCCGCTACCAACAGGTGAGCACCCTTCGAGTCGGCCAATCGTGAGGGTTCTGGCACTCGACCTCGGCAGCAAGCGCATCGGCGTTGCTGTGAGCGATCGCAGTGGAACCATCGCGTCGCCCTTGGTTGTGTTGCAGCGATCAGGGTCCACCCGCATCGATCACGAGCGCATCAAAGCTCTGGTGATCGAAGAGGAAGCCGAGCGAGTGGTGGTGGGCTTGCCGTTATCGATGGACGGCTCAGTTGGCAAGGCCGCGCAAGGCGCCCTCAAGGAAGTGAAGTCGTTAGCTAGCGTGGTCGGCGTGCCCATTGAGACCATCGACGAGCGGCGAACCACGGTGACCGCAGATCAGATGCTCATCGAACGCGGAATGCGTGCGCCCGAGCGTCGGTTGATCATCGACAAGGTTGCTGCTGCGGTTATTTTGCAGACGTGGCTCGATGGCCGAGTCGATCGCGAATCGCGAGAGGCGCCTCGTTGAAAACCGCGGCCCCCATCGATCAGTTGCCTCACGGTGACGACGACTGGACGCGAGATCCTTGGGACGACACCGCCTACGCCCCAGCAAGCGAGGTAGAGCGCGCGCCGCGGCGAGTACGTGTCATGAAGTGGGTACTGCTTGGTGCGAGCGCTTGCGTGATCGTTGCGATCTTGGCGGCCGGTTGTGTGGGGTGGTGGTACATCCGCCAGGTGAACCCATCCGGCGAGGTGACCGCGGCATCGAACTTTACGGTGAACGAGAGCGACACATTGCAGAGCGTCAGCGTGCGCCTTCAGGACGAAGGATTCATTACCAACGCACGGGTGTTTCGCTACTACGTAGAACACAAAGGCGGGGTGCGCCTCACGCCGGGCTATTACGAAATTCGAGAACGAACCCACATGGGCAACATCATGCGGGTGCTCAACACGCCACCCGAAGCGACCTTTAAGAAGGTCACCTTTCCCGAAGGCTTCACGCTCGAGAAGATGGGCAAACGCGTCGAGCGCGATCTTCCTCCGATGACGGCCGCTCGTTTCGCTGCGGCGGCTGCCAGCGGAACTGTTCGTTCGGCGTATCAGCCCGAGGGCTCCACCAGCCTTGAGGGTCTGCTCTTTCCAGACACGTATCAGGTGGCGGGCAGTGAATCAGAGACTCAGGTCATCGAGCGCATGGCCAAACTGATGGAGCGCGTTGGTCGTCAAGAAAACATCGAGGCCGGTGCCGCCGAACTCGGGCGCACTCCGTACGAGGTGTTGGTGGTGGCCTCGATGATCGAGCGTGAGGCCAAGTTCGACATCGATCGGTCGAAAATTGCTCGCGTCATCTACAACCGATTGTTCCTCGCAATGCCGCTGCAGATCGATGCCACGCTGCTCTATGGCCAGCCAGCCGACACGCCGTTCAGCGTGCTCAAAGAAACCGACACGCCGTACAACAGCTATCTGCACGCAGGCCTGACGCCCACGCCGATTGCCAATCCGGGTCGAGCATCGATCCACGCTGCGTTGCATCCCGAGCCAAATCCGCCCAGCGGCGACGCGCTGTGTCGCGACCTCGCAAAAGGTGAGCCGTGCGTGTATCTGTATTACGTGGTCGCCGATGAAGACGGACATCATGTGTTTGGGGCAACATTGCAACAGCACGAAGCAAACGTGCAAAAGGCACGAGATGCAGGACTGCTGAAATGATCACTGGCACAACAAAACTTGCGGCGGTTATTGGATCACCCGTGCGACACAGCTTGAGCCCGGTCATCCACAACGCAGCCTTCGCCGCTGGCGCTCTCGATTGGGTCTACACAGCGTTCGAAGTTGCGCCTGGCAAAGCAGTCGAGGCGCTTGCGGCCATGCGCGTGCTGGGCATATCAGGGCTATCGGTGACCATGCCCCACAAAGACGATGTCGCCGCCGCGGTCGATGTGCTCGATCCAGCGGCTGCAGCGCTGCGCACAGCCAACACTGTTGTGCTGCAAGACGACGGCCGCCTAGCGGGCTACAGCACCGATGGCGCTGGCTTCGTGGCGTCGCTGCGCGAAGCCGGTGTTGAGCCGTCCGGTATGACCGTGGCGGTGCTCGGAGCTGGTGGCGCGGCGCGGTCTGTTATCGATGCGCTGGCCCGGGTGGGGGTTGATCACATTGTGGTCATCAACCGTTCGGCAACGAGGGCCGAGGCTGCAGCACAGCTTGGCGTGGGCCGCGCCAGCGTTGGTGATGTGGCCGACATCGCACATGTTGATCTCGTGGTGAACGCAACCTCGGTCGGTATGGGTAGCGACGAAGCACCATTCGACCTTGCGCTGTTGCGCTCCACTCAAGTGGTCGCCGACTTGGTCTATCACCCGATCGAGACGGCGCTGCTCCGTGCGGCTCGCCGCTGCGGTGCAACTGCGGTAGATGGCTTGGGGATGTTGGTGCATCAAGCAGTTCTGCAACAACAGCTCTGGACCGGCGTCAGCCCCAATCCTGCTGCGATGCGTGCTGCCGCAGAGCACGAACTCGTGGCTCGCCACGGGTAGCCTGCACCCGATGCTTCGTTATCTCACCGCCGGCGAATCCCACGGGCAAGCGCTCGTTGTCATCGTCGAGGGCTTGCCCGCAGGCCTACCCATCACTGTCGAAGAGATCCAAGAAGAAATGGGTCGCCGCCGTCTCGGCTACGGCCGTGGTCCCCGGCAACGATTCGAAGCTGATGAAATCACTCTTGTTGGCGGCGTACGGCATGGCCGCACGCTCGGCTCGCCCATTGCAATTGAGATCAAAAACAGCGAGTGGTTCCGCAGCGACAAGTGGCACGCAGAAATGTCGCCGGCACCGGGTGTCACCAAGGACCCATTGACCAAGCCGCGCCCCGGTCACGCCGACCTAGCGGGCATGCAGAAATATGGTTTCACCGATGCACGCGATGTGCTCGAACGTGCGAGCGCGCGCGAGACAGCGGCACGAGTTGCAGCGGGTGCCCTTGCCAAGAAACTGCTCGGCACAATCGGTATTGAGATCTTGTCGCATGTCGTTCAGATGGGCCCCGCCCGTTCGAAATCGGCACAGCTACCAACGATGGCCGACCTCGGTGCGATCGATGAGTCGCCGGTTCGTTGTTTCGACAAGTCGGCCGAAGACGCGATGATCGAAGAGATCAAAGCGGCGGCCAAAGACGGCGACTCGCTCGGCGGCATTGTCGAGGTGTTGGCCTACGGGGTGCCGGTGGGTCTCGGTAGCCACGTGCACTGGGATCGCAAACTCGACGCACTGTTGGCGCAGGCCGTGATGAGTATTCAGGCTGTGAAAGGTGTTGAGATCGGCGACGGTTTCGATGTTGCAGGCATGCGCGGAAGCGTCGCGCACGACGCCATTTCGTGGGACGCGGCAACCGGCACATATCGCCGCGAGACCACGTTGGCGGGTGGCACCGAGGGCGGCATTACCACTGGCGAAGTCATGGTGGTGCGTGCAGCGATGAAGCCATTGGCCACGCTCAACATTCCGACGTTGGGCACGGTCGACATCATCACCAAAGAAGCCACCGTCAGTTTCAAAGAGCGCACCGATGTCACCGCAGTCCCTGCAATGGGCGTGGTGGCCGAGACCATGGTTGCGCTGGTGCTTGCAGCCGAGGCGCAGCGCAAGTTTGGCGGCGACACGGTCGACGAATTCGTACGCAACGCAGTGGCATATAACGAATCGTTGCGATGAGCACAGCCGGCAATCGCCGCATTGTGCTGGTTGGCATGATGGGCTCTGGCAAAACCACGGTCGGCAGAGTGTTGGCGTCGCGTTTGCGATGCGATCTGCTCGACACCGACGCAGTCCTAGAAGCCCGTGAGGGACGCACCGTGCGCGATATCTTTGCCACTGATGGCGAAGAGGCATTCCGCGAGATCGAATCCGAAGTGCTCAGCGAAGTGCTCAGCCGACCCGGAGCATCAGTGATTGCCGCGGCAGGCGGCGTGGTGCTGCGTCAACAAAACCGCGACGCACTACGCGCCAGCGGAGCCCGAGTTGTATGGCTCAGCGCCGACCCGGGCATGCTCGCCGACAGAGTCAAAGGCGGGGTGCATCGCCCGTTACTCGACGGCGACCCTGAGGGCACGTTGCAACGGATGTATGAACAGCGCGAGGCCTTGTACCGCGAGGTCGCCGACGTCATCGTCACTGTCGATGGCAGGTCGGTAAGCGAAGTTGTCGATGCGGTGTTGCGATGACCAACTCTCGCTCCGTGCATGTCGACCTTGGCGACCGCAGCTACAACGTGCTCGTTGGCTCAGGCGTGCGCAGTGAACTCGCGGCCATGCTGCCTAAGTCGGCGCGCCGGGCTGCCATCATTACTCAGACAGGCATTCCGCTTGCGGTTGATCCAGGCATACCTCACGAGGTCTTTGTCATCGGTCAGGGCGAACAGCACAAGTCGTTGGCCACTATCGAAACCCTGTGCCGCGGGTTCGCCACGATGGGGCTTACCCGTAACGACGTGATCATCGGGCTTGGCGGCGGCATGGTCACCGACATCGCCGGATTCGCCGCTGCGTCGTGGCACCGAGGCATTGCCGTGGTGCACGTGTCTACCACGTTGCTCGGCATGGTCGATGCGGCCATCGGCGGTAAGACCGGAGTCAACCTGCCCGAGGGCAAGAACCTCGTTGGCGCCTATTGGCAGCCCAGCGGTGTGCTGTGCGATCTCGATGCACTCGCCACCTTGAGTCCCCGCGAGATGCGCTGCGGCATGGGTGAGATGGCCAAATACCACTTTCTCACCGGCGACGATCTGCTCAGTATGGAACTGGTCGATCGCATCGCTCGGTGTGCGCAGATCAAGGCCGACATCGTTGGTGCCGACGAGCGCGAAGGTGGTCGCCGGGCACTGCTGAACTACGGCCACACGCTGGCTCACGCGCTCGAAATTGCAGGAGACTTTTCATTGGCGCACGGCGAGGCCGTAGCAATCGGACTCATCTACGCGGCGCATCTTGGGCACGAGCTAGGTCGCATCTCAAGCGCTCGGGTGCAGCAGCACTACGACGTGGTGGGCGGCCTCTACGAACTCAACACATCGTTGCCCGAGTTCGATCATCAGCTGCTGCTTGGCCTGATGGGTCGCGACAAGAAGGCACTCGATGGCCTCACCTTTGTGCTCGACAGCGATAACGGTGTAGAGGTTGTCGCCGGGGTGCCTGACGATGCCGTGCTCAACGCTCTACGATCCATGGTTGAGGCCTGACATCAGCACAACGATTGGATTCGCATGACAACCACCCTCTCGCGCCGGCAGCTACTTGCGCTGGCGGCGTCTGTGCCGGTGGCGCTCACGCTTGGCTCACCTGCACACGCGGTGCCTGTGCAAGCTGGCGCCTGTTCGTTTGTGCCGGTGGCACCTTCGCGACTTGCTGAGACACGAGCCTCCGAGGGTCAATTTGGTTTCACGCGAATCGATGCGAACACAATTCGAGTACAGATAGCCGGACGCAATGCTGTGCCCGCAGATGCCGCTGCAGTAGTGCTCAACGTCACGGCTACGAACGCTGTGGCGGCCGGGTATGTGTCGGTCTACCCGACGGGAACGGCACTTCCTGAGGCTTCGAATCTCAATATCGATCGCGCCGGACAGATCGTCGCCAACTTGGTGACCGTGCTGCTGGGCACTGATGGGTCGGTCGATATCTACTCGTCGCAGCCGAACGACATCGTGGTCGACATCGGTGGCGCGTATATACCCCAGACCTCCGCGGTGAGTGCGGGTCGTTTCGTGGCGCTTGCTACCGCGTTCCGGGCACTCGACTCGCGCGAGCGAGGCGTTGGGGTTGGCGGCGGTCAAATCGAATCAGTCAGTGTTGCTTCGGTTGTGCCCACCAATGCAATTGCAGTCGTGGTCAACCTCACGGTCACGGAATCGAACGGTCCCGGATTCTTCACAGCGTTCGCCGCCGGAGCAGACCGTCCAGACTCTTCGAACCTCAATGCTGATGCCGCTGGACAGACTCGGGCGAACCAAAGCATCGTTCCCGTCGGTACTGGTGGCTCGGTGTTCGGCATCAATGTCTTTGCGTCGTCGGGCGGTCATCTCATCGTTGATGTCGCTGGCTACTTCACCGGTTCAAGCGCTGCCGAAGACATTGCGGGGCTGTTTGTCCCTAGTGCTCCATATCGAGCGCTCGATACCCGAACGGCTGGTAGCTATGGCCGTTTGCAGGCTGGGTGGACTGCCGAGTTCGACTATTCGGGACGCGCCGCCTCGCAAGCCGTGGTGGTGAACCTGACCACCACGCAGACGAGAGGTGCTGGTTACTTCACGGGGTACCCTGCGCGCACCAACCGTCCAGTGGCGTCGAATCTCAACGCAGTCGGTGCTGGGCAGACCGTGGCCAACCATGCAATTCTTCGCACCTCAACTTCAGGTGTGGCGGTGTTCACGCAGCGCGGCGGACACCTGGTGGTCGACGTCGCTGGCTACTTCATCGGATCGCCTTCTGCTGACCTCTCGCTGTCAGCCGCCGAGAATCCGCCGCCTGGTGCCTCGCAACTGCCGTACGCCTTGCATCTGCCGAGCATCGGAGTCAATGGCTACGTCGTCGAGGGCGTCGCAGATTCGATCGTTGACAAGGGTTTGGTGGGGCATTGGCCCGAGGTGGGTCTCGCCGGCGAGAACAGTCACATGGTGTTGTTCGGCCATCGCACCAAATTCGGCAGCATCTTCAAGAACTTGCATTTGGTCGGCCCCGGTTCAGAGCTCATTCTTGAGTCTCCGGGCGACGATGGCCGCGTGTATCACTACCAGTTTGCGCGTCGCGATATCACTGGCGAAACCAACGCTGAGATCTTTGGAATCGGCTTGGGCGCTCCGCTGCCAAATGTGTCGTTGGTTGCGTGCTCAAAGACCAACTTTTTACCCACTTCTAACCGATACCGAATAGTGGTCACCTTCTCGTTGGTGCGGGTCGATCCGGGCTGAGTTGCCGGCACCTCATTGCGTACGGCGCTTAGCCGGCGAATGGTGGCCCATCGAACGAGTCGATGGTGGCAAACGTTTCGACCGCTGCTCGCTTCAACTTTGTTGGCTGATGCACTGGGTGGCCCAAAAAGATGGTTGACGCGAGCGCGTAGGTTGGTGGCAAGCCGAGCACCGAGGCAGCGAGTGGTTCGGCGCGAGACAAAAACGTTGTCATCACGCCGCCGAGCCCGCGACTACGCGCGCTGAGCAACACGTTCCAGCAGAACGGGTAGATGGAACCGCCGCCGGTAATGGCCGGTCGCTCGAGGTCTTTGTCCATCATTGCGATGCAGCCAAGGTCTGCGGCCACAACCAGCACGACCGGCACGTCGACAATGTTGTCGAGCAGGTCGTTGGGGGTGTGTCCGGGGGTCACTGTGGTGAGCGCATAGTTGGCCGGAGGAACGGCTGTGAACGGAGTGACGCCGGTGCTGCCAATGGCTACATATTCGTCCCACACGGGTTTCATCAGGTCGCCAATGGCCCGGCGCTTGGCGTCGCTCTTCACCACGACCACACGCCATCCCTGACGGTTGCCTCCGCTGGGAGCGAACCGGGCATCGTCGAGCATTGCGTACACGGTTGCGTCGTCGACGGGCTCGTTGGTGAATTGCCGTACTGAGCCAGTGGTGCGTATAGCCGTTGTAATTTCCACGGGCTCAGTATGTCAGACGGTTGTGGGGTCAGCCTTTGGGGATGTCGATCGAGGCAGTCGGCGGCAGCGGTGGCACATCAACCGAGGCCGACGGCGGTACGAACACAATGTCGATCGAATCGGTAGTGGGCGAGCCATCGGGTTCTAGGGTCGGGCAGACCTGCTCAATGATTGAGTTGATCGGAGCAAGTTGCATGGAGGTCACGACGAGATTGCGGTAGCAATACATGCGCGCGTTGGCGGCATCGACGGGAGCAACGAGTAGTGCCAACGTCGCCAGAGGCACGCCCGATTGCAACCGAATCTCCCAGTTGGATGGCACCTGTGAGCACGCCGTGGTGGAGCAATACCTCTGGGGCAAGATCGCTACATCCGAGGTGCATGTTGACGCTCGCGGTGGTTCTCCAACGGCAATGACTAACGCGCTGCTGGCGTAGGGTTTCCAGAGCCCTGGTTGGTTGCAATCGAACGTCCCGGGCGCATTGAGGGCTCGCTGCAAGCCGTTGGGCGCTGCCACGGTTCCTGATGGCTCGGAGATGGGCGTTGCGATCTCGGATGCGGGCGAAGACACCGCAGTGGACGACTGACGGTTCTCGTTGCTGAACGCCAAGACAACAACGATGCCAGCCGCAAGCACAAGGCCCACGATCGAGGCAATGAGGGCGCGTCGTCGGGCAGTCGGCATCGAGTCAAACACGTTCGTACGCTAGCTTCAGCGTGTGTCGGCGGTTGGTGATCAGTGCAGCGTCAACGCCTCGACGCACCGCTACGAGTTCGCTGCAGCAGCGCTCACCTTCGTGGTGGCCTTCGGATTGCTGCTCACGTGGTCGCTCGGCATTGGTCGCTACGGCGGCCCTGACGAACCAGCGCATGTGCTTCGCGCCGCGTCGGTGGCTGCTGGCGAACTGGTGGGAACTGAGGTGCCGGCGCTTGCTCCCGGCTTTCGTGGCGTCACGGTTCCGGGCGCGCTCGCCACGGGCGACCCGGCATGCTTTCGTCACGATGCCGCGGCATCGCCGATGTGCGCGCAAGCAGCTGAACGAGCTGGCACCCGCCGGGCTGCTACTTCGGCTGGAACGTATCCGCCGTTGTATTACGCGATGGTGGGGCTGCCCGTTCGTGCGTTGGGCCATGCAGGCGAGTCGCAGTGGTATCGAATCGTGGCCGCGTTGTGGTGCGCTCTCGCGCTGGCGATTGCGATGCTGCGGGCGCGGCGCTTGCCGATGAATGTGGTTGTGCTTGCAGCGGTCCCGCCGGCAGCGTGGTTTGTATTCGGCGTGGTTAATCCCAACGCTGCCGAGATCGCGTTGGCGTTGGTGGCGTGGGTGTCTGTAGTGCGTCTGCGCTATGCCTCGCCCGGGGGAGCGAGCCCAACGGCGTTGCTGTGGGTGAGTGTGCCAATGGCGCTAGCGATTGCCATGCGCCCTATCGCCGTCTTGCCGTTCGGCGCGATGGTGGCGGTGATGTGGATCGATCGACGCAGCCGCAGAGTCGAAGATCGCAGAGCGACGTGGGCGTCGGCATCGGCTGTGTTTGCGGCCCCGGCGATTGCCACCGCAGGTGTGCTCGTCTGGAATTGGTACAGCCATGTCACGTTGCGCGACGCCCGTGCAGCCGCCCACGTGTCGCGCTGGCAATCGATGAAGCACTCAATGCGAGGCGTCGTGGGCCACGCCCGTGATCTCGTCGCATCGCTCGGATGGCGTGAGTTCTCGGCTCCCGTGGTGGTTCAGATTTGCTGGTGGATCATCGTCGCGATCGCAAGCTACGCGCTGGTTCAACGCGGGGTCCGTGGGGTTGGTCCGTGGCTCGTAGTGGTTGCGTTCGGGCTGTTCGCGCCGGTTGCCTTCGAGACCATCTTCGCTCAGCGAATCGGCTTCATCTGGCAGGGCCGGTATTCGATCGCCATCGCGATCGGCCTCGTGGTTCTTTCGGGCGACAGCAGCCTCGCCCGTTCACAACGACCGCACCGGATCCGCGCCGCGCTTGTCGCGCTCACGTGGGTGATAGAGGTTGGCGCGTTCTGGTACACGCTCAGGCGGTACACGGTTGGGGTCAATGGCTCGTGGCTGTTTCGAGACGCGGCATGGCAACCCGGCGTTGCGCCGATGGCGCTTGTAGCGCTGAACGCAGTGTTGATTGGTGGATTGCTGCTGATTCAACAATCGCAATCGTGGGGTGCCGTGACAGCACCCGTGAGCGCTCGCTAGAGACTGCCTTCGGCCACCTTGCGGCGGACCACGTTGAGCGCCGACCCGGCCTTGAACCACTCGACCTGCTCGGGGCTGAAGGTCTGCACGCCCTCGAACTCGATGATGGTGCCGTCGGGCTTCACGATCTGGCAGCGCATGTTCGTGCCGGGCACCGGAGGAAGATCGAGCACGTTGATCTTGTCGTCTTGCTCGATGAGGTCGTAGGTGTTTGGGTCGGCAAACGTGAGCGGCAGCATTCCCTGCTTCTTCAGGTTTGTCTCGTGAATGCGAGCAAAGCTGCGGGCGAAGATGGCAGCGCCTCCGCGATAGCGAGGCTCCATCGCTGCATGCTCTCGTGACGACCCTTCGCCGTAGTTGCGGTCGCCGATGGCGCACCAGCGAAGACCGGCCTTGCTGTATGTGCGGGCCAGGTTCGGGTAGGTGTCGATTTCGCCGGCGATGGCGCACTTGCCTTCGCCGACTGCGTTGGTGAAGGCATTGACGGCACCAATGAACAGGTTGCCGCTGATGTTCTCGAGGTGACCGCGATAGGTGAGCCACTTGCCTGCCGCCGAAATGTGGTCGGTGGTGCACTTGCCCTGGGCCTTCATGAGAACCGGCATACCGATGAGATCGTTGCCGTCCCACGCTGCGAATGGCTCGAGTAACTGCAGGCGGTCGCTAGTGGGCGAGACCTCGACAACAATGTTTGACCCATCCGCAGGCGGAGCGGTGAAGGTGTTCGTGCCTGGGTCGTAACCGTTTGCAGGAAGCACCTCGCCTACCGGAGCGTTGAGCTTGACCTCGATGCCGTCGGCGTTGGTGATGGTGTCGGTGGTGGGGTCGAAATCGAGGCGACCAGCAAGGGCCAGCGCAATCACGGTGTCGGGCGAGGTAACGAAGCTGAGCGTGTTGGCCGAACCGTCGTTGCGCTTGGGGAAGTTGCGGTTGAAGCTGTTGACGATGGTGTTCGGCTTGCCGTTGGCCGATGCCGGGCGATCCCATTGGCCGAT
>CANNMD010000051.1 GCA_947505655.1 Acidimicrobiaceae bacterium | reverse complement strand
GTTCGTGGTCATGTCGGCTCCTGTGCGCGGCGTGGGCTGGGCGGTTCGTTGGGAAGGTCGGGCATCCAATGGGCGCCGTTGATGTGGCTACCACCGTCGACGAACACCGTATTGCCGGTTACGTAGTGGGCGTCGTCGCTGGCGAGAAAAACAGCAACTGGCGCGATGTCGCGCTCAGGGTCGCCGAGATACCCCATCGGGTTGGCCGAGTCGGCGGTAGCAACAAGTTCGGGGTTGCGTGCAGCGACGGCGCGAAAGGCGGCGCTTTTTGCGGCGGGACAGATCACGTTGACCACGATGCCGTATGGCGCCCATTCGCGCGCAGCGGTTCGAGACAACGATCGCAAGGCTTCTTTGGCCACGTTGTATTCGGCAGTGCCGATGTGTGCGTTCACGCCGTTGAGCGAGCAGAGGTTGATGATGTTGCCGCGCCCTTGGGCTTTCATCAGCGGCATCGCTGCTTGCATTGCCCACCACGGCCCGTAGAAGCCAACCCCGAAACCGCGCTCGAAGTTGCTGTCATTTTTGAACTCGACCCGGCTCAGCGAACCTCCACCCCACGCGTTGTTGACCAACACGTCGATGGTGCCCCAGCGGGTCTGAGCCGATTCGATCATCGCGAGAACCTGCGCCTTGTCGGAGACATCGGTAGGTGCGTCGATGACATCTGTTCCGAACTCGTCGCGGATCTCTTTGGCAACGCGCGCGCCGGCTTCGGCGTTGATGTCGGCGAGAAGTAACTTGGCGCCCTCGGCAGCGAAGCGCCGGGCGATGCCATGACCGATGCCATCGGCTGCGCCGGTGATGACCGCAACTCGATCGTGTAGCCGCGCCATGTGCCTTCTCCTTGGTTGGTGCGCCAGATGTTAGGCGACGAGTGGCTGTGGCTGCTTACGTTGGGGCAGCGCCACGGTGAGCAGACCGCAGAGGGCGAAGACGGGCAGCACCGCAGTTGCCCAACCGAGGCCAACGCTGTCGGAGAGAACGCCGAGCAGCATCGGGCCAAACGTGATGCCGATGCCCGATGCCATCGCCGCCAAACGTCCGAGCGCGGCAGTGTCGTTGTGAAGTTCGAACAGTCGGGTGAGCGACAACGGGTAGGCCGGCGAGAGACAAACGCCCAGACCAGTGAGGCCAAGCATGCGCACGATCAGGCTTGGCCCCACAAGAAACGGAATAAAGAACACGATCGAGCCGATGAATGCCATGCGCAGAACCAACTGCCCGTTGAATCTCAGTAGCACCTGCGCGAGGGCGAGGCGGCCGAAGAACATAGCGATGAAGAAGCCGACCGTCAGCGAAGCGGCGGTTCCCTTGGCGGCGCCGCCGAGATCGCGCATGATTGATGCACCCCAGGTGACCGTGCCGACCTCGGCCAAGGTTGCGAACACCAGCACGCTCCATCGGCGCCATAGGTGGGGCACGCGCGCGAGGTCGGCGATTCGTACAGGGTTTTCAACAGGGCTCGGAGGTACCGGCGCCTTCGCGGTGGTGAACGCGATGACTGCTCCGAGTGCGAGCACCGGCCCGAGATAGGCCACGCGCCAACTGATCGCGATTGCTGCTGCGCCAGCCACCGAGAGGGGCAGCAGCGTGGACGACACCATTGGAAACGCGTTGAGCGTCGACATGGTTTGTGTTGGCGCTTGAGGTTGATGCGCATACACAATTCCGGGCACGACGATGATGAAGAGCGCGGCGCCAGTGCCGGTAAGAACCGCACCGCCCAAGGTGAATGCAACGGAGTGGCCGAAGCCAAACAGAACCCCGCCACCAACCATGAACAGAGCGCAGAGACGTAGCGCGAGGCCGTTGGGGAGAGCAGCGAGAAATCGACTGCCGAACACCGATAACACGAGCAGGCAAACGCCGAACACCGAACCATGCATGGCGGCGGTTGACGCCGAGAGATGCAGATCGTCGCGAAGCTGAGGGAGCACCGAGCCGTAGCTGAGACTCCACGACAACAGAGCGAAACTGAGGCCGATGCCGCATGTCAATCGATCCCAACGCATCGCACCGAGGCTATGGCGCGGCGCCGGGTAAGTGGTGGAAGCGCCCAGATTCGCTGCTTCGCCGGTAAGGTGGTCGACGCATCACCGTCACCCCCGACACGATGCGGTCGAGTGCAGCGCCTCAGGCGCAAGATTTTGTTCCATTGAGCGGACAGCCATGCATCAACGGCCAACCGATCTGGAAGGAAATCTATGTCAACAACCACACCCTCATCTGGCGCGGCGCGTCGCAACCCACGTCGTCGCGGACCACGCGATAACGAATCAGGTGCGCCCCGTCGTCCATCTACCCCAGGCGCCGCTGCGCAGCCCGCCCAACACGCTGTCGACCTGTCGCCTTCGACCGCACCGGTCATTGATGCAGCCGACTTCGGCGTTCTGAACGTGCCTGCGCCCATCGTGGCCGCACTGGCTCGCGGCGGCGTCACGGCTCCGTTCCCCATTCAGAGCGCAACCTTGCCCGACTCGTTGGCCGGACGCGACGTACTCGGCCGCGGCAAGACCGGTAGCGGCAAGACCATTGCCTTCGCTATCCCTACCGTGGTTCGTTTGTCTACCTCGGGTGGTCGCCGCGAAACCAAGCGCCCTCGTGCGCTCATCTTGGTGCCAACCCGCGAACTCGCGAACCAAGTTGCCGAAACGCTTGCACCGATCGCCAACGCAATGTCGTTGAAGGTCACCACCGTGTTCGGTGGCGTGGGCCAAGGCCCACAGGTCACTGCGCTGCGCATGGGTGTCGACATTCTCGTCGCGTGTCCCGGCCGCCTCGAAGACCTCATTGCGCAACGTCATTGCCGCCTCGATCAGGTCGAGGTCACCGTGCTCGACGAAGCCGACCACATGGCCGACCTCGGGTTCTTGCCGGCCGTGAAGCGCTTGCTCGATCAGACCCCCGGCGATGGTCAGCGTCTGTTGTTCTCGGCCACCCTCGACAACGGCATCGACGTCTTGGTGCGTCGCTATCTCACCAATCCGGTTGTCCACTCGGTGGACCCCGAGGTTGCGCCGGTCTCGACAATGACCCACCACGTGTTTGCAGTCAGCGCTGCCGACAAGCCAACGATCATTCGCGAGTTGGCTCAAGGACAAGATCGTTCGCTGTTGTTCACCCGCACCAAGCACGGCGCCAAGAAGCTTGCCAAGGTGCTCACTGCTGCGGGCATCCCCGCGGTAGAGATGCACGGCAACCTGTCGCAGAACGCCCGCGAGCGCAACCTTGAGTCGTTCTCGGCTGGCACCACCCGCGTGCTCGTCGCTACCGACATTGCTGCGCGCGGCATTCACGTTGATGACATCGCGCTTGTTGTCCATGTCGATCCACCAGCCGAGCACAAGGCCTATCTGCACCGTTCGGGTCGTACCGCTCGCGCCGGTGCCGAAGGCGTGGTTGTCACGCTGATGACGCCCGATCAGGTTGGCGACGTGAAGTCGTTGGCCCGCGCCGCTCGCATCGAGCCGATCATCACCCGCGTTGCACCTGGGCACTCGATGCTCGAAGCGCTTGTTGGTCCAGCGGCCGAATACGTGAAGCCATCGGCAGTTGCATACGACGAACCAGCCGCTCGTGGTCCACGTCAGCCGTCGACACATCGTGGGGCCCGCCCCGGCTCGTCGGGTTCGAAGTCGGGCTCGGGCCGCTCAAGCACGGGTCATTCGGCATCGGGTCGTCAAGGCTCGGGTCGTCAGGGTTCTGGCCGCTCACGCTGACCCGGCGACGCCTCGTCGGCGTCACTGTTTGAGTCGTTCTACACTCGTCGCATATGCAACATGATGGAGTCGAAGAGATCGTCGATGGCGACACCGTGTGGCGTTTCGATCGAGCCTTCATGCTGTCGAACTGGACATGCATTTGGGGGAGAGGCTGCCAAGGCATTCTGCCTACTCCGGCCGAACACCTTGGGCACGGGTGTTGCTCGTTCGGCGCCGAGATCGACGGCGACGACGAAGCGCGTCTGGTCGAGGCAAGCGCCGCCGCGTTGCGACCCGAACGGTTCGAAAACTTTGCTGCGGCTGCCGATGGAGTGTTCAGCGACGACACGTTCACAAACACTCGTGTCGTCAACGGAGCCTGCATCTTTTTGAATAGCCCTGGATTCTCTGGCGGCGCCGGATGCGCGTTGCATCTGGCGGCAACCGACGTCGACGAATCGCCCATTGATTGGAAGCCATCAGTGTGTTGGCAGCTGCCAATCCGCGTCGAGTGGGAAATGCGCGACGACGGTGTTGAGCTCGCCAATGTGCGTGGGTGGCAGCGATCTGATTGGGGTGCCGACGGCGAGGCGATGTCGTGGTGTTGCACCGAGGGCACGGCTGCATACGTGGGCGATCAGCCGGTGTTCGAGTCGCTTGCCGAAGAACTCGGTGCGATCACCGGCAAAGCCGTCGCCGTCGAGCTTCGTCGGCGCTTAGCGCAGCCGGAGTAGCTGTCATGAGCCGTCGCTCTGCGCGCGAGAGCGATGTCGAACTGCTTGGGCTCTCATTGTTGTTAGGGCGTCACGTGCGGTCACTCGACGGTCGTCGGGTCGGTCGCGTACTCGAAGTCACCGCCATCATGGCCGGGCCACATCCGCGGCTCGATCGCGTCGGAATCGGAACCCATCGTGTTGTGTCCAGCGTGTGTGCATTCGGTGATCTTGTCGACGGCGATCCTTCGTCAGCGCTTGGTGATGGCGATCTTGTGCTGCGCACCTCAGATGCGTTGGCCGAGGTCACATCCGATTGGGCTGAGGGCGCGCTTCGGTTGAATCGCGATGTCCTCGATTGTCAGGTCATTGATCTTGCTGGCAAACGTGTGGCGCGAGTGTGCGAGGTGTTCATCGAGCGGGCCGGGCGCGACAGCTTTGTTGTTGGTGTTGAAGTCGGTGCCGCCGGAGTATTGCGGCGCCTTGGCTTGCGGCGCATCGCTGCGCTGATCGCGAGCGAAGTTGTTGACTGGGACGAACTGTCGCTCACAAAGCGCCAAGCGCGAACGCTGCAACTCGCCGATGCGGCGTCGGCTGTGCAGCGGCTTGAGCCAGCACAGTTGGCAACGGTTCTGGCTCACGTGCCTATCGAGCACGCCATCGAGATCTTGCACACGGTTGTTCCGGCCGCTGCTGCTGGCGCCCTCTCGGCGGCGCATTCGAGCCTTGGAACTCGGTTGATGCATGCGTTGCCACACCGATCGGCGGCAACGTTCGTTGACCACATGCACGTTGACGACGCGGCGCCCTTGTTGCGCAGCTTGCCCACTCACGATCGCGACGCTGTGCTCGATTCCGTTCGCGCTGCGCACGCCGAAACGCTGCGCGGGCTTATGGGCAATGACGATTCCGCTCACGGTTCACTCGAGCAGGTGACCGGCCGCGGTCGCTTCGCTGGTGTGAAACGCGGTCATGCGAAGATCCCGCAAATCCGTGCCCGAGCAACTCGCACAAAGGTGCGCTGATGAGCCGTCGCACACGCTTTGCTGTGCTTGCCGCTGTAGCGGGCCCGGGCTTGCTCGCAGGGCTTTCCGACGATGATCCCGCTGGCATCACAACGTACTCATCGCTTGGAGCCGAGTATGGCTACCGACTGTTGTGGGTGTTGTTGCTGTCGACGATTGCGCTGGCGCTGTTTCACGACCTCGGTGCGCGCATGGGCATCGTTACGGGGCAGGGCCTTGCTGGGTTGATTCGCGAGACGTATGGCGTGCGCCGCGGTGGCGCCGCGTTGGGTCTGTTGGTTGTGGCCAACACCGGCACCACCTGTGCCGAGTTCGCAGGCATTGCTGCAGGCTTCGAACTGTTCGGCATCAGCCGGTACGTGAGCGTGCCGCTCGCGCTCATCGGGGTTTCGTATCTGGTGTTGCGCGGCACCTTTCATCGCGTTGAGCGTGTGCTCCTTGCCGTGAGCGCAGTGTTCGTTACATACATTTTGTCGGGCATCCTCGCTCATCCAGATTGGAGCGCGGCGCTACGCGGCACGGTGGTTCCGTCGTTGCCCACGAGCCGTCAGGCGGTGTTGTTGGTCACCGCCACGGTGGGAACCACGCTGGCACCGTGGGGGCTCAGCTTCATTCAGTCGTACGCCGCCGATAAGCACCTCACGGTGAAAGACCTTCGCTACGAACGAGTCGATGTGGTGGTGGGCTCAGTGCTCACCGGCGTCATCGGGTTCTTCGTGGTGATCGCGTGTGCCGCCACATTGCACAAGGATGGCATCACGATTCGTGATGCATCTGATGCGGCGCTGGCGCTGAAACCGTTGGCGGGATCGATGGCATCTTCACTGTTCGCCGTTGGACTGATTGGGGCAGCGGTGTTGGCTGCATCGATCTTGCCGCTGTCTACTGCCTATTCGGTGGGCGAGTTTGCCGGGCGTGAGACAGCGCTGAACGATGGCCCCCGCGAGGCGCCGTTGTTCTACGGCACCTATGCAACCATCGCCATCATCAGCGCTGGCATTGTGTTGATACCGGGTGCCCCGCTGATCCCGATTCTGATCCTGACCCAGGTGCTCAACGCGGTGCTGCTAGTCCCGTTGTTGGGGTTCATGTACGGCATTTCGCGAAACACAGATGTGATGGGACAACACGCCGCTGGCCGAGTCGCCCGTGGCGCCTATCTCGTGGGTATCGCCGCCATCGTTGTGTGCATTGCTGCACTCGCAGTTCTGAGCCTGACATGATCCACATATGAACGTCGACGAACTATTGCGCAGTCGTCACGTCGGCGATGCCGATGCTTTCCTGCAGCACGTCGGGCCGGGCGCCGATCTCATCGTGCCAATTGCTAATGGCGAGCCCGTCACGTTGCTGAACGCGCTCGAGCGTCGTGCAGCCCAGAACCCGGGGAGTTTGCACGACGTAACGGTGCATCAGATGCACGCGCTGCGCGATCGGCCGATGATGCATCTGGAGTTCGGCGATCATCTCGTGCACCGCTCGTACTTCTTGTCGCATGTCACCCGTCCATGTTTTCTTGCGGGCACGGTCGACCTTGTTCCGAACCACTTCTCAGAGGTGTACGACGTGCTGCGTCGTCGGGCGGCGAAACCGTTTGTGGTTGCCGCAGTGTCGCCTCCTGACAAACATGGCAACTTCTCGCTTGGGGTGAGCGCCGATTATGCGGCGAGCTTCATCGGGCGAGCCCCGTTCTTCCTAGAGGTGAATCGGCAGATGCCGCGCACCACTGGGCGAAATCAGATCCATGTGTCGCAGGTGCTCGGTTGGGTCGACGCCGACTATCCGCTCATTGAGTTGGCGCCCGCCACGCCGAGCAATGTCGATGCTCGTATCGGAGCGTTCGTAGCCGAGCGCATCCCGAACGGCTCCACCATTCAGGCTGGCATCGGCGCCATCCCCAATGCGGTGCTCGGTCTGCTTGATACCCATGTGGACCTTGGTGTGCACACCGAGCTGATCTCGGATGGCCTCATCAACCTCATCGAACGTGGCGTAATCACGGGCGTGAAAAAGGCCAACAACCGGCTCAAGGTGATTGGAACGTTCATCTTGGGCACCCAACGGCTCTACGACTTTGTGCACGACAATCCCACCATCGAGATGTGGTCAGCGCGATACGTGAATGATCCGCGCGTGATCTCGCGTGAACCGAATTTCGTCTCGATCAACGCCAGCCTTGCGGTTGACTTCATCGGCCAATGCGCGAGCGAAACTATCCAGGGTCACTACTACTCGTCGTCGGGTGGCCAGAGTGATTTCGCCCGAGGAGCTGCATACAGCGAGGGCGGTCAGAGCTTCATCGTGATGCAGTCCACCGCAAAAGACGGCGAGGTGAGCCGCATCGTGCCGCAACTTGCGGCCGGCGATGTGGTCACAACGCAGAAGAACACGGTCGACAAAGTGGTCACCGAATATGGCGTTGCTGAACTACGCGGTCGCTCGATCCGCGAGCGCACCCGAGCGTTGATCAACATTGCTCACCCGCGCTTTCGAGACGACCTCGAGCATTCCGCCCGGCAACTGAACTACCTGTAGGCGGTACAGCTCAAGCCTCACAGCGCAATTGCGGTGCGCTACGGTCGCATCCATGCGTACTCCCATCTGTGACAAGCTCGGCATTGAGTTCCCATTGTTCGCGTTCTCGCACTGCCGCGATGTTGTCGCTGCGGTCAGCAAGGCCGGCGGCTACGGCGTGCTCGGGGCCTTGGCGTTCAGCCCCGACCAACTCGAGATCGAGCTGAGTTGGATCGACGAGCATGTCGGCGGCAAGCCATACGGCGTCGACTTTGCGATGCCCGAAAAGTTTGTCGGCAAGGGCGATGGCGCGTTCAGCCTTGAGTACCTGCAGTCGTTGGTGCCCGAAGAGCACCGCGATTTCGTCGAGATGATTTTGGCCGACCATCACATTCCGCCGATGCCCGAAGGTGTTGAGGGCACGATGAAGGCCGCAGGTCTCGGCGTAGAAGTGGAAGGTCCCGGTCAGGTTGAGATCGCGCTGCGCCATCCGGTGTCGATGCTCGTGAATGCGCTCGGCCCGCCGCCTGCATACGCGATTGAGGCAGCGCACGCCAAGGGTGTGCTCGTCGGCGCGCTGTGTGGCTCGCCGCGTCACGCGCTGAAGAACGTGGCACTCGGCGTCGACGTGCTCATCGCCCAGGGCACCGAAGCCGGCGGTCACTGCGGCGAGATCTCCACGATGGTGCTCATCCCCGAAGTTGTCGACGCGGTTGGTCCAGACATTCCCGTGCTCGCTGCTGGCGGCATCGGCCGTGGTCGACAGATGGCGGCGGCAATGGCCCTCGGCGCCCAGGGCGCGTGGACCGGTTCTATCTGGCTCACCGTTGCCGAGGCCGACACCCAGCCGTGGGTTGTTGAGAACTTGCTTGCGGCTGGTTTCACCGACACGGTTCGCTCACGCTCGATGACCGGCAAGCCTGCCCGTCAGTTGCGTACGGCGTGGACCAACGCGTGGGAGGCGCCCGACGCGCCCGCTCCGTTGCAGATGCCATTGCAGGGAATCTTGTATGCCCCAGCGGCGCATCGTTTCTCGCGTGCCCGCTCGAAGGCGCTCGGCGGTTCGCCGGTGGGTCAGATCGTTGGCCTGATGAACTCGGTGCGTCCGGCCAAAGATGTGGTGTACGACATTGTTGAAGAATGGATCGAGACCAACGAGCGCATCGCTCGCGGTGTCAACGGATCGTAAAAGCGATGACAACGAAGTGGGTCGTTCGGCGTCGTTGAGGCGCCTCCCCGCTCAGGGTGCCAGTTGAGTCACTGCCCGTGCTGGGGTTGACTCTTTCATGCCGTTGTCACCACTTGGACACCTTGTGTTCATCTGTTCTTTAGGTGCCACCTTTACTGTGCGCACTCATGGAGACGACATTGCAGCAGCACGATTTTTCTCGTGTCCCTGCGGCCCCAACGGCCGAGGTTGCGAGCTTCTTTGAGGCGCTCAGGGGTGCCCACGCGTGTTTCTTGGACACCGTTGGCCGCGCCCAATCGTTGCTTGAGCACGACGCCGGCCAGCTGGCTCATATCGCATCCGTCCAAAGCCGTTTGACTCGCAGCTTTCTCGATGCGCAACGGTCGATTCTCATGCATCGCGCCGAGATCGACGCAGAAGTCGCTTTGGTCGGCCTACCCGAGCGGGCGCAGGCCACCGAAGTGGTGGCCGCCGCCCGCGAGCAATCCTTTATTGAGGCCGAACGTCAGCTCGCAACCCTGCTCGATGCGTGGTGGGTCGCCGAGCGCGAAGAAGGCCGTGCGGCACTCGACGACGCCTTTGCCCGTTCGGCCATGCACCACCACATTGCCAGCGTTGAAGCCGCAGGCCCCGTTGATTGGACGGCCCCGCAAACCTTTGCCGCACCAACTTTGTCAGCAACTCCTCGCTCATCTGCTGTTGCGCCCGATCTTGCGTTGACTCAGACGCTGGCGGGCCTCGATTCGGCCGGCGCCGGCAGCCTCGAAGACCTGTTCTTGAGCCTCGCCGAGGCGCTCAACGAGCCAGCCCAAGGTGCTGCGCCTATCAGTTTCGATGCTCCGAGCGCCGATGCGAAGCCGGTTGATCTGGCTCCACCCGCCCAACTGCTGGCGCCCAGCGTGGTCGTTGAAAACGAAGAAGTCGCCCGCGCCGAAGCCTTCCAAGAGTTTTGGCAAGCACCGCAGCCAGCAGTGGTCGCCAAGCGTGCGTCCACCTGGGTCATTACTCAGGTTGTTGTGCCGATGGCTGCCGTCACGGCCGCGATCGCGATCATCATGGCTTGGGTCGGGTAGTGCGACATGAGCGCATTGAACGGGAACTCAACGAACGGCGTCACGCTGAACGGAACAAGTGTGGGCGAGGCAACGCCTGGCCACATCAACATGGCGGCTGCCGATGCATGGAGCTCGCCGGTGACCGACGATCTTGAGGCTGAACGGCGACGACTCGAACGCGAGATTGCCGAAGCCAGAGAATTGATCGCTCGCGCCGAGGCTCGCAGCGTTGATCGCGATATCGAAGTTCGTGCGATATTGCGCGCCGAGTTACTCGCCTCGAAAGAGGCCATCGCCGAGATGGAGCGCAACCACGAGCAGGACCTTGCGGCCATCCGCGAATCGGTGCGAGCCGAGATTGAGCAGATTCGAGCTGAGCATGGCTGATGAAATCATGTCGAACGGCGCCGCGGTGCTTTCGCCGCGTGCAGCTGTTGCGTTGATGACGCTGCAATTACGCACGCTGAACCAACAATTTGTAGCCCTTGCCCCAGACGCAGCCGATGCTGATTATCTCGCTGCGCGCGATCAGTTGCGCGCGAAGCTTGAGCCGTTGGTCTCGGCACGTCGTCGAGAACTCGACCTCGAACTCGATGCCGAGCGTGAGCAGGGCGAAGCGTTAATCGCACAAGCGCGGCTCGAGGCCGCCGAGGCTGAAGCGCGCAACCGAGTCGTTGAAGTGATTGAGCTTCCGGTTGAGCGCGTTGCTGAGCCGGTTGTTGTGGAGCCGGTTGTTGAAGTGATCGATGTTGTTGAGGTCGTGACCGATGCTCCCTCGGCGCTGAGCGACGGACCTTCCCCGCAGCTTGAAGCGCGCCCCATCGCAGCAAATAGCGTGGTGCTCGACCCTGAGGCGTTCGCGCAGATGTTGGCAACGGTCGTTGCTACTGCGATTGCCGCGGTGCTCGAAGACCGAGCCAACTTCGCACCGCCGCAGCCGCACCTCATGGCGCAGCCGCACCAAATGGCGTTGCCGCAGTACATCCCACAGTACGTTCAGATGGCTGCGCCAATGGCCGCGCCGGTGCCTGCGAAGGCATCGTTTTGGAGCCAGGCGCGCCACCCCGACGTGTTGCTCATGGGGCTTGCCGCGGCTATCACGATTGTCGTACTTGCGGCTTGGCTGGTCTGAGTCATGGATGTAATGACGTCGATTCCCGGCGTCGCTGCTGCGAATGCTCCCGCGCCGCAGCCTCGCGAATTGCACGCCCATCCGGGTCGGGGCGATCGCTACTTCAACCGAGGCGCTTCGCTCAGCGGACTCACGGTGCTGTCGGTTATGGCCGCGGTCGGCATCTTTCTCGGAATCCAGGCGTGGCAAGCGCTGAAAGCTACTGGGTTTTCGTTTCTCACGACCGCCGAATGGCAGCCCGATACCAACAAATTCGGCATCGCCGAGGTCATGCTGGGCACAGTACTGATTGCGCTTGTTGCTGGCATCGTTGCGTTCCCAATCGCGATGAGCGCGGCGCTGTTCATCACCGAGGTGGCACCAAAGTGGTTGCGCTCGTCACTGGTGGCGCTGGTCGATTTGATGGCTGCGGTTCCCAGCGTGGTCTATGGCCTCTGGGGACTATTTCTTTTGCAGGGTCAAGTGGTTGGTGTGTCGCGTTGGATCAACACATGGTTCGGATGGATTCCCTTTTTTGCCGTTGATGGTGCGGACCCGAACAATCCGCTGGCGGCGGCCACGGTCTACACGGCATCAACGCTTGTGGCCGGAATCGTGGTGGCGATGATGGTCATGCCCATCCAGTGCGTGGTGATGCGTGAAGTGTTCTCGCAGGTTCCAATAGGCGAGCGCGAGGGCGCGTTTGCGTTGGGCTCCACTCGCTGGGGAATGATCCGCGTTGTGTCGATCCCGTTCGGTCGCGGCGGCATTATCGGTGGCACGATGCTCGGCCTTGGACGAGCGCTCGGCGAGACCATTGCAGTGTTGCTGATCATCAGCCCCGTGTTTCAGATCAACTTTCATGTGCTGCAGCAAGGTAGCAACTCGGTATCGAGCCTCATTGCTTTGCGCTATAGCGAGTCGTCTGATTTCTCGCTCTCGGCGTTGATGGCTGCCGGCCTCGTGCTGTTCGGCGCCACCCTCGTGGTCAACTTCACAGCGTCGTGGTTCGTAGCCCGATCGCGTTCCGGTGCGAGCAGCGAAGCATGACCGCCGCGATCTCACAGCGTGCTGCCAACGTGCAGCAACATGCCACCACGGTCATCCCCCGGCGGAGCAGTGCGGCATCCGTTGCGCCTCCCCGGCGCGCTATTGGCGGCACCTCGCGTCAAGACGCCATGGCACTCGCCGGTGCCGCCGTCAGTTCGTTGTGCACCACCATGTTGCTGTTCGGCCGGCTTACCCCGCTTTCTGGCCGTCTCGGCTTCGTCATTGTGTGGTTCCTGATTTTCTTGGGCATCTATGCGGCACTCTTGTCGCTCACTGAAGACCGCCCTGCCGTGGTCGATCGCGTGATGGCGGCGCTGCTTACGTCGGCCTCTGTGCTCGCAGGTGGGGCCCTCGCCTCGGTCATCATCTTCGTGTTGTGGCGCGGCCGCACAGCCTTGGTGCACTCAAACTTCTTCACCCAGGACCTCAGCGTCACCGGACCGAGCGAACCGCTGAACGTCGGCGGAATCACCCACGCCATTGCTGGCACGCTGATCATGACTGCGATCTCGCTGGTCCTTACCGTGCCACTCGGCGTTGCGTGTGCCGTGTACTTAAACGAGACCAGCAGCCGAGCCACTGGATTGGTTCGCACCGTTGTTACTGCGATGACAGCGCTGCCGTCGATCCTTGCCGGATTGTTCATCTTCGCTACGTGGGTGCTGATCCTCGGGTTCCCCCGTTCTGGGCTCGCCGCTTCGATCGCGATGAGCATCATGATGCTGCCCATCATCATCCGCTCGGCCGACGTGGTGTTGCGTCTCGTGCCAGGCAACTTGCGCGAAGCCTCGGCAGCGCTCGGCGCTCCGCAATGGAGAACTGTTTGGCAGATCGTGTTGCCGACCGCCCGTTCTGGTCTGACAACTGCGGTCATTCTCGGCGTGGCCCGAGGCGTTGGCGAGACCGCCCCGGTGTTGCTCACCGCTGGATTCACCAACACGATGAACATGAATCCGACCACGAGCCCGATGGTCTCGTTGCCGCTCACCGCATTCAAGTTGGTGTCGGCGGCGGAACCCAATCTCATCGCGCGTGGTTTCGCTACGGCCGCAGTGCTGATGCTGCTCGTGTTGATTTTGTTCACTGCCGCCCGCGTTCTTGGTGGTCGTCCGGTTGGTCGCCTGACCAAGCGTCAGGCTCGCGCCGCTACGGCACAGTCCGCTCGCGACCGCCTGCGAATTGATGCCATGTCATCGAGCGCCAATCGAGTTCCCCAGGAGATGTCATGACGATCACGAGTAACTCGTCCACGAATCGGCCGCCGCGCCGGCGCCAGCTTGGTGTTGCTGCTCTGCTGTTGGTTGGACTCATGCTTGGGAGCGGCTCGATTCCGAGCGCGGTTGCCGAGGGCGGATATCAGCGCATCTCCGGCGAAGGTTCAACGTGGGCAGGCGCGGCCCTCGACGCGATGCGAGTCAACGTCCGCCAGTTTGGCGTGACCGTCGACTACGGCGGCACCGGATCTAGCTCTGGTCGTAAGAACTTCCTCAACGGCACCGTCGACTTCGCGGCCTCCGACATTCCGTTTCAGTTCGAGCCCGAAGACGGTTCGGCTCCTGAGAATCCAGCACCCGGCAGCTACGCCTATATGCCCGTGGTCGCTGGCGGCACAGCGTTCATGTACAACCTGAAGATCAACGGCAAGCGGGTGACCAACCTGCGTTTGTCTGGCGAGAACGTGGTCAAGATCTTCACGAAGGCCATCACTACGTGGAACGACCCGGCGCTGCAGGCCGACAACCCCGGCATCGTGCTTCCGGCGAAACCGATTACGCCTGTCGTGCGTTCCGACGGTT
The DNA here is from genome assembly GCA_947505655.1 of Acidimicrobiaceae bacterium. GTDB lineage: Bacteria > Actinomycetota > Acidimicrobiia > Acidimicrobiales > Ilumatobacteraceae > WLMZ01. The sequence continues at coordinate 7 of CANNMD010000051.1, read as the reverse complement.
CGGGCTC
>CANNMD010000050.1 GCA_947505655.1 Acidimicrobiaceae bacterium | reverse complement strand
GGCCTTCGTCGAGGCTCATTACGCGAACGCCCGTGGCATCTCTGCCTTGTGAGCTGATCTCGCGAACACTCATACGAATCATCACGCCACCACTCGACACGGCAACGATGTCGTCGTCGAGACCCACCATGAAGGCCGCAACAACCTTGCCCTTGCGGCCGGTGAGCTTGATGCCGATGACACCTTGGCCACCACGACCTTGACGGTTAAAGCGATCGAGTTGGGTGCGCTTGCCGTAGCCCGACTCGGTGATCATCAAAATGGCAGTGTCGTCGCGGGCAACATCGACGCTGACCACTTCGTCGTCGGGCTTCATCTTCATGCCACGCACACCACCGGCTGAACGGCCCATGGGTCGCACTTCGTCTTCGCTGAAACGAATGGTGATACCGGCGCGGCTCACCATGAACAGATCGTCGGTGCCGCTGGTCTCGATCACTCGCACCAGCTCGTCGTTGTCACGCAGGTTGATAGCAATCAGGCCATCGCGGCGGCTCGAGTCGTACTCGTTGAACGAGGTCTTCTTGACCGTGCCCTTCTTGGTTGCGAAGAACAGGTAGCGCTCGCTGGCGAAGTCTCGGGTGTCGATGATGGCCTGAATGGTTTCACCCATCTGCAACGGCAGCAGGTTCACGATGGGCATGCCCTTCGCTGTGCGTTCGCGTTCGGGGATATCCATCGCGCGCAATCGATAGACCTTGCCGCGGTTGCTGAAGAACAGCAAGAACGCGTGCGCCGTGGTGAAGATGACATGGCGAACCAAGTCATCAGACTTCAGCTTGGCGCCGCTGACGCCACGGCCTCCACGGCCCTGGGTCTTGAAGCTGCCCGCTGGAACGGCCTTGACGTATTGGGCTTCGGTCATCACGATGACCAGTTCGCTGTCATCGACGAGATCTTCGATGCTCATCTCGCCCGAGTCGAGTGTGATCGCACACTTGCGAGGCGTTGCGAACTCTTCGCGGATGGCGAGCATCTCGCTCTTGATCACGCCGCGCAGCTTCTCGGGCGAATCCAAGATGGACTGCAACTCGATGATGCGCTCTTGCAGTTCGCCGAGTTCGCGTTCGAGATCGACGCGGCTCAAACGAGTGAGCTGGCGGAGCTGCATTTCGAGAATGTCTTGCGCCTGAATCTCGCTGAAATCGAACGGCGCGGTCATCAGGCCTTCGCGTGCAGCGGCAACATCGTCGCTCGAGCGAATGAGCGCAATGATCTCGTCGATCACGTTGAGCGCCTTGATGCGGCCTTCCACCTTGTGCTCGCGCTCTCGCGCAACACGCAGGCGATACACCGTGCGGCGGGTGATGACCTCGACCTGGTGGCTCACGTAGCCGTTGAGCGCCGAGGCCAAGTTGAGCGTGCGTGGCACGCCATCGACAAGGGCCACCATGTTCACGCCAAAGCTGGTCTGCAATTGGGTGAGCTTGTAGAGGTTGTTGAGCACCACGTTGGCGTTGGCATCGCGCTTGAGCGAGATGATCAGGTTGGTCTTGCCACCCGATGAACCGTCGTTGACATCGGAGATGCCATCGAGATCGCCGGCATCGACCAACTCTTGAATGCGCCCAGCAATAGCCGAGCAACTGGTCTGGTACGGAAGCTCGGTAACAACAATGTGGTAGCCGCCACGCTTGGTCTCTTCGATGCTGGCCGTGGCACGCATCTTGATGCTGCCTCGGCCGGTGCGATAGGCGTCGATGATGCCGGAGCGGCCCAAGATGGAACCACCCGTTGGAAAGTCGGGGCCCAACACAAACCGCATCAAGTCATCAGAGGTGGCCTCTGGATTGTCGATGAGGTGGATGGTTGCGTCGATGACCTCGCCCAAGTTGTGCGGCGGGATGTTTGTGGCCATACCGACCGCGATGCCTTGGCTGCCGTTGACCAACAGGTTGGGGAATCGAGCGGGAAGAACCGTGGGCTCTTCGCGGCTGCCGTCGTATGTGGCCACCATGTCGACGGTTTCTTCGTCGATGTCGGCCAGCAACTGCATTGCCAACGGGTGCAAGCGACACTCGGTGTATCGGCTGGCTGCAGGACCGAAGTCGGGCGAGCCGTAGTTGCCGTGGAAGTCGATGAGTGGGTGACGCACCGAGAATGGCTGAGCCATACGCACCAAGGCGTCGTAGATGGCGCCGTCGCCGTGCGGGTGGTACTTGGCCATCGTGTCGCCGCTGACGCGAGCCGACTTCACGAACGGACGATCAGGACGGAAGCCCTGCTCTTCCATGTCCCAGATGATGCGGCGGTGCACAGGCTTGAGACCGTCGCGCACGTCGGGCAAGGCGCGAGCCATGATGACCGACATTGCGTAGTCGAGGAAGCTGCGCTCCATTTCGTCTTGCAACGAGATGGGCTGCACCGACAGCGATGTGTCTTCGCCGTCGTCGTCGGGACCGGTTGGAGTGTTGGGGGTATCAGACATGTGTGTGGATCCTTAGATGTCCAGGAAGCGAACGTCTTTAGCGTTGGTCTGGATGAAGTGCTTGCGACTCTCGACGTCGTCACCCATCAGCACGCTGACGATGTCGTCGGCAATTGCGGCTTCTTCAACGGTGATCTTGAGCAAGGTACGACTGTCGGCCGACATGGTGGTGCCGCGCAGTTCTTCCCAGTCCATTTCGCCAAGACCCTTGAGGCGTTGGAATTCTTTTTTGTGATTGGGTCGTTCGAGCAGGAACTTGGCCTTCGCCGCATCGTCTTTGAGGTAGACCTTTTCTTTCGACACTTCGGTGGAGAACAACGGTGGCTGAGCGATGTACACAAAGCCGGCTTCGACCATTGGCCGCATCTGACGGAAGAAGAACGTGAGCAGCAAGGTTCGGATGTGGCTGCCGTCGACATCGGCGTCGGCCAACACGATCACCTTGTGATAGCGGGCTTTCGCGGCATCGAACTCGTCGCCAACACCGCCACCGATGGCGGTGATGAGGGTCTGCACCTCGGTGTTCTTGAGCATCTTGTCGAGGCGGGCGCGCTCGACGTTGAGGATCTTGCCGCGGATGGGCAAGATCGCCTGGGTGCGAGGATCGCGGGCATCGAGCGCGGTGCCACCGGCCGAGTCGCCTTCAACAATGAACAACTCGCTCTCGGCGGGGTTGCCGCTGGTGCAGTCTTTGAGCTTGTCGGGCATGCCGGCGCCAGCAAGAGCGGTCTTACGGCGAATTGCGTTACGCGCATTCTTTGCAGCAACACGAGCCTGCGCCGCAGCCATTGCCTTTTTGACAATGCGGTTGCCCTCGGTGGGGTTTTCTTCGAGCCATTCGGCGAGACGCTCGTTGGTCGCCTTTTGCACAAACGAACGCATCGGCACGTTGCCGAGCTTGGCCTTGGTCTGGCCCTCGAACTGCGGCTCGCGCAACTTCACCGACACGATTGCGGTGATGCCCTCACGAATGTCTTCGCCGAGCAGGTTCTCTTCTTTTTCTTTGAGCAGGTTCTTGGCACGGGCGTACTTGTTGACCACGCTGGTGAGGGCCGTCTTGAAGCCCTCGACGTGCATGCCGCCTTCGGTGGTTGAAATACCGTTGGCGTAGCCGTGAATGCCTTCGTAGTAACCGGTGTTCCACTGCAACGCGATATCGAGGGTCTGACCCTCGGCTTCGTCGGAGTCTTCGTAGTTGGCAACCTTGCTGAACAAGGCTTCCTTTGAGATGTTGAGGTGCTTCACGAAGTCGACGATGCCGCCGCGGTACTGATACGTAACCGTTTGCAAGTGATCGACGCGTTCGTCGGTGAACACGATCTCGAGGCCCTTGTTCAAAAAGGCCATGGTCTGCAATCGCTCGAGCACGGTGCGAGCCACGAACGTGGTGCCCTCGGCCTGGAAGATGCCCGCATCGGGCCAGAACGAAATAGATGTGCCGGTCTTGCGGCCGCGTGCGGGCGAATCGCCCACGATGGACATCTTGTCTTGAGGACGACCGCCCTTGGCATAGAGCTGCTGGTAATGGTTGCCATCGCGGTCGACTTCAACAATGAGCTTCTCGCTCAATGCGTTGACCACGCTGACACCCACGCCGTGCAGACCGCCCGACACCTTGTAGCCCTCGCCACCAAACTTGCCGCCGGCGTGCAACACGGTGAGCACAACCTCGGCCGCGCTCTTGCCCTTGTGCGGACCTGATGGATATGGATCAACCGGAATGCCGCGGCCGTCGTCGTCGACGCGGCAACCGCCGTCGGCCAACAAGGTGACGTTGATGCGGGTGCAATACCCAGCCATGGCTTCATCGACAGAGTTGTCGACAACTTCCCAAATCAAGTGATGCAAGCCAGCAAGACCAGTGGAGCCGATGTACATGCCGGGGCGCTTGCGGACGGGATCGAGGCCCTCAAGAACCTGAATGTCCTTGGCGCCGTAGTTGGCGGATGGCTGGCTGGACGACTTGCCAGTGCCGGGGGTGTCAGTCATAGACACAGGAGACCTCGTCTGTCGTAGGAGCAGAGCAACACATCGCTCTGAACGGTGATTTTGGGCGACCGAGACGGCGCTGAGCACCCTTCAAAAACGGTCGAAATCGCAATGCCCGCAGTCTACCAAAGGGGTATGACAAAGGTGTCATTTGCACCACTATTTGCAAGTGGTTCCGTCATTGCATTTTTTTGGGTCGCAAACCGCCCGAAATTGACGTCTCAGCGGGGTTTCACGCGAATATCGAAACGGGATACCTCTAAACCGGCTACGGACCGCAGACGAGCGATCACATCGGCTTCTAAGAAGCGCAGTTGGGTGGCCCAACCTGGCTCATCGACCTCAACCAACAAACGGTCGCCATCGAGCTTCACCGGACGCGCATGTTCGGCAACGGTCTCGCCCACTGCATCGGCCCAACGGCTAAACAACGAACCCATCGAGCGAGCGTCGTAGGTGCCCCCGCGCAAGCCACGCACAACGCCATTCATGCTGTCGCGCAGCGGCACGGGTTCGTAGCTCACGGCATCACCGTACCGTGGCTGATGCGCAGCACCCGATCCGGTTGCGCTTCGGTAGGTAACGGGCTTGCCGTGGTGATGAGCACCTGGCCGACGGGCAGATTCGCTAACAACGCTGTTGCCCGCGACACATCGAGTTCGCTGAGCACGTCATCGAGCACCAAGATCGGCGGTGTACCAACCTTGTCGGCCACCAACCGATGCGCAGCCAACCGCAGCGCCAAGGCCAACGAACGTTGCTCACCTTGCGACGCATGCGTGCGTGCCGGCAACCCGTTGAGCCAGATTTCGAGATCGTCGCGATGCGGACCCACCGTGCTCGACTGCCGGCGAACATCGTCGTGACGCGCCGCGGCCAGCGCGGCCAGCAGACCACCCTTGCGCCACGCAGGTTCGTACACCAACTCCACCGGCGTAGGCACGCCCGCAAGTTGCTCGTACGCCTCGAGCACCATCGGCGCGAGTCGGGCGATCAAGGTGGCTCGTGCATAGCCAAGTTGCTCGCCAACCTGAGCCAACTTCGAGTCCCAGACATCGAGGGTGAAGGCGAGATCGTCGTTGATGCGACCGCCGCACTGCTTCAGCAAACTGTTGCGCTGCTTGATGATGCGGTCGATCTCAAGGCGCAACGCATCGTTCTTCACCGCAAGCGCCACAAGCGTTTCGTCCATCAACCGGCGTCGCTCGCCAGGACCCTGCTTGATCAGCGCAAGATCGTCTGGAGAAAACACCGACACTCGAATCACGCCGAGCAACTCGCGAGTACGCGCCAGGCGTTGGCGATTGATCATCACCCGGTTGCGGCCGTTGCGATTGATTTCGGCCTCGATGAGCAGTTCGCGGCCGTCGTCGTGCACCACCTGAGCACGGATGATGGCGGTATCGGTGCCGTTACGAATGAGCGCATCGACGGGTGCACCGCGAAACGACTCGAGCGTGGCGAGATACGCCAACGATTCGGCCAGATTGGTCTTGCCTTGGCCATTGTCGCCAACGATGGCAGTGGTGCCCGCGACGAACTCAAGTTGGGTTGCGGCGTAGTTGCGGAAATCGACAAGCTCCAACGACCGCACTAGCACGACGGCACGCTACCGCGCGCCGGCCGCGCAGAGCATCACGACACGCGTACCGGCATCAGCAGATACAGATAATCGGTGCGGCCAACGGCGCGCAGCACTGCTGGTCGAGCGGCATCTTGCGTTTCGAGTGTCACTTCGTCGCCGCCAACAGCTTCGACTCCAGCAGCAAAGAAGTCGGGGTTGAAGGCAATGGTCATCTCGGTGCCTTCGAGCACGGCATCGAGTTCTTCGACTGCGTTGCCCACGTCTTGGGTGATGGCGCTGAGGCGAAGGCTGTCGGCGGTCATCTGCAAACGAATTGGTGTGGCATCGCGGGCGAGGATCTTCACGCGGCGGATGGCTTCGAGCAGCGCGTCGCGAGAAACAGTGAGCTTGTTCGGATGCGTTGGTGGAATCAGCCGGCGATAGTCGGGGAACTCACCCTCGATTAAGCGAGTGGTGAGACGGGTCGAGCCGACCTCAAAGGTGGCCTCGCGCTCGCCCAAACGCAGGGTGAGCTCGGGGGCATTGCCAACCAAACGAGCTAACTCGCTGAGCGCCCGACCAGGTACGAGCACCTTTTGGTCGGCGCCGAGAGCGCTGGCACCGGGAAGATCGCGAACTGCCAAACGGTACGAGTCGGTAGCAACCATGCGCAGGCCATCGGCTTCTGCGGTGAGCAATACGCCAGTGAGCACAACGCGGGATTCATCGGTGCTTGCGGCGCGCACAACCTGACGCAATGCTTCGCCGACCTCGGTGGTCGGCAAGGTGACGGCCGTAGAGGCTGGTGATGCGAGTCGTGGGTAATCGTCGATTGAGAGCGGACGCACCGTGAACTGTGAGCGACCACCCGAGATCGATACATCGTCGGCTTCAACAGAAACCTCGACCTTGCCAGGCGACAGTGAGCGCACGATGTCGGATGACAAACGTGCCGGCAATACAACTGCTCCATCACGCTCGCCACCAACTTCGGTCTCGAGTTGAATCGTCAGTTCGAGATCGGTGCCGGTCACCGTGAGCTTGTCGCCCACGAGCTCAAGGCGAAGCCCCGAAAGAACTGGCAATGTTCCCGTTCGACCTGTGGCGGCACGTCCGGCCGTAGCTAAGGCGTCAGCCAAGACATCGCGCTCGCAGCGAAATTTCACGATGCAACCTTTCCCACCAGATGGTGATGTATCAAAGTAATGGTATTAATAAGGCCTGTGGATTGTGGATAACCACTCAATGGTGCAGCGTAGAGGCCAGATCGTGCTGTACGTGGTTGTACACAGGTATCCACAGCATTGGCAAACAACACGCGACCACCCGTGGACAACTTCGCGTTGTCCCCCGATGTGAGCAACGTGTCCACAGCAAGTTCATGTGTTCTATGCACAGCTGTCATTTGACTCGGTTCAGCCCTTCTTCAATCGCTGAACCATGTCTGTGACCTGGTCGTATACCTGTTTGCGCTCGCTCATCAGACGCTGAATCTTCTCAACGGCATGAATCACGGTGGTGTGGTCGCGACCACCAAACAGTCGGGCGATGGCTGGATAGCTCAAGTCGGTGAGATCGCGGAACACATACATCGCAATCTGGCGACTGGTCACCAACGGTCGTTGCCGACTCTTGCCGCGCAGTGCCTCAACACTTTGCCCAAGGATGATGGCCATCTCGTTGAGCAATTCGTCGTCGGTACGAGTCTTAGCGCCGCTGTCGGTGAGCAGGTCACGCAGCAGTTGCTCGGCGAGATGCGTGGTAATCGGGACGCGGTTCAAGCTGGCGTACGCAGTGACTCGAATGAAGGCGCCTTCGAGCTCGCGAATGTTGTTGGTGATATTGGTGGCGATGAACTCGAGGGTCTCGGGTGGCACGCGTGAATCGTCGCGGTCGGCCTTGTTGCGCAAGATAGCCAGACGAGTTTCCATGTCGGGCGGCTGCACATCGGTGATGAGGCCCCACTTGAATCGGCCGCGCAACCGCTCTTCCAGGGTGGGGATGGCGTCGGGCATGCGGTCGCTCGAGATCACGATCTGCTTGTTGGCACCGTGCAGCGAGTTGAAGGTGTGGAAGAACTCTTCCTGCAACCCTTCTTTGCCTTCCATGAACTGGATGTCGTCGATGAGTAGCACGTCGATGTCGCGGTAACGGCGTTTGAACGAAGCAGTTGAGTTGGTTCGAATCGCGTCGACGTATTCGTTCAAGAATGTTTCGGTGCTCACGTACCGCACGACATCGTGTTGGTAGTGGCGATGCACGTAATGACCAATGGCGTGCAGCAGGTGAGTCTTGCCCAAACCTGCTGCGCCGTAGATAAACAAAGGGTTATAGCTGCGACCAGGGGTTTCGGCCACGCGTTGCGCTGCAGCCAATGCGAACTGGTTCGACTGGCCCTTCACAAACGTGTCGAACGAGTAGCGAGGATTCAACCCAGCGATGTCTTGTGCTTCGCTGCTACGCGACGATCGCGCCGATGACGGCTGATCGGGTGTTGGCGAATTGGTTGGATCGCTGGGTTCGAAATCGAACTGCTCGCGTGCCTCTTCGGTCTGATCGCTCACTTGAACGTCGACTTCGAACGTGCGGCCGGCATAACCGATCTCTTCGAGAGCATCGCGCACGAGCGGCAAATAGCGCGACATGATTCGATCGCGAAGGTGCGAGTTGGGGGCACTGACGCGCAGCTCGTTGTCGCCGCCTTCGACGGGGACGACATCTTGGAACGTAGAGAACCACACGGCTTCGGACACCTGGGCGCGCAGGATCTGAGCTACTGCTGTCCACAACTGCTCACGGTCGCTCACCTGCACCTCCGTCCTTTTCGTCGTATAGTTTCCACATCATTGTCCACACCGTGTGGACAAACCAAATCGTTGCGAATCACGCGTACTTTGCCACCTAGTTGCCAACTTTGGCCGCGCGGCCGTAGCCTGTTGCAGTTCTGGCGTTACCTGCTGTGTTATAGGCAGGTATCCCGTGCCAGGGTTTACGATTTTCCGCAGCACCTCGGTGTTGCCTTCCGAGGAGGTTTGCGTTGAAGCGCACCTTTCAACCTAACAACCTGCAGCGCGCCAAGAAGCACGGCTTCCGCGCCCGCATGAGCACCAAGGGCGGCCGCGCCGTTCTCAAGGCTCGTCGGGCCAAGGGCCGTCACCGTCTGTCCGCTTGATCGGGCGCTTTCGCGGGCGGTCCTCGTTTGAGCGCTTGTCTCAAACCGGTTCGCGCGCTCGCGCCGGAGTGCTGTGGTGCACGTTCGTACTCGATCCCCACGCAACGCCGCCCCAGGTGGCCTTTGCGATAGGCCGCGCCGTCGGCCCGGCAGTGACGCGCAATTTGCTCCGCCGTCGACTTCGATCGATTCTGCAAACGCAACTCCCCCAGCTTCCACCAGGTTTGTTTCTGTTCGGAGCAGTTCCGGCCGCCGCACGTCGGTCATTCAGCGAACTGACGTTCGATCTCACGCAGCTGATCGCGAAGATTGCTCCTGTGCAGGCCCCGCCCACACCGTGAGTCCCGTGAACCGCAGGCTTGTTGCCGCGGTGCGGTGGTACCAGGTGCAGGCCCAAGGCCGGCTGTCGCCCTGCCGGTTTACCCCGAGTTGTTCGTGCTACGCAGTTGAGGCTCTCGAGCTTCATGGCACAGCCAGCGGTTTGTGGCTCACTCTGCGTCGTTTATTGCGTTGCCGCCCCTTTGGTCCGAGTGGTTATGACCCCGTTCCAGACGTTCTTTCTCAGAAAGTGATGTAACTCATGTTTGAAGGTCCCGCTTGGCTCGTATCTCAGTTCTATGCGCTGACGCATAACTATGCGGTCGCTATTGCACTCGTTGCGTTCACCGTGATGGTGCTGGTCACCCCACTGACCCTGAAGAGCACCAAGGGCATGCTCGAAATGCAGCGCCTGCAGCCCGAGATGAAGAAGCTTCAGGCCGAGTACAAAAACGATCGCCAAAAGCTCAACGAAGAAATGATGAAGCTCTATCAGGACCACAAGGTCAATCCCCTGGCCTCGTGTTTACCGCTGCTGCTGCAGATGCCGATCTTCTTCATCATGTATCGCGTGCTGCATGGATTGAGTCGGGCTGCGTTTTTTGCCGACGAAGCAGCCTGTAAGGCGTCGGAATTCTGCACAACGAACTCGATTCCCATTGGTAAGTCCGTCTTTAATCCCGAACACATCTCAAAGACCTCCGAGCTCTATCGCAGCTTGGTCCCCACGGGCGGCAAGAACGAGATGTTGTCGTTCGGCCTCGACTTAGCGAAGTCACCAGCGCACTTCATTAGCAGCTCGTTTGGTAAGGGCATGATCTACGCCGCCCTTGTGGTGGTGCTCGGCGTGCTCTATTTCGTCCAGCAAAAGATGGTTGCCTCACGCGCCGCGGTGAGCCCAACGATGTCTGCCGGGCAGGCCAAGCTGATGCAGTACTTGCCCGTGGTGTTTGCTGTCTTTCAGATCTTCTTCTTGACCGGCCTCGTGATCTACTACATCACTCAAGCCCTCTTCCGAATTGGTCAAAACGTCTATATCACCAAGCGCTTCTACGGCGGTGAGGAATCTCTGGGTCAACAGGCGTATGCCGCCGGCGAGCGGGCCCGTGAGGAAGCAAAAAAGAACGGTGGCGCAGCCACCGTCACGGGCGGCGGTATGTTTGCGCAGGCCAAACGAGATGCGCAGGCAAAGCGCGAGGCACTTGAGGCGTCAAAGAAGCCTGTTCCGCAGACGAGCAAGCGAGTTACCCCGCCTAAAAACAAGCCAACCCCCAGCTCGGGTAGGCCGCAGCGTCCAACGGCATCTGGTCGACCCGGCGCACCGGCGCGGCCCAAGCCACCGAAGAAATAGCACAGTGTTGCGGTCGCATGTGCGGCCACCTATTTGATTGGACCACAATATGCAGTGGGTTGAAACCACCGGTAAGACAACCGAAGAAGCAAAAGGGCTCGCACTTGACCAGCTCGGAGTTGCCGAAGACGATGCCGAATTCGAGATTCTCGAAGAGCCAAAGTCCGGATTGTTTGGACGAGTCAAGGGCGAGGCCCGCGTTCGGGCTCGCGTGCGCCCGACAGCTGTGCGGCCAAAGGTCGAGCGGCGTGACCGTCGCAAGGGCCGCGAGCAGGGCGAACGGGCTTCAGTCGGCGCCGATACTGCTACGGTGACCACATCAAAGAGCGAACCTGCCGCACGGCAGCGCAACAAACCACAGCAGCGTCGCGAACCAGCGGCAAAGCCACAGCGAGAGGAATCCATCGTGAGCGCAGAGCAGGTTGGGGTAGAAGCCAAGAAGTTCCTCACTGAATTGGTCGATGCATTCGGACTCGACGGAACAGTCGATCTCCGCACCGACGGTGACGATCTTGAGTTGACCGTCAGTGGCGCCGATCTCGGCCTCATGGTGGGCCCTCGTGGAAACACCTTGACCGCCGTGCAAGATCTCACCCGCGTTGCTTCGCAGCGTCGCTTGGGCGATCACGACACTCGCTTGCGCGTTGATGTCGGCGGCTACCGCGAGCGTCGCCGTGAGGCTCTGTCACGTTTCGCCACTCAGATCGCCGAGCAGGTTGTTTCGTCGGGCGAGGCGCGTGCACTCGAGCCAATGTCATCGGCCGACCGTAAGGTCATCCACGATGTGCTCACCGAGTACGCCGGAGTCGTCACCCGTTCAGAGGGTGAGGATCCGAACCGTCGGATCGTCATCGCTCCAGCGAATGACTGAAGACACAGAACTCCTCGCAGTTCTTGAATCGTTGCGTGAGCGCGGCGCGCTGGGTGAAGTTTCACTTCCCGCCGCCGTGGCTCACGCTGATTTGTTTCTGGCGGCAATTCCGAGCGACTGCGCTCGCCTCCTCGATCTCGGATCGGGTGGAGGCCTTCCGGGCTTAGTGCTCGCGAGTCGCTTGACGAACACGTTCGTTGTGCTCACCGATCGCCGCGAGCGTCGGATGGATCTGCTTCGACTCGCGTCGGCCCGTCTGCGCATCGATGCCCGGGTCTCGGTACGTACGGGCGACGTGGTCAACCTGGCCCGCGACCCTGACTTACGGGGCACCTTTGATGTGGTGACGGCGCGGGCCTTCGGCGAACCGCTCTGGACCCTTTCGTGCGCCGCCCCCTTCCTTGCATCCGGCGGTGTAGTCGTGATCTCTGAACCCCCACTCGTTGACGAGGCCACACGTTGGCCGGCTGACGAAGTTGCCAAACTGGGTCTGAAAGCTTCCGAGCAACAGTTTGCTCATGTGAAGCGTTTCGAACTCCTGTAGCCCAACACCCCAACCCCCCCGACTCTCTGAGCAGGGATGATGTGTACGGCTCGAGTGTTTCACGTGAAACAAACAGGCGATCCAGGAGTCAGAATGTTTCACGTGAAACAGCCCGCAAAGCCTTGACCAAGGGTCGCAAGCCGGTAGTCTTCGATCAACGACATCGCGAGCCGGCCGTCCGGTGTGTTGCGAGTCGGGTGAATGGTCCCAGCAATCATGGGCACCGCATCGTTGCCGTGTCGGCTTCCAGCCGAACCCAGGCGCCACGCGAGGGGAGACCAATTAGATGGAGTCCGTGACAGAACACGGAGAAGTAGCAGCCACCGAGAATCCGGTGGATACGGTCGAAATGGCCATGTATCCCCTGCCTCGAATCATGGCCGTTGCCAATCAAAAGGGTGGGGTGGGAAAAACCACCACCACTGTCAACCTCGGGGCTTGTTTGGCCGAACTTGGGTTTCGTACCTTAGTGATCGACCTCGATCCTCAGGGCAATGCATCCACCGGCTTAGGTATCGACAATCGTGGGCTCGAGACATCGATGTATCACGTGATCATGCATGAGGCGCCGCTCGAGAACTGCATCGAACCGGCGGCAGTGAAGAACTTGTTCGTTGCTCCATCGAGCCTCGATTTGGCCGGAACCGAGATTGAACTGGTTCCAGCCTTCAGCCGAGAGAATCGGTTGAAGCGGGCCATCGAAGCGGTTCAAGACGATTACGACTATGTGCTCATCGACTGTCCCCCATCGCTGGGCCTACTCACCGTGAACGGTTTGACGGCGGCCACCGAAGTGTTGGTGCCGATTCAGTGCGAGTACTACGCACTCGAAGGCCTTGGTCAGTTGTTGCGCAACGTCGATCTGGTGCGCCGCAACTTGAACCCCACGCTGACCGTCAGCACAATCGTGTGTGTGATGTACGACGCCCGCACCAAGCTGGCTGACCAAGTGGTGAAAGAAGTTCGCGAGCACTTTGGTGACAAGGTGATGCGCACGGTGATTCCACGTACGGTTCGGTTGTCCGAGGCGCCGTCGTTTGGACAGCCGATTACTACGTTCGATTCCAGTTCGCGTGGCGCAGTTGCGTATCGCATGGTTGCAAGGGAGGTGAGCGCTCATGGCACGCCTCGGGGGACTCGGTAAAGGACTTGGAGCACTGATCCCGTCAGATTTGGCGGGGGACCCATCGATCGACACAGATCGGGCACGCCTGCTTGAGGTGCCGATTGAGTCGCTCTCACCAAACCCACATCAGCCACGCGTTCATTTCGATGAGGAGTCGCTTGCTGAGTTGGCAGCGTCGATCGCCGAGATTGGTGTGTTGCAGCCGGTGCTGGCTCGCGACATGGGTGACGGCACTTATCAACTCGTTGCTGGCGAGCGGCGTTGGCGCGCTGCTCGCCGTGCCGGCTTACAGACGATCCCGGCGGTTGTTCGCACCACCGACGATCTCAGTTCGGTCGAGCAGGCATTGGTCGAGAACTTGCATCGCCAAGATCTCACTCCTCTCGAAGAGGCCGCGGCCTATCAGCAGTTGATTGAAGACTTCGGCTTGACCCACGAGCAAGTGTCGAGTCGGGTCGGCAAGAGTCGCTCAACGATCACCAACATGCTTCGCTTGTTGTCGTTGCCACCAACCATTCAGCACTTGCTCGCCGATGGCAGGTTGTCGGCTGGCCACGCTCGAGCGTTGTTGGGTAGCCCTGATCGTGCGTTCCAGGAGCATCTCGCCAAGCGGGCTGTTGCCGAGGCATGGTCCGTTCGTGCCGTTGAGGACGCAATCCGTGATCGTCAGGCTGGATCCACCGAAGGCGCGGCGGCTGCTGTGACTGATGTCACACAGAGTGATGGCGCTGGACTCACGCCCGTCACCCGGCTTCGGCCGCCTGGTCTGCTTGAACTCGAGCATCTGTTGGCCGAACACCTCGACACGCGGGTGGCGGTCTCGATGGGTGCCAAGCGCGGCAAGGTCTCGATTGAGTTTGCCGATCTCGAAGATCTCGAACGCATCTATCGGCACAT
>CANNMD010000049.1 GCA_947505655.1 Acidimicrobiaceae bacterium | reverse complement strand
GGGATCAACCCGGGAGCCAACGTGGGGCGCTCGGTGTACCACTCGGGCACCATTGGTGCAGCGCTCACGGCGCGCAACGGTGGCATCTCAGGCGTTGCGGTGAGCCAGGCTGTCACCGGTTTTGGTGTCGAAGGTCAGGGCTGGGACGAAATGCTCATCGGACAAAAGTGGCACTCGGCCGCGGCGGTTGCCGATGCGTTCGTCGAAGGCCTCGTGGCTCACATGCCATCTGAGCCCGTGGTTGTGAACATCAACGTGCCCAACATCGAGGTCGAGATGATCAAGGGCTGGCGCCATGGGCGCATCGGTATGGAGCCGCCACGCAAGATGTCGGGCGCGACGCTCGAACCGATAGCTGGCCACGACGGCTCGTTCAACGTGCGCATGACTTGGGGCGACGCCGTCGCACTGCCAGCCGATAGCGATGGCGGCATTGTCGAAGCCGACGAAGTGTCGATCTCATACCTCACCCGACTCGAAGATGGTCGCCGAGACGATCTCGCGAGCGCAGAGCAAACGATGCAGCGCTTACTGAAAGCCCGACCCGACTAGCTCAGCAATTCGTAGTCGTCGAGGTTCACGGTTCGGGTCTGCTCCCAAAACTCAAGCAACGTAAATGGCCAGTTCTGAGCGACACGTCCGGAGTCGTTCTTGTACCAACTGTGCACATCGGCAACGCCCCACGACATGCGCTGGTTGCCATCGTCGATACGAGCGTTGTAGGCATCGTGAACGGCCTGCTTGCAGTCGAGCGCTCGAGCGTCGTGAGCGAGCAGTTCACGAATGGCTTCGAGTACGTAGTTCACCTCGCACTCGGAGAAATAGATGATGCTGCCGTTGATCACGATGTTGGTGTTGGGTCCGTAGAGCAAGAACAGGTTTGGAAAACTGGGCACAGTGACGCCCATGTAGGCGCGGGCTTCGCCGTTCCACTCGTCGTGAAGATCGACACCGTTGCGTCCGCGAATCTTGAGCGGGGTGAGGAATTTCGAGGCATGGAAACCCGTGCCGTAGATGATGACGTCGACCTCGTGATGCACGCCATCGGCAGTGACGACGCCGGTAGCAGTGATCTGCTTGATGTCGTCGGTGATGAGGCTCACGTTGTCACGCTGCAGCGTGGGGATCCACGTACCGCTGTCGAGCAACATGCGCTTTGCGGCTACGGGATACTGCGGTACAACTTTGCTGAGTAGCTCGGGCTGGTCGGGCAGCTGCATCTGGAAGTACATCGTGAGCAGCTCGCGCGTGAGGTCGCTCATTGCGGACACTGAGCGCTTGTCGCCCGTCCACTCAGGGTCTACCTGGGCGATGATCAGACGACCATCGCCGATGCGCCAGAACAACCAGAAGCGATACCACTGCATGTAAAACGGAACGTGGCTGAGCAACCAGTTGAGACCAGCGGGCACAGGGTCGTGATAGTTGGGCACCGGAAGCAGCCAGTTTGGGGTGCGCTGAAACACGCTGAGTTGGCCCACTTCTTTGGCGATGATGGGCACAAACTGCATGGCGCTGGCGCCGGTGCCGATGACCGCCACGCGCTTGCCGGTGAGGTCGACGGTGTGATCCCATCGGGCCGAGTGAAAGCTGGGTCCGGCGAAGGTATCGCGCCCAGCAATGTCGGGCAGCTTGGGTTGGTTGAGCTGGCCAACCGCACTGATGACGGCGTTCGCATCAAGCACTTCATCGCCCTGTGCCGAGCGCACATGCAGCGACCATGAGTTCGTGGCATCGTCGAAATCGGCCGAGACCACTTCGGTGTCGAAACGGATGTGCTCGTACAGACCGAATTCCTTGGCGAAGTTGCGGAAGTAATCGAGCAGCACATGTTGCGGGGAGAAGAACAGCGGCCAGTCGTCCTTTTGGGCGAACGAGTAGCTGTACAAATGGTTGGGCGTGTCGACGCGGCAACCGGGGTAGGTGTTGTCCCACCACGTGCCGCCCACTTCGCTGTTCTTCTCGAGGATGACGAACTCGACACCGGCCTGCTGCAAGCGGTGTGCGGCAAGCAAACCCGACATACCGGCGCCGATGATGGCGACCGTGAAATCGGTGTTGGGTGCGATGGCGCTGGCTTGCCATTGTGGGGCGCGAAGGTCGTGACCGTCGATGCTGAGTTCTTCGCGAAGCAAGGGGATGTAGGCGTCGGTGGTTTCGCCGCTTGTGGCGTATGACATCAGCGTGCGGAGTTCATCGTGCGATGGCACGGGCGCTGGCACGCAACCTCCGTCACGGAATCTGATCAGAGCCTCGAGCGCGAGTTGTCGGGCTTCGTCGAGCTGGTCCGGTGTGAGCCCGGCTTGTGGCTCGTTGGAGAGCATCGCGAGGTGGGCCAAGCTTGGGCGCAGTAACGACATGTCGCCAAGCACGTGTGCCAGTGTTGGAAGCAACGATGGAATGTCGGCGTCGAGCAGCGCGGCGCGAATGAAATCGTCGTTTTCGGTGATGGGCGTGATCTGACTCGTCGCGGACAACGCGGCCTCCTGTGTATTGCCTGCGCTTACCGTAGGTCTCCGGCTTCGGCCAAAGGCAGTCGAGGCGTGAGGTCGGCGAACGCCACGACCCGCGTTGCAAGCACTGCTGCTTCGTCTCGGTCGTGGGTGACGACCAACGCCGTTGTTGCTGTGGTGCGCAGGAGTTGATGCAGATCGCGCGCCAACTGGTCGTGCAACTCGCGGTCGAGGCCGGTGAGCGGTTCGTCGAGCAACACAATGCGTGGTGATGGGGCAAGCGTGCGGGCGAGCGCAACGCGCTTTGCTTCGCCACCAGACAGGTCGGTAACTCGCCGCCGTTCGAAGCCAGACATGCCGATGAGTTCGAGTAATTCAGTGACGCGCTCAGCGCGTCGCTGCGAGTTCCAGCGACGCATGCGCAGACCGAACTCGATGTTCTGCGCGACGGTTCGATGCGGAAAGAGTTGCTCGTTTTGGAACACCATGCCGATGTCGCGCCGATGTGTAGGCACCGTTGTGATGTCTACGTTGCCGAG
Organism: Acidimicrobiaceae bacterium; assembly: GCA_947505655.1. Taxonomy (GTDB): domain Bacteria; phylum Actinomycetota; class Acidimicrobiia; order Acidimicrobiales; family Ilumatobacteraceae; genus WLMZ01. The sequence continues at coordinate 11,987 of CANNMD010000049.1, read as the reverse complement.
CAAGATGCGACCCTCATCTGGATCAAGCAGACCGGCGATCACCTTGAGCAATGTGCTCTTGCCCGAGCCCGATGGACCAAGCAGCGCCACGATCTCGCCGTCGGCCACGGTCAGCGAGGCCTGAGTAAACAGCACGCGCTGCTCGAACCGCATGGTGAGTTCGCGAACCTCAAGCACGGCGATCAACTCGATTGCTGGTGGTCTCGATGGCCGCCACGATCACAAAGGTGAGGGCTGCGAGCACGGTGGCAAGCACGTAACCCTGCGCGTGTAGCAGGGAAGCGGGACTGTTGAGAAGCCGTTCGATTGCGATGGGCAGAGTCTCGCGCCCTTGGCGGGTGAGGAAACTCGTTGCCCCAAACTCCCCAAGCGAAATGGCCATTGCGAAGCCTGCAGCGGTGGCGAGTGGGCGAGCGATGAGACGAATTTCTATCTCGCGCCATGCTCGCACGGGCGATGCACCCAACGTGGATGCAGCGTCGCGCAGCACAGCGTCGACCGAGCGCAACACAGGCAACACCACGCGCACCACGATTGGGGTGGCCACCAACGCATGGCCTAATGGGATCATGAGCGGCGATGCCCGCCAGTCGAGGCGACCGGAATCGAAAGCGACCAGCAGACCAAAGCCGATGGTGACGGCGCTTGTTCCGAGCGGAAGCATCAGCGCAATATCGAGCACGCGGCCGCGCCGGCCGAGTGCGGCGATTGCGAGTGACGCGGTTGCGCCGATCACCAAGCTGATAGCGGTTGCCATCACGGCAAACCGGAATGACGTGGCGAGTGATGCCAATGGGTCGACGAGAACGCCCGTGGTGGGGCGAGCAGGCTGATCTGTTGAAGCGCCGAACACGCCCCGCCACGCAGCGAGCGAATGCCCATCGGTAGTTCGCAGGCTTCTCTCGATCAACGCGATCAGTGGTGCGGCGACCGTAACGACAATGGCGGCCGAGGTGAGTGCGACAAGCGAACGCTGCCGTGAAGTCCGCGGGCGTTGACGCTGGGACGCGGGCTGCAGTTGCAGGCCGCGACGCTGGCGCGACTGGAGATGAGCGAACCATGCAACTGTGAGACCCAGCAGAAGCAACTGGGCAACCGAGAGCACGGCGGCCACGCTGACGTCTCCGAGGCGCGTGGCGCGCTGCCAGATCTCGACCTCGAGCGTGGCGTGCGCGGGGCCACCGAGTAGTCGCACAACACCAAACGATGTGAACGTGAATAGAAACACGATGCTCGCAGACGCGTAGATAGCGGGTGCCAGCAGCGGCAGGGTGATCTCGCGCATCGTGCGTAGCGGCGAGGCGCCAAGAGTTCGCGCCGCGCCGGTGAGATCGGTGGGCAGTTGCTGCCACAAGCCGCCGACGCCACGAACGACTACTGCAATGTTGAAGAACACATGAGCGAGCACGATCGCAGTCACGCTTTGGTCAAGGGAGTCGGGGAGCAGCGCCAAGAATGCGGCGCCCGCCACCACAGTGGGCAGCACGAAGGGAACCGTGACCAGCGCCGTGATTAACCGTCGGCCGGTGAACTCGTAACGCGCCAGTAGGTATGCGGGGCCGAGTCCCAACACAACCGTGAAAGCTGTGCTGAGCAAGGCCTGCCAGGCGGTGAACCACACGACGTGGCGGAGAGCGGAGTCGTGCATCGCGGCGCGCATCGAATCGAGAGTGAGCGTGCGGGCCAGCAGCGAGACAACCGGCCAAAGATACAAGACGGCGAAGAACAACGAAGCGGGCGCAGCGAGTGCAACGAGCAGCAGGCGGGGCAACCGGTTCGAGGAGCTCATGTCACCTCACCACGAGGTTGGTCCACGTGGCGATCCAGTTCTTCGACTCTGCTTCGATGTCGCTTGGCGACACGACCAGTGGATCTGCGGGACGCACAGCGAAGTCGTTGAACTCCGCAGGCAACGCAGCGTCGGTTCGTGCCGGGTAGACAAACAGGGTGAGTGGCAGCAACTCTTGAAACGATTTCGACACGAGGTAGTCGATCAAGGCGCCAGCAGCGGTTGGGTACTTCGTGCCGCGCAGCACGCCAGCAAACTCCACTTGATGAAAGCAGGTTGAGCCGATAACGCCAGTAGTGGCGCGGTCGGGGCGAGGGTCGGCAAATATCACTTCGGCCGGCGGGCTTGTGCCGTAGCTGACAACCAACGGTCGGTCGCCCTTTCCGGTAGAGCCAGAGAACTGTTCGTAATACGCCAGGTCCCAGCTGTCTACGACCTTCACGCCGTTACCGCGCAATGAGGTCCAGTACTGCTGCCATGCGCTGTCACCGGCGTGGGCGATGGTGGCCAGCATGAACGCAAGGCCCGAAGAAGACGCGGCTGGGTTCTCGACGACCAACAGATCTTTGTACTCAGGCTTGAGTAAGTCGTCGAGGTTTGCAGGCGGGTCGAGGTTCTTCTGCTCGAACCAGACGAGGTCGTAGTTCACGCACACGTCGCCTTCGTCAACCGGCGTGACCAAGTTGCCTGAGACCAACGCCACGGCCGTCGGCTCGAGTGCTGGGAGTTCGGACGACTTGTAGGGCGAGAAAACCTGCGCCTGTTGGGCCCGCGCCAACAGCGTGTTGTCGACGCCCCACATCACGTCGCCTTCGGGGTTTCCGGCCGTGAGCGCCGCTTTCGACAACATCGTTCCAGCGTCGCCAGCAGTGACGATCTTGACTGCAATGCCAGTGCTCTTGGTGAACGCATCGAACGAGTCGGGCTTGAGACTGAACGAGTCGTAGGCCACGAGCGTGAGCGACGAAGGGGCTACTTCGGACGCCTGCTTCGAGTCGCTCGCGCAGGCAGATGCTGCGAGGGCGAGGGTGAGCGCCGTTGCTGCGAGCCGATTCATATCTGGCCTCCGAAATGAAGTGGGAACACCACGGTGAGCACACCGGTGCGGACGCGAATTTGGAGTTCGTTTGCGGTGGTGCGATTACTCACACCAAGGCTCGACCCGGGTTGCAGCTCGGCATCGCTTAATGGCCACAGTCCGCCGTCTACATCGATGCCCGAGCAGGCTCCGTGTAGCGCAAGGAGTGAGAAGGTCGCGTCGAGCTCTGTGGCAAACGTGATTGCTCGCGGCGCGTGCAGCACGCTGATCATCGTGGTGTCCCAACGCGCCGACACCGTTGTGAACGCTGCCATTGATTGATGGCCGAGTGCAGTGATCGCTGCAATCGAGTGGTCGAGTCTGTCGCCGCCGCCACCAAGCAGCACAACGTCGGTGGCTCGCGACGTACGTGCAGCAGCGAGAGCAAGTTCGGTGTCGGTGTTGTCTTTGTCGGGCGAGTGTTGCTCGATTTCGATTCCCTCGGCTGCGGCCAAGGCCAACGTTTCGGGCTTCACCGAGTCGAAGTCGCCGACAACTAAATGCGGTCGAAGCCCGGCGGCGACGGCATGGTCGAGGCCCGAGTCGGCGGCGATGATGTAGGCGTCTACCGGAAGGCCAACAAGGCTTGCGGGTGACAATGCGGAGCCGCCGACGATGACTAGGGCAGTTCGAGAAGATGGCACGTGAGTTCCCTTCGCTGGCATTACCCAGAGCAGGTTGAAGGGTCGGCGCTGGCGTGCACCCTCTCAGCCCGCCGAACCAGCGAGCTCCCCGTGTGTTGACTGCTCACGCTAGCGCCCTGTCGCCGATCCGCTATGGTCAAACCCATGCCAAGTGACTTTGCAATGAAGACCATGAACGCCGTTCACCGTTGCCTGCTGAAGGTCAGCTTCGGCAAGGTGGGCTGGACCGCTGGCAATATGCCGGTGCTCGAACTCACCACCATCGGCCGCAAGAGTGGTCAGCCGCGTTCGGTGATGCTCACGTCGCCATTGCAAGAGGGCGACAACATCGTGATCGTTGCGTCTCGTGGTGGCGACCCCACGCACCCGGCTTGGTTTGTGAACCTGCGCGACAACCCGCAGGTGCAGGTGGCCTATAAGGGCGCGCCCACGAAGGCGATGATCGCCACGGTTGCTTCGCCCGAAGAGCGTGCACGGATGTGGCCAATCGTGACCGCTACGTACAAGAACTACGCCGGCTATCAGACCAAGACCGACCGCGAGATTCCTCTCGTGGTGCTTTCGCCAGCCAGTTAATTCGTTCGTTCGTCACGGCTTGCGCCGCAGCACGTCGAGCGCCTCGGTCTCTTCAGATTGGCGCGCAATCGCGCGCAGCATGCCCGGGAAGATAAAGCGATGGAATGGGTGCACCGCCCACCAGTACGCGTATCCCAATGCGCCGCGTGGTTCGTAGAACGCTGTTTGCTCAACGCGTGATCCGTTCGCGTCGTCCACTACTTCGAACTGCAGCCACGCGCGTCCCGGAAGCTTCATTTCGGCGCGTAGCCGAAGCAGATGTGGTGTTTCGAGCGCCTCAACGCGCCAGAAATCGAGGGGCTCGCCAAGGTGCAGCTCGCGTGGATGGCGTCGGCCGCGACGCATGCCGACGCCGCCAACGATTCGGTCCATCGCCCCGCGTAACTGCCACAAGAAGTTGCCCGCTGGCCATCCGGCGTCGCCGCCGAGCGAGCAGATTGCATCGAAAACTGTGAGCGGCGGTGCGTTGACGGATCGGCGGTAATGATCGGCGAGCATGCCTTCATGCACGTTGAGTTCGCCGCCAACGGGGAGTTGGTCGCTGAAACTCGACAGGCTTGAGGCCCAGGTAGTGATCACGTTGTCGTCGGCTACTCGTTGGAGGGCGCGTGACACCGCAAGGTCGTAACCCGCCGGCCGTACGGAGAACTCGTTGAGCGCTCGCGGGTTGAGTACCACGGTGTCGGTCTGCAGGCTCTCAACCAGTGGGTGCACGATGCGGTACGGCACCGGTGTCAACAGGTCGACGAACTGGGCGCTGAACTCAGGGTGCGGCACCTTCAGCGAGAAGATCCAGCGGCGAAGTCCGCGTGCCTTTCCGTAACGCAGCATCATCTCGCGATACGTGAGGACATCGGGCCCGCCGATTTCGTACACGCCATCGGCGGTGGGATGCTCGAGCGCCTCAAGGAGATAGTCGAGCACGTCGCGGATGCCGATCGGCTGGCACCGCGAGTTGACCCAACGCGGGGTGATCATCACGGGCAACCGTTCGGTGAGGTGGCGGATGATCTCAAAGCTCGCCGACCCGGAGCCGATGATGACCGCTGCACGAAACTCGACGACGGGCACCCCGCCTGAGGCCAACGCTCGGCCAACCTCGTGACGCGAGACGAGGTGATTGCTCTCTACTTCTTCGGGGTCGCCGAGGCCACCCAGATAGATGATTCGCTTGACCCCTGCGTCGGCTGCAGCGCGACCAAAGTTTGCAGCCATCACCCGATCGACTTCGCGAAACGCCGTGCCCGATGCCATCGAGTGCACGAGGTAGTAAGCAACATCAATCTCGCGTAGCGCCTCGGGCAGTACCGATGGATCCGCTAGGTCACCTTCAAGTACTTCGACCGATGCCCAGTCGCGGGCAGTAAGCCGCTCGGCCTGGCGTGCAACGCAACGAACGGCGACATTGCGCTGCGCCAACATTGGAACAAGCCGCCCGCCGATGTATCCGGTGGCACCAGTAACGAGTGTTCGCACGTTGCCTCCTGTGGTTGTGTATTGACCGGAACAGCCTGGTCAGGCTGGAGCACCGCGGTATAGATCGGGTTCGATATAGATGAGGCCCACGGTTGGAACACGTGAGCGAACTGCTCGCTCGACGCCGTCGACTGCCGCCGCGAGTTCGGCCATGCTGAGGTCGCGGGCGAACTCGACCTTGGCTGCGACGAGCAGTTCTTCGGGCCCGAGATGCAGGGTGCGAATATGAATCAACCGATTGACCAAGGGTGCCGACGTGATTGCGTCGACAACCGCGCTTTGGTCAGCCGCAGTTGCTGATTCGCCGATGAGCAACGCCTTCATGCGTACCGCGAGGATCACGGCGATGACACCGAGCAGCACGCCGATGGCGATGGAGCCCAAGGCGTCCCAGCGGGCGTTGTCGGTGATCTTGGTCATCACCACACCGAACAGCGCGAGCAGCAAGCCGATCTCGGCGCCCACATCTTCGAGGAGTACCACCGGTAGCTCAGGTTGTTTGGCAGTACGAATGAAACGCCAGTACGACATGTCGGCTGGCTTCAGGCGTTTGGCTTCGGCAATGGCTGTGGAAAGCGAGTAGCTCTCGAGCGCAACAGCGGCGAGCAAGATCACGATTGCAACACCGATGTTCTCGGCAGCGTGCGGGTGAATCAGTTTCTGGATGCCCTCGTACAAGGCGAACATGCCGCCGCCGGTGAAGAGCACCAACGCCACGACAAAGGCCCAGAAATAGCGCTCGGTGCCGAACCCGAACTGGTGGTGCTGGGTTGGTGGTCGGCGGGAGCGCTTGGCGCCCAACATGAGCAGTGCCTGATTGCCGGTGTCGGCGAGTGAGTGGCCTGCTTCAGCGAGAAGGCCCGCGGAGCCGGTGATGACGAAGCCAACGAACTTTGCAATAGCAATGCCGAGGTTGGCGAAGAATGCTGCGGTGATTGCTTTCTTGCTGCCATCTTGCACCCCTCAAGGTTGCCATACTTGTGCTGCGAGAGCCGCAACCGCGACGAAGGAAAGAGGAGTGGCATGGGTCAGCTTGATGGTCGTGTGGCGTTAGTTACTGGTGGGGGCCGAGGCATTGGCCGGGGTATCTCTGAGTTGTTGGCAGCGCATGGCGCGACGGTCGCAGTGAACTATCGCCGCGATGCCGAGGCTGCCGCCGAAACGGTTTCGGGCATTGTGGCCGCTGGCGGTTCCGCCGCGGCGTTCCAAGCCTCTATCGACGATGCCGAGGCAGATCGTGTGATGGTCGAAGCCGTCATTGCCGAGTTCGGCTACGTCGATCTTCTGGTGTGCAACGCGGGCATTGCGTCTCGTGGCCAAGCCGTGGCCGACACCGACCCAGCCGAGATGCAGCGCGTTGTGGCTACTCACGCATTCGGTGCGCACCACCTCTCTCGTCTCGTGTTGCCTTCGATGCGTCAGCGCGATCGTGGCGACATCGTGATGGTGTCCTCGGTGGCCACATCGCACATGGGGCCAAATGGGGCTCCGTACAACATGGGCAAAGCGGCGCTCGAAGCGCTCGCCCTCACGTTGGCCAAAGAAGAGCGCCGCAACGGCGTGCACGTGAACATCGTCGCGCCGGGCTTAGTCGAGACCGATATGGGCGTGCGGCTGGCTCGGGCGATGACTGGCGACCGCGACATGCACGATTTGCGCGGCCTCGATGCCAGCTCAGCGTTCGGCCGGGTGTGCCAGCCGCTCGATGTGGCCAACGTGGTGTTGTGGTTGTGCAGCGAGGGCGCCGGGTACGTCACTGGCCAACGTATTGAGTGCGACGGTGGCGGTCCTAGGTGAGCCGGTCCGACCACTGAGCCGGTAGCGTTTTTGAGGTGAGCCAAATTTCAGCGCAAGTCGAAAACGATCAGATCATTTCGGTCACCTCAGCAGCGCATACGCAGATCATTACGATGCGCGACGACGAGCCTGAAACCGATCGACTCGGGCTTCGGCTCGAGATCATCAGCGATCCAGGTGCCGACTTTCGTTACGACCTGTCGTTCGAAATCACCACCAAGGCCGCGTTCACCGATGAGGTGCGCACGCACGATGGCCTCAAGATCATCATCCCCGCCAAAGACATCGAGCTGCTCAAGGGCGCCACGCTCGATTTCACAGAGTCGCAGGGTCTCGTCATTCGTAACCCCAACAAGCCGTTGGCTCCCTCAATCGAGGGTCTTGTCCGCGACGATGCACTGTCGGCCGAGATCGAAGCCATCATTAGCGTCGAGGTCAATCCGGCGCTTGCCGCTCACGGCGGCTTTGTTACCTTTGTGGGCCACGACGAAGCCGGCACCGCCTTTCTCACGATGGGCGGCGGTTGTCACGGCTGCTCAATGAGTCGCATGACCATGCTCGATGGTGTGCAGACCACGATCGTCGAACAAGTTGAAGGCATCGATCAGGTCAAAGACATCACCGATCACACCAGCGGCGAGAACCCGTACTACCACTGAGCATCGGCGTGGTTCATTCGTTGGCGCGGTTCATTCGTTGGCGCAGTTCAGCCCCAGCGCACTTTCACGTTCTCGCGAAAAGCGTCGAGCACCGACCCGTCTCCGTTAACGATCAATGAGTCGAGACCGCGGCGGTTCCACAACGCTTCGTAGATGTCTGAACTCGTACCGCTCACGGTGCAGTCGGCATCGCCAGCAGTTCGCACAGTGACCGGCGTCTGATCGCTGATCGTGACGCGCCAAGCCGAGGCGACATCGGTTGGGGCCACCTGCAACACGACAGTGTTGGTGCTGTGCAGGGGAGTGCGCTTGCGTGGCGCGAATCCAGTGAGCATTTCGTCGATTCCATCGGCAGCGAGCACAGCCGGAATCGGTGAGCTTGGTCCGCCCGCCAGCTGCGCATCGATGCGGTGAATGACCGCTTCGAGCGACTGCCGCCGCGCCCAGAACAACAGTGGCGATGGTGGGTCTTCGAGGAAGCGGAAGCATTCGACATCGGGGTCGGCATTGCGCAAGGTGTTGCCGAGCAACGCTGCGCCAGCGACGAACCAACTCATCAGCTCTGTGTCGTCGGGGAGTGCGCCGAGAAAATCGCCCACACCGTTGGCGGGGTTGGTGACCTGATTGCGCACGATCGCTGCCGTCCAACGCTGTACTTCACCAAGGTGCAGCACGAGCTCACGCATCGACCACTCGGGGCATGTTGGCAATGACGCATCGAACCCAGCGGCCGTGGCTGCAACGGCCAGCATCTCGCTGTTTGTTTCTAGCGCGGCAAGGTAGTCGTCAAGGTTCATGGTGGCTCCTGAGTGATGCGGTTCGTGGCCACAGTAGAGCCACTCGCCCTGAACCGCCTCGATCCGCCCAGCCCCGCCCAGCCCCAACCCCAGTTGCATGGGCGCGATTTGGGACAGCAGCTGTCCCAAATCGCGCCCATGTAAACTGTTTTGAAGCGAAGTGGCGTACAGTTCGGTCATGCCTCACGGATTGGGAGCGTTGTACGCATCGGCACGCGCGCGAATCACGGAGATGACAGCCGCTCTCTCCGACCACGCGGCCAATCAGACCTGCCCGGCCACCCCTGAGTGGACCGTGCACGACGTGGTAGCCCACCTGCGTGGCATCACCGAAGACGTGCGCACCGGCAATCTCGACGGGGTGACCACCGACCCGTGGACTGCCGCGCAGGTTGCGCGTCACCAACACACGAGCCTCAGCGATCTGCTCGCCGGATGGACTCAGGACGCGCCGATACTCGAATCGGTGCTCTCTTCTGGGGAGCCGGGCGTACCGATCCGGGCGGTGTTCGATCTATACGCGCACGAGGCCGATCTGCGTGGAGCGCTTGGTCTCGAGGCCTCGCTTCCCGAGAACTTTGGCCAGTGGGCAATACCGATTATCGCTGGCGGTTTCGTCGCCAATGTGCAAGCCGCCGGTCTTCCAGCGGTTCGGGTGGTCACCACCGAAGGCGACGAGATTGGTGCATCCGATGCGCCGGTCACCCTGCGGGCAAGCCGTTTCGAGTTGTTCCGGTCATTGCTCGGACGTCGAAGTGTCGCACAGGTGGCTGCGTACGACTGGGGCAATGCCGACCCGACGCCGTACCTCAAACACTTCTTCTCGTTCGGTCCGCGAGACACAGACCTCGTTGAGTAACTACTCGGTCAGGCTCGCTGCGGACCACGAATGAGGTGACCTGGCAAGGCGCCGGTGAACTCGTCGCTGTCTACGGTTTGCACACCGGCCACGAACGTGGCGCGGTAACCACGAGCCTTCTGCACGAGCCGTCGGCCCTGTGCCGGCAGGTCGAACGCCATGCTCGGCATTTCGAATGCCAATGCGTTGTAGTCGATGAGGTTGAGATCAGCGCGCATGCCGGGCGCCACAAGGCCGCGATCGTTCAGCCCGTACAACTGAGCCGTCTGCTGGGTTTGGCGATGCACAACATGTTCGAGACGAAGCAGCGGCCCTCGCGTGCGATCGCGGGTCCAGTGAGTGAGCATGAATGTTGGCGTGCCGCCGTCGCAGATAGCCCCGCAATGTGCGCCCGCATCGCTGAGACCCATTCGGGTGCGGTGATGTTGGGTCGCCTCGAAGGTCATCGAGAGATCGCCGTAGCTGTAGTTGAAGAACGGCGCGTAGATCATGCCGTTGCCGCTCAGGCTGGTGAGCTGATCGAGTAACAGTTGCATCGCTGGCACACCACGCGCCTGCGCGTGAGCGAGCACCGAGGCGTTTGCGTCGGGCTCGTAATCGATGTTGGCGCCATCTACCGGATAGATGCGGTCGAGTTTGTTGAGCACAGCCGAGCGAAACAGCCCGCCGTCGTCGGGTACTTCGTTGATGATGCGATGCCGACGCCCTGGCTCGCTGAGCGCCGCGAGTCGCTCGGGCATTGGCAGATGAGCAATCTCGGCATACGCAGGGTGAAACAGCAGTGGGTGCACGCTGCCGTGCAGGCAGTAGAGAATTCCGATTGAGCGGCCAGCGATTTGGGCGTACAGAGGCACGTTGTCGGAAGCGGCGGAGTCGAGCAGGCCGAGCACTTCGCGCCACACCTCGGGCGCGGAGTCGGGCTGATTGAGATTTACGCACACCGGTTGGCCAGTGAGCTCGGCCAACTGGCGCATCCACGGCCATTCGTCGACAGGCAGTCGGGTGTGCTCTGGTGCAAACTGAAAAACGCCGTGCCCCACTCGGCGAATGGCTTCGCCGATGCCGAGCAGTTCGCTGGCCTCGGCGGTGGTGCCGGGCACGAGCTCGCCACTCTTGCTGCGATGCAACGGAGTGCGGCTGGTGCTGAACCCGAGGGCGCCGGCGCGAAGCGCTTCTTCGACGAGAGCGGCCATGTGGGTGATGTCGGTGGCGGTGGCTGACTCGTTGGCCGCGCCACGCTCGCCCATCACGTATGCACGTAATGCGCCGTGCGCGATCTGCGTGCCGACATCGATGGCGTGCGGCCTGCGTTCGATTGCGTCGAGGTACTCAGGGAAGGTGCTCCACTCCCACGAGATGCCTTCGGTCATTGCCGAGCCGGGAATGTCTTCGACACCCTCCATGAGCTCAATGAGCCATTCGTGACGGTCGGCTTGCGCCGGGGCGAAGCCAACACCGCAGTTACCCATCACGATGCTGGTGACGCCGTGCCACGACGACGGCGTGAGCCATGGGTCCCAGCTGACCTGTGCGTCGTAGTGAGTATGAACGTCGACCCAGCCCGGGGTGAGCAGCAAACCGTCGGCATCGATGGTGCGCCCGGCGTGGCTCGTAGACGCAGTGCCGGCTTCGTCGACGCCGGTAATGCGGTCGCCTGTAACGCTGACGTCGACCATTCGCGCGTCGGCTCCAGACCCATCGACGAGTCGTGCGTTGCGAATGACCAGATCGGTCATGGCGTTGGACCGATGCGACGGATCACGTCGCTGTGCATCAGACCGTTTGAGCTGACTGCTGAGTTGGACTCGAAGGTACGCACGCCAAGCCGGTCGGTAAACGTGCCGCCCGCCTCTTCGACCACCACTTGCAGCGCGGCGAGGTCGTACGGCTGCACGCCGATGGCGTCGACTGCGATTTCCATCGCCCCTTCGGCCACGAGCATGTGTTGCCAAAAGTCGCCGAACCCGCGAGCGCGGTATGCCGACTGTTGCAACTCAACCAGCTTTGCGGTGAGGCCGACCTTGTCCCAACCCGAGCTATACGTGACGCACACCTGCGAGTCGGCGAGGTTCGAGATGTTGGAGACGTGAATCGGTTTGCCGTTGACCGTGGCGCCGAGCCCAACAGCGCCGGTCCAGCGGCGTTGCATCGCCGGAGCAGACACCACGCCGACGACGGGTCCGTGTTCGGCATGGGTGAGCGCAATCAGCGTGGCCCACACGGGGATGCCGCGCACGAAGTTGCTGGTGCCATCGATGGGATCGACGATCCAGCGCCACGGCGATGTGGGATCGCCGGAAACTCCAGCCTCT